>NZ_JAUNPC010000005.1 GCF_030536915.1 Paracoccus sp. (in: a-proteobacteria)
AGAAGGTGCCGAACACCTCGGCCACCGCGGCCTCCTCGGGCACCGACCTCAACGGCATGGCCGCGCTCGACGCCTGCAACCAGATCAAGGCGCGGCTCATCGCCTTCCTCTGCACGGCGAGGGACGCCACGCCGGAGGAGATCGCCTTCATCCCCGATCATGTCGTGGTGCGCGGCGAGGCCATCCCGTTCTCGAAGGTGGTCGAGATGGCCTATCTCTCGCGCGTCCAGCTCTGGGCCGCGGGCTTCTACGCCACGCCCAAGATCCACTGGAACCGGGCCGAAGGGCGCGGGCGGCCCTTCTATTACTACGCCTATGGCGCGGCCTGTTCCGAGGTCTCGGTGGACACGCTGACAGGGGAATACGTGATCGAGCGGACGGACGTGCTGCATGACGTGGGCAGGTCCATCAACCCGGCGCTGGACAAGGGCCAGGTGGAAGGCGCCTTCGTGCAGGGCACCGGCTGGCTGACCAGCGAGGAACTGTGGTGGGACAAGGAGGGGCGGCTGCGGACCCACGCGCCCTCGACCTACAAGATCCCGCTGGCGTCCGACCGGCCCAAGATCTTCAACGTGAAGCTGGCCGAGTGGTCGGAAAACAAGGAGCGCACGATCAAGCGGTCCAAGGCCGTGGGCGAGCCGCCCTTCATGCTGGGCATCTCGGTCTTCGAGGCGATCGGCCATGCGGTCGCCTCGGTCGCGGATTATCGCGAATGCCCGAGGCTCGACGCCCCCGCCACGCCGGAACGGGTGCTGATGGCCGTCGAACGGCTGCGGGGCGGGCCGCTGGCCCTGACCGGCGGATGATCCGCGTCCGCATCACCCGCGCCCGAGGCTCCACCCCCCGCGAGGAAGGGGCCGAGATGATGGTGGGCGCCGACGCCGTCACCGGCACCATCGGCGGCGGGCAACTGGAATACCTTGCCATCGACCGGGCGCGGCAGATGCTGGCGCGGGGCGAGTTGCGTGCGGTCATGGACGTGCCCCTCGGCCCCGAGATCGGCCAGTGCTGCGGCGGGCGGGTGGAACTGACGCTGGACCGTGAGCCCGCCAGCCCAGCGCCACTCAAGCCCTCGGTGCTGATCTTCGGCGCAGGCCATGTCGGGCGCGCGCTCGCCCGCGCAATGCTGCCGCTGCCGGTAAAGCTGCGCTTGATCGACCAGCGCCCGGCCGAATTGGCGCTGGCGGATGTGCCGGGCGAACTCACCCCCCTGCCCGAGGCCGAGGTGCGCCGTGCGCCTTCCGGTTCAGCCTATGTGATCCTGACCCACGACCATGCGCTGGATTTCCTGATCGCCGCCGAGGCGCTGGCGCGGGGCGACGCCGCTTATGTCGGCATGATCGGCAGCGCCACCAAGCGGGCGACTTTCGCCCGCTTCGCCCGTCAGCGGGGCATCGACCCCGCGCCGCTGACCTGCCCCATCGGCGGCACCGTCCGCGACAAGCGCCCCGAGGTCATCGCGGCCTTCACGGCGACCGAGATCATGGCTACCCTGCTGGCCCGCCACCCGGCCCACGCAACCGCCTGAAACGAAAGCCTCCCATGACCAAGACCCTCCTGCGCGGCCGCGTGCTGAGCTTCCATGCCGACCCCGCCGAGACCGACGACAGCCATCGCTTCTGGGAAAACGGCGCGATCCTGGTCGAAGACGGCCGCATCCTCGCCGTGGGCGATTACGCCGACACCAAGAATCCCGGGGCGCAGGAAATAGACCACCGCCCCCACATCATCACCGCGGGCTTCGTCGATCCGCATATCCATTTCCCTCAGGTGCAGGTCGTGGCCGCCTGGGCCGCGCAACTGCTCGACTGGCTGAACGACCACACCTTCCCCATCGAGGCGCAATACCGCGACCCCGCCCATGCCGCCCGCATGGCCGAGGCTTTCCTAGACCAGCTGATCCTGAACGGCACCACCACCGCCAGCGCCTTCTGTTCCGTCCACCGCGAGAGCGCCGAGGCGCTGTTCGCGGCGGCCGAGACGCGGGGCATGGCGATGCTGGCGGGCAAGGTCATGATGGACCGCAACGCGCCCGAGGCGGTGCTGGACACGGCGCAGGCCTCTTATGACGACAGCCGCGCGCTGATCGAGAAATGGCACGGACGTGGGCGGCTGGAATATATCATCACGCCCCGCTTCGCGATCACCTCGACGCCCGAACAGCTGCGGGCAGCCGGGACGCTGGCCGCCGAGAACCCCGGCCTCGCGATCCAGACGCACCTCAACGAGAACCGCGCCGAGATCGAGCTGACCATGCAGCTTTATCCCGAGGCGAAGGATTACCTCGACATCTACGACCGCTTCGGCCTGCTGGGGCCGCGCAGCCTGATGGGCCATGCGATCCATATGTCCGACCGCGAAATCGCGCAGATGGCCGAGACGGGGACGCGGGCGGTCCACTGCCCGACCTCGAACCTGTTTCTCGGCTCGGGGCTGTTCGACGACCGGGGGATGCGGGACGCAGGGATCGTCACCGGGGTCGCCACCGACATCGGCGGCGGCACCAGCTGGTCGATGCTCGCGACGCTGTCCGAGGCCTACAAGATCGCCCAGATGCGCGGCCAGCGGATGCACCCTTTCGCGGCCTTCCACTGGGCCACGCGTGGAAATGCCATCGCCTTGGGGATGGAGGACCGGGTCGGCAGCGTCCAGCCGGGCCGATATGCCGACCTGGTGGTGCTGGACCCCCGCGCCACGGAAGCCATGCGGCTGCGGCACGACAAGGTGGATTCGCTGATGCAGGAACTGTTCATCCTTCAGGTCATGGGCGACGACCGCGCGGTGGTGGAAACCTATGTCGCCGGCCGCCCGTTGAAGGGTGCGTTTGCGCCACCGGCGAACTGTCCAGCCGCACCGGCGGAACGTCATTGTTCGTGGACGGACGGCGCTTCGGCTGCCTAAGCTTCGGGCAGCCCAGACCCGGCGCCCGCAGGCGCCCCCAAGAAGGACGCCCGCCATGAATGCTCCCTTCACGCAGCCATCGTTCCGCGACTCGGTCGACCGGATGTTCACCCAGGCTGCGAGCCTCATGGACCTCGCGCCGGGGCTGGAGGAGAAGATCCGCGTCTGCAATTCCACCTACGTCGTCCGCTTCGGCGTCCGGCTGCGGGGGCAGATCCATACCTTCACCGGCTACCGTTCGGTTCATTCCGAACACCACGAGCCGGTCAAGGGCGGCATCCGCTATGCGCTGGGCGTCAACCAGGACGAGGTCGAGGCGCTGGCCGCGCTGATGACCTACAAATGCTCGCTGGTGGAACTGCCCTTCGGCGGGTCCAAGGGCGGGCTGACGCTGGACCCCCGCGCCTGGGAGGAGGACGAGCTTGAGAAGATCACCCGCCGCTTCACCTACGAGCTGTCGCGGCGCAGCCTGATCTCGCCCAGCCAGAACGTGCCGGCGCCCGACATGGGCACGGGCGAGCGCGAGATGGCCTGGATGGCCGATGCCTACAAGCGCCTGCACCCCGAGGACATCAACGCCCGCGCCTGCGTCACCGGCAAGCCGCTGCGGCTGGGCGGCATCGCGGGCCGGGTCGAGGCCACGGGCCGCGGCGTGCAATACGCCCTGCGCGAGGTCTTCCGCACGCCCGAGGTGCTGGCCCGCGCGGGCCTGACCGGCTCGCTGGAAGGCCAGCGTGTCGTCGTGCAGGGCCTGGGCAACGTGGGCTTCCACGCGGCGCAGTTCCTGTCCACCGAGGACGGCGCGAAGATCATCGCCGTGGCCGAACGCGACGGGGCGGTGATGAACCCGGACGGTTTGAACATCGCCGACCTGCAGTCGCACCTGCACGCGACCGGCGGGGTCAGGGGCTTCCCCGGCGCGAGCTTCGAGGCGGACTCGGCGGGTGCGCTGGAACTCGACTGCGACATCCTGATCCCGGCCGCGATGGAGGGCGTGATTCACGCGGGCAATGCCGGTCGCATCCATGCGCGGCTGGTGGTCGAGGCGGCGAACGGTCCCATCACCGCCGAGGGCGACGAGATCCTGCGCCGGCGCGGCACCGTCATCCTGCCCGACCTTTACGCCAACGCGGGCGGCGTCACGGTCAGCTATTTCGAATGGGTCAAGAACCTGCAGCAGATCAGCTTCGGCCGGCTGGAGCGGCGGCAGGAGGAAGCCCGCCACGCCCTGCTGGTCGATGAACTGGAACGCCTGTCAGCCGACACCGGGTCGGGCTGGACACTGTCCGAGGGCTTCAAGCAGAAATACCTGCGCGGCGCGGATGAACTGGAACTGGTGCGCTCGGGACTGGACGACACCATGCGCAGCGCCTTCCAGCAGATGGCGACGGTGCAGGCCGAGGACGGCCGCGTGCCCGACCTGCGGACCGCCGCCTATATCGTCGCGATCCGCCGCATCGCCACCAGCTATGGCGCCTTGGGGCTGTAGGTCGCGCCGGATCGCCACCGCAGCAGGGGGGCCGCCTACCCCCCGTCACCGTTTCGGCGATTCCCCCCCGAGGATATTTGGAACCCTCCGAAGCCCCGATCTTTCGGCGCCCCGCGAAGGGTCCGCGCGGTCGTGAACATCCTCTGGGAGTGAAGAGGGGGCGGGGGTCCATCCCGGGGGTGAAAACCGCCGCTTGCTGCAGTCCCGCCAGAACCCCGGCGCAAGTTGCGCGTGACCCGCTTGCCCCCTGCGATGGGGCTGCTATGATTGATCCAACGCTCGTTGGGGCGCCCCGCGCGGGGCTGAGATGTGCAAGGCACAGCACCCATCGAACCTGATCCGGGTCATGCCGGCGAAGGGAACGGGCCATGCCGTGCAACTGCGGCTGCCATGTCCCCCTTTGCCGGCCATCGTTGGGGGAAGACATGGCGATCGCGCTGACCATCGCGGGGTCCGACAGCGGCGGCGGGGCCGGCATCCAGGCCGATCTCAAGACATTCTCGGCGCTGGGCGTCTATGGCGCCAGCGTCCTGACCGCGATCACCGCGCAGAACACCCACGCCGTGACCCGCGTGGAAAGCGTCTCTCCGCAGATGATCCGCGCCCAGATCGAGGCGGTCTTCGACGACCTGAACGTCAGCGCGGTGAAGATCGGGATGCTGGGGACCGCCGCCGCCACAAGGGCCGTGGCCGAGGCGCTGGAAGGGCACAGGGTGCCGCTGGTCCTTGACCCGGTGATGATCGCCAAGTCGGGCGACCGGCTGATCGAGGATGACGCCATCGCCGCCCTGCGCGATCTGCTGATGCCGCGCGCCACGGTCCTGACCCCCAACCTGCCGGAAGCCGCGCGGCTGCTGGGCCGCACCGTGGCCGGGGACATGACCGAGGCCGAGGCACAGGGCCGGGCGCTGGCCGCGCTGGGCAGCCAATGGGTGCTGATGAAGGGAGGTCATGCCGAGGGCGAGACCTGCACCGACCTGCTTGTCGGTCCCGAGACCCGCAGCTTTTCCGCGCCGCGCATCCGCACGAAGAACAGCCACGGCACCGGCTGCTCGCTGTCCTCGGCCATCGCGGCGGGGCTGGCGCTGGGCCGGCCGGTGCCCGAGGCCGTGGAACGCGCCCATCGCTGGCTGCAGGGGGCAATCGCCGCCGCGGACAGCCTGCGGGTGGGCAGCGGTCACGGCCCGGTGCATCACTTCCATGAATGGTGGACGGCGTGAGCGGGCGCTTCACCATCCTCGGCGCGGGGGTCATGGGGCTGGCAGTGGCCACGGAACTTGCCGCTCGCGGCCACGAAGTCGCGCTGGTGGACCCCGGGGCTGGCCCGGGCGGGCACGGCTGTTCCTGGTGGGCGGGGGGCATGCTCGCGCCCTTCTGCGAGTTCGAGAGCGCCGAGGAACCCGTACTGCGCCACGGCCAGACCGCCATCGACTGGTGGGAAAGCCATGCCGGTGGCGTCACCCGCAACGGCACGCTGGTCGTGGCGCTGGGACGCGACCGGGCGGAACTCGACCGCTTTGCCCGCCGGACCGAGGGCCATGAGATTATCGCCGGCAACCGTATAGGCGAACTGGAACCGGACCTGAGCGACCGCTTCGACCGCGCCCTGTTCTTCGCGGCCGAGGCGCATCTGGACCCCCGCGCCGCGATGGCCGCGCTGCAATCGGGGCTGGCGGCGCGGGGGATCGACGTCCTGGCCGAGCCGCCCGGGGATGCGGGCGAGGTCATCGACTGCCGCGGCCTTGCCGCCCGCGACATCCTGCCCGACCTGCGCGGGGTCCGGGGCGAGATGCTGGTGCTGCGCTGCCCCGAGGTGAAACTGTCGCGGCCCGTCCGGCTTTTGCATCCCCGCGTTCCCATCTATCTTGTTCCCCGCGGCGACGGAGTCTTCATGCTGGGGGCGACGATGATCGAAAGCGACCGGCGGGGCGTCGTGACCGCGCGCTCGGTGCTGGAACTGCTCAGCGCGGCCTATGCGCTGAACCCGGCCTTCGGCGAGGCCGAGATCCTCGAACTGGGCGCGGATGCGCGCCCGGCCTTCCCCGACAACCTTCCGCGGATCGGCCGCGTGGATGGCCGGCTTTGCGCCAACGGCCTTTACCGCCACGGCTATCTGCTGGCGCCCGCCGTCGCCCGGCAGCTTGCCGACCATATCGACACGGATGCGAAACCGGAGTTCTGGCATGAAACTGACGATCAACGGTGAGATGAAAGAGATCAAGGCGGCCACCGTGGCGGATGCGCTGGCGGCACTCGACCTTGGCCATGCGCGGGTCGCGACGGCGCTGAACGGGCAGTTCGTCCCGCAGGAGGCGCGGCCGGACACGGAACTCTCGCCGGGCGACACGCTTGAAATCCTGTCCCCCATGCAGGGAGGCTGAAATGCCGGTTTTCTACGGCAAGTCCATATCCTCGCCGATGATGCTGGGGACTGCGCAATATCCCAGCCCGGCGATCCTTGCCGCGGCCTTCAGCGCCTCGGGCGCGGGCGTCGCCACCGTCTCGCTGCGGCGGGAATCGGGCGGCGGGCAGGCTTTCCTGCGGCTGATCGAGGAACTGGGCGTGGCGCTTCTGCCCAACACGGCCGGCTGCCACACGGTCAAGGAAGCCGTGACCACCGCCCAGATGGCGCGCGAGCTGCTGCGGACCAACTGGATCAAGCTGGAGGTCATCGGCCATGACGACCTGCTGGCCCCCGATGTCTTTGCGCTGGTCGAGGCGGCGCGGGAACTGTCGCGGCAGGGCTTCAAGGTCTTTCCCTACTGCACCGAGGACCTGTCGGTCTGCGACCAGTTGCTGCGGGCCGGGTGCGAGGTGCTGATGCCTTGGGGCGCGCCCATCGGTTCGGGGCTGGGGCTGAACAACCCGCTGGGGCTTCGGGCCTTGCGGGCGGCCTTCCCGGATGTGCCGCTGGTGATCGACGCGGGCATCGGGCGGCCCAGCCACGCCGCGGCGGCGATGGAACTGGGCTTTGACGCAGTTCTGCTGAACACCGCCGTCGCCAAGGCGGGCGATCCGGTGACGATGGCCCGCGCGATGGCGCAGGCGCTGGATGCGGGACGCGCGGCCTTCCTTGCCGACCCGATCGACGAACGCGAGATGGCGACGCCATCGACGCCCCTGATCGGCAAGGCCTTCCTGCAATGACGCAAAGGCTGCCGCGCTTTTATCCGATCTTCGATTCCGCCGACTGGGTGGCGCGGGCGCTGGCGGTGGGCACCCGCATGGTCCAGCTTCGCGTCAAGGATGCCCCCGAGGACGCGCTGCGGACCGAGATCGCGGCGGCGCGCGGCCATGCCCGCGCGGCGGGTGCGATCCTTGTCGTCAACGACCACTGGCGGCTTGCGATCGAGCTTGGCTGCGACTGGCTGCATCTGGGACAGGAGGATCTGGACGGCGCGGACATCCCGGCCATCCGAGCCGCCGGGCTGCGGTTGGGGATTTCGACCCATGACGATGCCGAGCTTGATCGCGCCCTGTCGCTGCGGCCCGATTATGTCGCGCTCGGTCCCGTCTGGCCGACAATCCTGAAGAAGATGCCCTGGGCGCCGCAGGGACTGGACCGCGTGGCGGAATGGAAGCGGAGGGTCGGCGAGGTGCCGCTGGTCGCCATCGGCGGGCTGACGCCCGAGCGGGGCCGCGCGGCGCTGAAGGCCGGGGCAGATGTCGCGTCGGCGGTGACGGACATCACGCGGAACCCCGACCCCGACGCGAGGATGCGCGAATGGCTGAGGGCGGTGGGATGAGCAAGGACGCCCCCCAAGGCGGGGGTTACACACACCCCCTCGGGCCTGCCGGCCCGTTTGCCGCCGAGAACAATCCACCGGACTCAACCGGCGGGGAAACAGCTTCGGAGGCTGTTTCCCTTTCCGCTTCCTGTCCGAGCCTCCAAAATCCCCGTGGGGCATTTCTCAAGGAAGAACGGCATCTGCGCCAGATGATCCTGCCCGAAGTCGGCGAAAGGGGACAGGCGCAGCTGCGAGGCGCGCGGCTGCTGGTGGTCGGTGCGGGCGGGCTGGGCTCGCCCGCGATCATGTATCTGGCGGGCGCAGGGGTGGGGACGCTGACCATCGTCGATCCCGACGTGGTGGAAACCACCAACCTGCACCGCCAGCCGATCCACGCGGGGCGCGTCGGGTGGAACAAGGCGGACTCGGCGCGGGCCTTTGTCGCGGCGCTCGATCCCGGCATTTCCGTCGTCCCCGTCCACCATCCCCTGACACCCGCGAATGCGGCGGAACTGGTCGAGGGGATGGATGTCGTGCTGGACTGCGGCGACAGCTTCGCGATGAGCTACATCCTGTCGGATGCCTGCCTGGCGGCGGGGGTGCCGCTGATCTCGGCCTCGGCGCTGGGGCTGACGGGCTATTGCGGGGGCTTCTGCGGCGGGGCGCCGGGCCTGCGGGCGGTGTTCCCCGACCTGCCCGAACGCGCCGCGACCTGCGCGACCGCGGGCGTCCTTGGCCCTGTTGTCGGGATGCTCGGCACCATGCAGGCGCAGATGGCGCTGGCGGTGCTGCTGGGGCTGAAGCCATCGCCCCTGGGCCAACTGGTCACGCTGGGGACTGGCCTGCGCTGGGGCGGCTTCCGCTTCGACAACGCGGCGGAACCCGAGGGCGGCTTCCGCTTCATCGACGCGGGCGACATCCGCGAGGGCGACTTCGTGCTGGAACTGCGCCCCGAGGACGAGGCCCCGACCCCCGTCCACCCCGCCGCCCTGCGCGCCGATCCCGCGGTCCCGCCGCAGCCGCCACGGGGCGCCCGCGCGGTCATCGCCTGCCGGTCCGGCCTGCGGGCATGGCGCGCGGCGCGCATCCTTGCGCCCACCCATGCCGACATTGTCCTGATCGCCACCGGAGACCGCTGATGAAGCACCTGCTGACCGCCGCGCTGATGGCGCTGGCTTCCCCTGCGCTGGCGCAGGACAGGCTGACGCTGATACTCGACTGGTTCGTGAACCCCGGCCATGCCCCCATCGTGATCGCCGAGGAACGGGGCTTCTTCACCGATGCCGGCCTGGAGGTCGAGATCGTGTCCCCCGCCGACCCCGCCGACCCGCCCAAGCTGGTGGCAGCGGGCCGCGCCGACCTGGGGATCAGCTACCAGCCGCAACTGCACCTGCAGGTGCATGAGGGGCTGCCCCTGCGCCGCGTGGGCACCCTGGTCGCGATGCCGCTGAACTGCCTGATGGTGCGGGCGGACGGGCCGGTGCAGGAGGTGGCCGACCTGAAAGGCCGCAGGATCGGCTATTCGGTCGCGGGGGTGGAACAGGCGCTGGTCTCGGCCCTGCTGGCGACCGCGGACATGACGCTGGACGATGTCGAGATGGTCAACGTCAACTGGGCGCTGACCTCGGCGCTTCTGTCGGGGCAGGTGGACGCCACCATCGGCGGTTTCCGCAATTTCGAGGTCACGCAGATGCGGCTGGCTGGCGGCGAGGGCCGCTGCCTGTTCCTCGAGGAAGAGGGCCTGCCCGCCTATGACGAGCTGATCTTCGTCGCCAACCCCGAACGGATGGACCGCGACCGGGTGAACCGCTTTCTTTCGGCGGTCGAACGCGGCACCCAGTTCATGCTGAACCATCCCGAGGAGGCGCGCGGGATCTTCGCCGCCCACGCCCCCGACCTGTCGGATGCCCTGAACACGCAGGCGTGGGAAGACACCTTCGGCCGCTTCGCCCTGTCCCCCGCCGCGCTGGACCACGGACGCTATCGGCGGTTCGAGCAGTTCCTGCTGGACGCCGGGCTGATCGACGAGGCCTGGCCGGTGGCCCGCTTCGCGCTTGATCCGGGGGCGGCGGAATGACGGACTACGGCCGCAGCTTCGCCGCATGGCGCGACACCGCCGAAGGCTGGGACGCCTATGTGCGCCATTCCTTCGTGCAGGGCCTGGGCGACGGCAGCCTGCCGCGCGGGGCGTTCCTGAACTATCTGGCGCAGGACTACCGCTTCCTGATCCATTTCAGCCGGGCTTGGGCCTTGGGCGCGGTCAAGGCGGGTACGACGGCCGAGATGCGGGCCTGCATCGCCACCGTGGATGCGCTTGTGAACCACGAGATGCCGCTGCACATCCGCCTCTGCGCCGGGGCGGGGATTTCGGCCGAGGAGCTTGAGCGCACCCCCGAGGCGCCCGAGAACCTCGCCTATACGCGCTATGTGCTGGAAGCGGGCTACTCGGGCGATTTCCTCGATCTGCTGGCGGCTCTGGCCCCTTGCGTGCTGGGCTATGGCGAGATCGGCCTGCGGCTTGCCCGCGAAGGGGCAGCGGATACCCCCTACCGCGACTGGATCGGAACCTATGCGGGCGAGGATTACCAGCGGGCCTGCCGCGAGGTCGGCGCGCTGATCGACGGCGCCGTCTCCGCGCGTCTGGGCGGGGCGCCGGAAACCCTGCCGCGCTGGCGCGAACTGGCGGACCGCTTCGCCACGGCGACGCGGCTCGAAGCCGCATTCTGGGGCCTGGGGCGGACATGACCCCCGCCGCCCCGCGCGTCTCGGGCGAGGTGCCGGGTCTGTTCGGGCCGCTGGCGTTGGCGCTGGAACCGGGGCGGCTGACCTGCCTGCTGGGGGCCTCGGGCGTCGGCAAATCGACGCTGCTGCGGCTGCTGGCCGGGCTGCCGACGGGGGTCGAGTTCCGGGGCGAGGTCTCGACCCTGCCCTGCGCGCTGATGGGGCAGGACGCGGGGCTGTTTTCCTGGCTGACCGTCGCGCAGAACATCGGCCTCGGGGCGCGGCTGCGGCACGAGCGTGCCGACCCCGCCCGTATCGCGGCGCTGATCGATGCGGTGGGGCTGGAGGGGCTGGAGGACCGCCTGCCCGCACAGCTTTCGGGCGGGCAGCGGCAGCGGGTGGCGCTGGCCCGCACACTGGCCGAGGACCGGCCGCTGGTGCTGCTGGACGAGCCCTTCTCGGCGCTGGATGCGCGCCTGCGGCTTGAAACCGGCGACATGGCGGCGGCGCTGCTGCGGGACAGGACCGTGCTGATGGTCACGCATGACCCGGCCGAGGCCGCGCGCCTCGGCGACCGCATCGTGGTGATGACGCCCGGGGGGCTGCACGACCATCCCGCCCCGCCCGGACCCGCCCCGCGCCGCCACGACGCGTCCGAGGTGCTGGCCGCGCAGGCCGCCCTGACGGACAGGCTGCTCGCATGAGGGCGCTGCTGGCCATCGCGGCGGCCCTGCTGCTGTGGGAAGGCTTCGTGCGGGTCACGGCCCTGCCCCCCTACCTGCTGCCCGGCCCGCTGTCGGTCGGAACCGCGCTGTGGCAATCCCGCGCCGAGCTTGCCCCCGCGGCCCTGCTGACGGCCTGGGAAACCGTGCTCGGCCTGTTCCTGGGCGCGACGCTGGGCATCGTCACCGCCGCCACGATGGCCGCCTTGCCGCGGATCGGCCGCGCGCTGTCCCCGGTGCTGGTGGTCAGCCAGACCATCCCGGTCTTCGCGCTCGCCCCGATCCTGACGCTGTGGCTGGGCTTCGGCATGGCGCCGAAGGTGGCGATGGTGGTGCTGATCGTCTTCGTGCCGGTGGCGCAGGCGCTTTACGACGGGCTGATGTCGCCGCCCGCGGCGCAGATGGACGTGGCGCGGACCATGGGCGCTGGGGCTTGGGCGGAACTGCGGCACCTGCGCTTTCCGGCGGCGCTGCCGAGGCTTGCCTCGGGGCTGCGGCTGGGGGCGATCTATGCGCCGGTGGGCGCGGTCATCGGCGAATGGGTCGGCGGCGCGCGGGGCCTCGGCGCCCTGATGATCCAGGCGAACGGGCGGATGAAGACCGACCTGATGTTCGCCGCGCTGATCGTCGTGGTGGCGCTGTCGCTGACGATCTACACCGCCGTGGACCGGATGCTCGCCAGAATGCTGGCAAGACGCGGCTTCTGATGATCCGGCCACCTGAAGGCCTTGCCCCGGCACCCCGGCCCTGCCCGACAGAAACTTTCCGCCGGGCACCCCGAAGCCCCGCCGCCATTCGCCCCCTGACAATGCTTCGGACAGTTTCGCATATCCTCGGGTGAAGAGGCCGAAGGCCTCTCGGGGGCAGGCAGCCCCCGAGAGGCAGCGGCAAAAGAGAACGTCAGCCGCCCGCAACCTCGGCTGTGGCGGCGGCCTTCTGCAGGGCGGCGGCGATCAGGCGGGGGATGTCGCCGGTCGTGCCGATGGGCGGCGCGATGGGGCCATGGCCGTGCCAGCCTTGGGGGATGTCCTCGATCGTATGGCCGCCGTTGGTGGCGAAGAAGGGCAGGCAGACGGCGGGGCCTTGGGGCACGACATCGGAGAGGAAGGGCGCTTCCTCGATGAAGGCGGTGGTGACATGGGCAAAGCCCGCCCCGTCCGGCAGAGCCTCGGCAAAGGCGCGGGTGCTGTTGGCGGATGCACGCGACCCCTTCGAGCCGTGGCCCACGACCACCAGCGTCGCCCGCGCCGGGTCGATCCCGGCCGCTTGCGCCGCATCCCGCGCGACACGCGCGCCGATGGCAGGCATCTCGGGATCAAGCCCGAGGGGCGCGACCATCCGCGCGCCCTCGACCCCCGCCTCGGCCAGCCGGCGCGGCGTCTCGCTGCGGACGAACCAGCCGTCGGCCATGAACTGGGGATAGATCAGTTGCACGCCCGCCAGCGCCGACAGGCTGCGGCGGCAGGCGAGCGTCGCCCCCCGCACGTTCCAGCCCGGCATCAGCGCCTGCACCGCGGCGGCCAGCGCCTCAAGCTCGGGCTGCAGGGCGCCGGGATCGCCGGGCTGGCCATGGGCGACAACCGCGGCGAAAGGCGGGCGGGCAGGCTCGACCGGACCCGCGCCGATCGCGCAGCGGCAGCCTTCGCAGGGGGGCGCAAGGTCGATCATCTTGCGTCCTCAAGCTCGAAGGCGGCGGCAAAGGCAGCAGGCATCGGGAACTCGGCCAGCGCGCGGCTGCGGGCCTCGGGTGACATCTTGCGGGCGGTCTTCTGGACGATCACCAGCAGCGCATCGGGTTCCTGCGTGGTCGCGAAATCGCCAAGGTAGTGGCGGATGAAGGTGAAGCAGGCGACGTCCTCCAGCGCCTGCACGGCGGGGTCGCGCTTGATGCCTTCCTTCCGCAGCATCCGGCCCGCGTGGTCCACCTGATCCTCGGGGTAGCCCGCGTCGCGCATCAGGCCCATGACGCGCTCGGCATGGCGGCGGCCCTGTTCGCGCCGCCAGGTCAGGTAGCCCTCGCGCCCTTCGGGGAAGTCCTGGCGCGGCAGAAGCCAGCGCTCGATATGCTGGCCGCGGCAGGCGATCGCCAGCGTGTCCGGGGCGTCGGAATACAGCCGTTCCTGTTCGGCGGTCATGCGCTGGCCGTAGAGCAGTTCGACCGGCTGGCCATCCTCCAGCCTCGGGTCGGCGGCGTTGGCGGCGTCGATGGCGGCGAAGACCTGCTGGCGTGGCGTCATGCTGCGTTCCCTCAATCTGTGGGCAAGACCTGCCACGGCCGGACGCACTTGCCAAGCGGCCCGGCCGCAAGGATACCGCGGGCAACAGGAAAGGTCCGCCATGCTGGGTTTCGTCGCCCCCCGCCTCGTGCTGCTGTCGATCCCGAAGACCGGGACCACCGCGCTGGAAGCCGCGCTGGCGCCGAAGGCAGAAATCGTCCTGCGATCCCGCCCCGAGATCAAGCACCTGACCATGAGCCAGTACAACCTGCGGATCGAGCCGCTGCTGCGCAACATTCCCGGCGAGCGGTTCAGGGTCGCCGCCATCCTGCGCGAGCCGACCGACTGGTTGGGCAGCTGGTATCGCTATCGCCAGCGGCCGCAGGTGGTGGGGCAGCCCAACAGCACCTTCGGCATCAGCTTCGAAGGCTTCGTGCAGGACTACCTGTCGGACGACCGTCCCCCCTATGCGGCGCTTGGGCGGCAGTCGGGATTCCTGTCGCCCGCGCCCGGCAAGCGCGGCCCCGACCTGCTGTTCCAGTACGAGCAGATGGACGCGGTGCTGCGATTCTTCGAGGAGGCGCTGCAGACCACGCTGAAGCTGAACCGCGTCAACGTCTCGCCCCCCGCCGACATGGCGCTGAGCGAGGAGACCGCCGCCCGGCTGCGCGCGGCGCTGGCCGAGGATTACGCCCTGTGGGAATCCGCCGCCCGACCCGCGCCGTAGAGCTTCTTCGCCCGTTCCTCGAAGGCGCGGACGATGCGGTGCATGGCCTCGCCGAAGACGACGCCGATCACCTTTCCCAGAAGCGCGTTGCGGAACTCGAAATCCACGAAGAACTTGACCTCGCAGCCGCCCTGGGGACGGTCGGCGAAGTCCCATTCGCTGTGCAGGTGGGTGAAGGGGCCGTCGAGATAGCGGGTGTCGATGCGCTTTTCGTCGGGAAACAGCGTGACCCGGCTGCCGAAGCGTTCGCGGAAGACCTTGAAGCTGATGACCAGGTCGGCCTCGATCACCTCGGACCCGTCGGGCTGCTGCTGGCGCGAGCGGATGCGGGCCGCGGTGTTCCACGGCAGGAAGTTCGGATAGCTTTCAACATCCGCGACGAGGTCATACATCTGCTGCGCGGTATAGGGCAGCACTTTCGTTTCGGCGTGGCGGGGCACAAGCGGTCCTTCGGCGTCAGGCGGGGCTTGTCTAACAGAGGTCGAGCAGGATGAACAACATGATCTGGCTGATGCGGGCGGCGCGGTGGGTCCGCAACCCGCCTTCGGCGCGTCAGGCGGCCATGGTCGCGGCGATCGTGGCGGCCGTGATGGCGATCGGGATGATCGAGTGGATGGGCTGGGTGCCCGAATGGGCGCAGATGGACCGCCCCGGCCACGGCGGCCCGCGCGTGCCGATGCCCTGAGGCGCCCCTTTCAGCCTTCGTGGGACCGAAGGCAAGTGGCCGGACATCGGAGATGGCATGGGCGGGGGCCGAAGTTTCCAGAACTGCGAAGACCCATGCCGCAATTGCAGGTGCCACCCAGTAAAGCCCGACCAGCGGGCACCGCGTTATCGAGTGAAAGGCCGCTGTCCTGGCGTTCCTCAAGACGCGGCTATGATCGGATAGGGTGGCGCGCCTTGGGAAACAGACCCGACGCGCCGGACATGACGGTTAGTGCCCTGTAACACCGTCAGGATGCGGCCTGCCTTCGTCATGGCGGCAAGCGCGGCGTTCAGGATTCGGGGACAATGGCGCTGCCCTTGGTTTTGCTATTGATACGCCATCGCGACGCGCCAAGCGAACACTAAGGCGGCACCTAACACCAATAAGAAAGTCTGGACGCCGGACCACCAATCCAGCCTGCGCTGCCTCGGGACAAACTCTGTGCTGCCGATGAAATCTTTGAGGTCCGGGTGCAATTCGGGTGGCACCTGTTCCCCCATATCGACGAAGTTGTAATTTGTCTGGATAATCCCTTCCAATGCTTTGAGCGCCCTGTGACCTGTCAGAAACGAGCCACCCCATGAGATCAGGGCCATGAGGATCAAGATGTGCGGGAAGCGCAACGGTATGGCGTCGGTGAGGGACATTGCATACGCGATGCAGGCGCCCGAGGCACCAAGCTTGAAGTAGATGAGCTTTTCAACGTGCGTGCGAACCGCGCTGGCAAGCTCATTCTTGACCGTCATCCGTTACCCCGAGGATTACCCAAGCGCAAAATCGAGAAGGGCGACCTTAGGCCGCCCGCTTCGACACAGGTGATATCATTGGATTTTTTGGCTCCGGCGGTAGGGATCGAACCTACGACCAATTGATTAACAGTCAACTGCTCTACCGCTGAGCTACGCCGGAACACGGGAGGGCATCTAGCACTCGGCTACCGGGGCGTCCAGAGGCTTCTGGAAGAATTTTGTCCGTTGGTCATCAGGCGATGCACCAGACCGCACCGGCGGCGGGCGGGCCTTCGCAGAGGACCGCGCCCAGATCCCACAAGGCCAGCAGATGGGCCAGCACGTTGCGCTCGGCGGCGGGCATCAGGGCGGGCGGAATGTCGTAGATGCGGGCGGCAAGGTCGTGCGCGGTGCGGGGGGCGGGACCCAGCGCGGCCATGATCTGGGCGCTGCGGGCGCGGCGGTGGGCGGCAAGCTCGGCAAGCCGGGCCAAAGGCTCGGTGATCGGGTCGCCATGGGCGGGATAAAGGATGCGGGGGGCAAGCCGCCCCAGCAGGTCCAGCGAGCGCAGGAAATCCACCAGATCCCCGTCGGGGGGAGAGATCAGCGTCGTGCTCCATCCCATCACCAGATCGCCGCAGAAGATGGCGTCGCCAAGGCGGAAGCTCAGGTGGCTGCCGATGTGGCCGGGGGTGTGCAGGGCCTCGATGCGCCAGTCCGAGGATTGCAGGACCTCGCCATGGCGCAGGACGATGTCGGGCTGGAAGGCGGCGTCGATGCCCTCGCCGCCTGCGACCAGCCCGGACGCGGCCAGCCGCTCCATCGTGGGAGAGCGGCCGGCGTCAGCGGGACCGAAGGCGAAGACCGGGGCGCCCGTGGCCTGCGCCAGCCGCGCGACGCCGGCCGAGTGGTCCAGATGCGCGTGGGTCAGCAGGATGTGCGAGATCCGCCCCTCGGCGGTGTCGAGGATCGCCTGGATATGGCCGGGATCGTCCGGGCCGGGGTCGATCACCGCGACCTCGTCCTCGCCGATCAGGAAGCTGTTGGTCCCCGGCCCGGTCATGGCCGAGGGGTTCGGGGCGCACAGCACCCGCACTTTCGCTGTCTCGCTCATCCCCCTAGGCTGGACCGGCGCCGGGCCGGACGCAAGCGAGGTGAGCATGGTTTCCAGTTGGCTCAAGCATCTTCTGCCGCGCGGCCTTTACGGGCGGGCGGCGCTGATCCTGTTCCTGCCGGTGGTGGTGATCACGCTGGTCGTCACGGTCATGTTCCTGCAGCGGCATTTCGAGGATGTGACCCAGCAGATGGTGGAAACAGCCGCGGCCGAGGTCGCGCTGGTCACCGACCGCGTGCTGTCGGCTCCCGACGGCCCGCAGGCCCTGATCGCGGGACAGGAGATCGCGGTGCCGCTGGGCCTGACTCTGGAACTGCCTCCGTCCAGGACGGTCGAGGAGCGGCGCCGGTTCTACGATTTTTCGGGCCGGGTGGTCATCGCCGACATGCACCGGCGCCTGCCCGCGGTCGAGGCGGTGGACCTGTGGGACCTGCGGCGGGTCAGGGTGCTGGTGGGCGGCCCCCGCCCCTTCCTGCTGGAATTGCCGCGCCGGCGGCTGACGCCCTCGAACCCGCATCAGTTGCTGGTCCTGATGGTGGCGACGTCGCTGCTGATGACGGCCATCGCGTCGGTTTTCCTGCGCAACCAGTTGCGCCCGATCCGGCGGCTGGCCGATGCGGCGGACGCCTACGGCCGCGGGCAGGTCAAGCCCTATCGTCCCGCGGGGGCGTCCGAGGTCCGCAGCGCCGGCCGCGCCTTTGTCGAGATGCGGGCCCGGATCGAGCGGCAGAACGAACAGCGCAGGATGATGCTGTCGGGGATCAGCCATGACCTGCGGACGCCGCTGACGCGCCTGCGGCTGGGACTGTCCATGCTCGGCCCCGACCTGCCCCCCGAACGCGACGAGATCGCCGACATGGAACGCGACGTGGCCGAGATGGGGACGATGATCGACGCCTTCCTGGACCACGCACGGACCGAGGCGCAGGATGGCGGACCCGAGACGGTGGCCATGCGCGAGTTCATGGACGGGATCGTGGGCGACGCGCAGCGTGGCGGCCAGCCCGTCAGGCTGGCCCGCTTCCATTCGGACAGTCCTGACGCCACCGCCGTCATCCGCCCCCAAGCGCTGCGCCGCGCGATCGAGAACCTGGTCGGCAACGCCGTCCGCTACGGCTCGCGCGCCGAACTCGAGGCCGTCCTGACCTCGCGCAGCCTGCGCATCGCGGTCGAGGATGACGGCCCCGGCATCCCCCCCGGGCGGCGCGAGGAAGCGGTCCGGCCCTTCGTGCGGCTGGATGCGGCCCGCAACCAGGACCGAGGACAGGGGGCGGGCCTGGGGCTCGCCATCGCCGCCGACATCGCCCGCGCCCATGGGGGCGAATTGCGCCTCAGCGATGCCCGGCTGGGCGGCCTCAGGGCCGAGATCGTGATCCCCCGCTGAGCCATGTGCTCGGCACCATCCTCATCGATAAAATGCCCCGAAGGTCGGAACGCGGCGTCCCCGGATGGGCCATTGCAGCACAAGCCTGCGGTTCCTAGATATGTCCCAAGCAGGCCCGGCGCGCTGCCTGTTCTTTTGGGGGCCGCCGGTCCGGGCACGAAAGGATGTTTCATGAACGACACGACCCAGGCTACCTATCCGGTGCTTCCGCTGCGCGACATCGTGGTCTTCCCCCACATGATCGTGCCGCTGTTCGTGGGCCGCGAAAAGTCGGTCCGCGCGCTGGAGGCCGTGATGGAGGCCGATCGTCCCATCCTTCTGGCCGCCCAGAAGGATGCCTCGGTGGACGAGCCCGAGACGGACGGCATCTTCACCACCGGCGTGCTGGCCAATGTCCTGCAGTTGCTCAAGCTGCCCGATGGCACTGTGAAGGTGCTTGTCGAGGGGCAGAAGCGCGTGCGGATCACCGGCTTCACCGAAAACGAGGATTACTTCCAGGCCTCTGCGGAACCGCTGGCCGAGACCGAGGGTGACGCCGAAAGCGTCACCGCCCTGATCCGCACCGTTGCGGAAGAGTTCGAGCGCTACGTCAAGGTCCGCAAGAATATCCCCGAGGAAGCCGTGACCTCGGTCGCCGAGGCGCGCGACGCGCACCGGCTGGCCGACCTCGTGTCGGGGCACCTGGGGATCGACGTGGCCCGCAAGCAGGAACTGCTGGAAACGCTGAACGTCGCCGAGCGGCTTGAGAAGGTCTATGGCCTGATGCAGGGCGAGATGTCGGTCCTGCAGGTCGAGAAGAAGATCAAGTCCCGCGTCAAGACCCAGATGGAGAAGACGCAGCGCGAGTATTACCTCAACGAGCAGATGAAGGCGATCCAGCGCGAGCTGGGCGATGGCGATGAAGGCCAGAACGAACTCGCCGAGCTGGAAGAGAAGATCGAGAAGACCAAGTTCAGCAAAGAGGCGCGCGAAAAGGCGCAGGCCGAGCTGAAGAAGCTGAAGTCGATGTCGCCGATGTCGGCCGAGGCTACGGTCAGCCGCAACTATCTCGACTGGCTGCTGTCGCTGCCTTGGGGCGTGAAGTCGCGCACCAAGCGTGACCTTGCGGCCGCCGAACGGGTGCTGGACGCCGACCACTACGGCCTTGAAAAGGTCAAGGAACGGATCGTCGAGTATCTTGCCGTGCAGAACCGCTCGGACAAGCTGAAAGGCCCGATCCTCTGCCTCGTCGGCCCGCCCGGCGTCGGCAAGACCTCGCTCGGCCGTTCGGTGGCGAAAGCCACGGGGCGCGAGTTCATCCGCATCTCGCTTGGCGGCGTGCGTGACGAATCCGAGATCCGCGGTCACCGCCGGACCTATATCGGCTCGATGCCCGGCAAGATCATCCAGGCGCTGAAGAAGGCCAAGACCACGAATCCGCTCATCCTGCTGGATGAGATCGACAAGATGGGTCAGGACTTCCGTGGCGATCCGGCGTCGGCGATGCTCGAGGTACTGGACCCGGAACAGAACGCGACCTTCGTGGACCACTATCTTGAGGTGGAATACGACCTGTCGAACGTGATGTTCATCACCACGGCCAACAGCTACAACATGCCAGGGCCACTGCTGGACCGGATGGAGATCATCCCGCTGGCCGGCTACACCGAGGACGAGAAGCGCGAGATCGCGCGCCAGCACCTGCTGCCCAAGCAGATCAAGGCGAACGGTCTGAGGAAGGGCGAGTTCTCGGTTTCGGACGAGGCGCTGACCCATGTCATCCGCTACTACACGCGGGAGGCCGGGGTTCGGAGCCTTGAGCGCGAGATCGCCAAGCTGGCCCGTAAGGCCGTGACCGAGATCCTCAAGGGCAAGGTCACGTCGGTCGAGGTCACGCCCGAGAAGGCCGAGGAATATCTCGGCGTCCGCCGCTTCCGCTATGGCTTGGCCGAGAAAGAGGATCAGGTCGGCGTGGTGACGGGCCTTGCCTATACCCAGGCGGGCGGCGACCTGCTGCAGATCGAGGCGCTGAAGCTGCCCGGCAAGGGCGTCATGAAGACGACCGGGAAACTGGGCGACGTGATGAAGGAATCGATCGATGCGGCGGCAAGCTTCGTCCGCTCGGTTGCGCCCGAACTGGGCATCAGCCCGCCCGAGTTCTCCAAGCGCGACATCCACGTCCACGTGCCCGAGGGGGCGACCCCGAAGGACGGCCCCTCGGCGGGTCTGGCGATGGTGACGTCGGTCGTGTCGGTGATGACCGGCATCCCGGTCCGCAAGGACATCGCCATGACCGGCGAGGTCACGCTGCGCGGCAACGCGCTGGCCATCGGCGGGCTGAAGGAAAAGCTTCTCGCGGCGCTTCGGGGCGGCATCAAGACGGTGCTGATCCCCGAGGAGAATGAGAAGGACTTGGCCGACATCCCGGCGAACGTAAAGGAGGGGCTGACCATCATCCCCGTCTCGAACGTCCGCGAGGTGCTGCGCCACGCGCTGGTGCGGATGCCCGAGCCGGTGGAATGGGACGAGGCTGCCTACGAGGCCGCCGAGGTCAAGCGCCTTGCCGCCCTGCGCGCCGATCTTCCTCTGAGCGGCCCGACCGCCCACTGACTCGCTGGGAAAGCGGTGACGAAAATGCAGACACGCGCCCCCAATGGGGCGCGTGTTTCCGTTTGCACGCAGCGGGCGAAAGCCTGTTCCATGCGGCGCGGCTGCTGCCAACGCTTAGTGAAACCCGGATCGGAAAACGATCTGTTCCGATCCGTGATGGTTTGCCGCCTTGCCATGGGTTCCAAGGCTGCCCTCTTTGGAGAATGATGGAAGGACAGCTTCTGTCGTGGTCGCCGCGAGGTGTCTTGCGATAAAGTTCTAGTCCATATCCCGCGCCGCATGATCTTGCTGTCCAAGCCAAGGTCCTGCACAAGCGCAGCGGCCTCGCCCATGTGGCGGTCCGGGAGGACCGCCTCTCGCGCACGGATCTGCGATGTCCATCAAGATGCGACCGAACCATGCGCGATGCACAGTCATGAAAGGCAAGCCACTGGACCGCCCTCTTTCCACCAAGCGCGGTCGAGTTGCGGGAAAACGGCAGGCTTATCGGGGGTCCAGATCTGCGCCCCGCACAGGTCGTGACTCTCGCAGAAAGGGCTTGCCGTTGGTATTCGAGGGCGCTATCTAGCGCGGCACCGGGCGATTAGCTCAGCGGTAGAGCGCTTCGTTCACATCGAAGATGTCAGCGGTTCAAATCCGTTATCGCCCACCATCATTCAGGACCGTCCGCACCAGCGCAGGCGGTCCTTTTCTTTTACCTGCCTGACTTGGCCCTGCCCCTGCCATCCGAGCCGGGGAAGAACGGTCAGGACATGCGGTTCGGATGGGGCAGAAATTCCGCAGGTCCGCCTTGGCGTTCCCCCTGCGTTCATCAGGCGCAGGCCCTTTACACCATCATGCCGACGGTCCATTGAACCGGGCAGCGGGGCGGTAGCTCAGCGGTAGAGCGACGGCTTTACACGCCGTTGGCCGGGGGTTCGATCCCCTCCCGCCCCACCAACTTTTCCCTCTGCTGAACACGGCCAAGGGCCAGCCCATGGCCCACAAGCCGCAGCCAGACAGGACGTCCGCGATCATGCCGATGGCGACTGGCTTCGGGATCGCCGCCACGATCCGGCCGAACAGTCCCGTGACCCCCAAGGTCAGGATGACCAGCGCCGCCACGACATTGGCGCCGACGACGTCCGAGAAGGGCATCCCCGACCCGGTCGAGATCAGCAGCACCGTCCCCGGTGCGGACCAGGCCGTGACGATGGGCGCGCGGGTCAGCAGGCCCAACGCGATGCCGGTGACGCCCGCCGGGACAGAGATGGCCATCACCCAAGGCGAGAATGCCGCATCGTCAAACCCCATCGCTCGCGCCGCCTGCAGATGGATCAGCAGAGCGCCGGCACAGGATACCAGCACCGGCAGAAATCCTGCCGTCACTGTCGAGGACGTCATGCCCGCGGCGGGGTGCCGACAGCCGGCGGCGTCGAGCCTGTCGGCACCGGCTACCCCCGCAGCCGAGGGGCCGGCCATGAACCGGGCATGCGCGTCCGGCCCCCTGGCCTGCAGCGACGGTCCATGCGCCATCCATTCTCGCCCTCCCCTTCCCCGTTCCGGCTTCCGCAGGGATCGGCGCCTGCGGCCGGGGCCGGGGCCGGCGCACCTCGCCGACTTCATGGCCGACTGCAACTTTGCGCGTCGGCTCAAGACGCTGAACTCCTTATGCCCTGCGAATACATCTGCAAGGTCTGGACCTCAGAGCCGGAGGGATTCATCCTCAACCCGGTTCACCAGATGCGGGGGCTGAACACCCGGTTTCTGTCGATAACGCCGCCGGTCTTGTCTGATAGCCTGAAAGGCATTGACCGCCGCCCCGGCGCGTGCCCTCCGCAGCCGGGCAGCCTCACTGGGAATGGTGACCGCCCGGGCCGGAACCGTTTGCCCAAGCGGAACCTCGGGTGGCCTGAGGCGGGGCTGCGCCCTTCAAGCGTCTTTCCTGCAATGTGGCGCGTGAACCACTTGCTTCAACATTGCGTTGCGGCTGCACAAACCCTCAGCCCTGCGGTGCCCATGTGATCCTGCCCCTTCCAACACCCGGCACCGAGCCGTCATCCCAGCCCCAGCAGACCGATGTCCTGCGCCTTGCCGCGGGACTGGTGATCGCGGCCATCCTGATCGCCGCGCTTTATTTCGGGCAGGTGGTGCTGATCCCGCTGGCTGTCGCCTTTCTCATCAGCTTCGTGCTGGGACCGCTGGTGCAGTGGCTGGTCCGCCATGGGCTGTCGCGCATCCTTGCTGTCGCGCTGGCCATGGGGCTGGTGCTGTCGGTTCTGGGCGCGCTGGGCACCGTGGTCGCCGTGCAGGTGCGCTCGCTCAGCGCCGAACTGCCAACCTACCAATCCACCATCCGCGCCAAGATCAAGGACCTCGGCGCGCAGATGGAAGGGCCGGGTTTCCTGGAAGGCGCGCTGCAGACCGTGGACACCGTCCAGCAGGAAGTGGCCGAGGTCGTCGGCGATGGCGACGAGAACGACATTGCCCCCCAGCGCGTCCGCGTCATCGCCGAGCCGGTCTCGCCCTTCGCGACCGCGATGCTGTGGCTGTCGCCGCTGCTTGCGCCGGTGGCCACGGCGGGCATCGTGCTGGTCTTCGTGGTGCTGATCCTGCTCGACCAGGGCGACCTGCGCGACCGGCTGCTGAGGATGCTGGGCGGCAACATCTACCGCTCCACCGACGCGCTGGAGGAAGCCAGCAAGCGCATCTCGAAATACCTGCTGATGCAGCTTGTGGTGAACGTCACCTACGCGATCCCGATGGCGCTGGGATTGTGGGCCATCGGGGTGCCGGGCTGGATCCTGTGGGGGACGCTGGCCGCCGTGATGCGCTTCATCCCCTATGTCGGGCCGATCCTGTCGGCGGTCTTCCCGCTCAGCCTCGCCTTTGCGGTCGATCCGGGCTGGAACATGGTGCTGATGACGGCCGGGCTGATCCTTGTGTTGGAACTGGTGTCGAACAACATCATCGAGCCGCTGCTTTACGGCACCAGCACGGGGCTGTCGGTCCTGTCGCTGATCGCGGCCGCGACCTTCTGGACCGCGATCTGGGGACCGATCGGGCTGGTCCTGTCCACGCCCCTGACCGTCTGCCTGCTGGTCGTGGGCCGCTATATCCCGCAGTTGTCCATCCTCGAAACGCTGCTCGGGTCCAGTCCCGCGCTCAGTCGCGAGACGCGCATCTACCAGCGACTCATCGCCAACGACCCCGATGACGCCATCGACATCGCCGAGGACGTGATCGAGGAGGAATCCGTGACCGAGTTCTACAACGACGAGGGGATGGAGGTGCTGCGGCAGGCCAGCATCGACTATATCAACAACGCCCGCGCCGAGCACCGGCTGCGGATCGCCAATGGCATGGACGAGCTGCTGGAACATATCCGCGGCGAATATCCCGCCGACCTGCCGGAAGGCGCGGCCCCCCGCGTCGCCTGCATCGCCGGCAAGTGGGAGATCGACCGCCAGGCCTGCGAGATGCTGGCCCACAGCCTGCAGCTTGACGGGCTGCCCGCGGTGGTGCGGGCCGCGGGCAGCGTCACCTCGCGCTATGTCGCGGGGCTTGAACTCGAAGGGGTGCAGGTCGTCCTGCTGAGCTTCTTCAGCCGCGAGCCGGACGCCGCCGCCCGGAACCTCACCCGCCGCATCCGCGCCCGCTGGCCGGATGTCAAGGTCGTGCTCGGCCTCTGGGGCGTGCCGGCCGACGCCCTTGACAAGCGGCGGCGCGAGGCCTTGGGCGCCGATGCGGTGGTGGCCTCGATCAAGGAAACCGTGGGGCGCATTGCCCTCTTGGCGAAGGACGCGGCGGGTGCCGGGGTCGAGCTCGTGCAGGACCCGCAGGCGGCCACGCTGCGGAACGAGACCCTGCGGGGCGTGAAGCTCGAGGACCCCGATCTGCGCGAGGACCTGAACGACTACGCGCTCCGGGCCGCCGATGTGTTCGACATGAAGACCGCCGTGATCGTCGCCCTCGAGGGCGACCATGAACTGGTGATCGGCGCCAGCCGCGACCTGCCCGGCGCGCGGACGACCGACGGGCGGGACCTGATCCTGCTGCCCGCGGGCGCGCCCCTGTCGGCGGGGCTTCTGGCCGATGCCGGGCCGCTGATGGTGCCCGACATCGAGCGCGACCCCCGGCTGTCGGAAAACCAGATCCTGCACCGCTGGTCCGCGCGGGCGCTGGCCGCCGCGCCGGTGCGGCAGGCCGACGGCGTCGTTCTGGGCGCCTTGTGCCTGATCCACGACGAGGTGCGCGAACTGGACGACGAGGAACTGCGGCTGCTGGAAACGCTTGCGGCCGAGGTGGCCGAGCGGCTGACCGGCGAGGAAGCCGCGCCCATCAGCGAGCCGCAGAAGCCCGCCGTCTCCGCCACCATCGGCCAGAAGGTGCCGGAATGACGGCGCAGACCTGACCATGGCCGGGCCGCTGCGCCGCCCTGCGATAGACGCCTTGTCCGCGCCCGCCGATCCGCCCTGACCGCCAGGCAGCTGGACTTCGGTCCGGTGCCGGATGATGCAGGCACAAACCCCGCTTTCAAGCGATCCGTTGAAAAAGGCACCCCACCATGCAGACCAGACCGCGCATCCTCATCATCGCCACTTCTGCCGCCACCATGACCGGCAGCGACAAGCCCACGGGCCTCTGGCTCGAGGAACTGACGACGCCCTTCTACGCCTTTATCGATGCGGGTGCCGAGGTGACGCTTGCCTCGATCGCGGGCGGCAAGGTGCCGGTAGACCCCAGCAGCATGAAGCCCGCGGGCGAGAATGACGCCTCGGTGGAACGCGCCCTGAATGACTCCGCGTTCCAGTCCCGCATCGCCGACACGCCGCAGTTCGATACGCTGGATACCTCTGGCTTCGACGCCATCGTCCTGCCGGGTGGTCACGGGACGATGTTCGACTATCCCGACAGCGAGGCGCTGGCAAAGCTGGTGGCCGACTTTGATGCCGCCGGCAAGGTCGTCGCTGCCGTCTGCCACGGTCCTGCCGGGCTGGTGGGCGCCCGTCGCGCGGATGGCACGCCGGTCGTCGCCGGCCGCCGCGTCGCCGCCTTCACCGACAGCGAAGAGCGCGCCGTGGGTCTTGAGGATGCCGTCCCGTTCCTGCTGACGACGCGGCTGAAGGAACTGGGCGCCAGGATCGAGGCCGGCCCGGATTTCGAGCCCTTCGCCATCCGCGATGGCAACCTGGTCACCGGCCAGAACCCCGCCTCGGCCGAGCCGATCGCAAGGCTGGTCCTCGATGCGATCGACGAGGCGCAGCGGGGCTGACGCTCAGGGAAGGTGGTCCGGTGAAGAAGTCACTGTTGATCCGGGCGTCTGTCGCCATCGACGTGACGCAGTGCAGGTCCCCGATCTGGGTGAGGGCATTTCCGGCATTGATGATGTGACCGCCCCCCCTTTGTGGATCGCCGCAGTTCCAGGGTGGGCAGCGATGCCATTTGAGGGGACGGCCACATTGTCAACGCCCCTCGCCGTATTGGCTCTCGCCTCCGGCGACCCGCAGGACCCGCCGAGTGCATGGCAGAACCCGTGATGCAGCAGCGTGCCCCATCCCACCCCGGCATCATCACTGCGCCCCAAGTTTCGCCCTTCGGAAACACCGGCACAGCCCGCTTGCCGTTTCCGGGCAGGTTAGCCACCCTGCGCCGACTTCAGGGCAAGGACGCGACGTGACCGATTTTCTTCTGCTGCTTGTCGCCGGGTTCCTCGGCGGAATGCTGAACGCGGTGGCGGGGGGCGGCACCTTCATCGTCTTTCCCGCGCTGGTCTTCACCGGCGTTCCGGTCGTTTCCGCCAATGCCACCAGCACCGTGGCCGCCCTGCCCGGCTATCTCGCCGCCGCGCTCGGCTTCCGGCACGAGATCGCACGGATTCCGCGCGACATCATGATGCGGCTGACGCTGTGGACGCTTTTGGGCGGGGGCCTGGGCTCGGCGCTGCTGCTGGTGTCCTCGAACGAGGCCTTCGCGGTCATCGTGCCCTTCCTGCTGCTCGCCGCGACGCTGATCTTCCTGGCAGGGCCGCAACTGCGGGCCTTCGCCTCGCGCCACCGCAGCGGGGTCACGGCCTTCGGCGCGGGCACCATGGTGCCGGTCGCGCTTTACGGGGGCTATTTCAACGGAGGTCTCGGGATCGTGCTTCTGGCGCTGTTCTCGTTGTGGGGGATGACGGATATCCACACGATGAACGGCCTCAAGACCTGGCTGTCCTTTGCGCTGTCCACCATCAGCCTGGGGATCTTCGCCTGGGGCGGGCAGATCGCCTGGCTGCCCTGCCTGATCCTTGCCATCGGCGCCATCATCGGGGGCCTCGCCGGGGCGCCTGTCGCGCGTCTCATGCCGGTGAGCGCGCTGCGCGGGTTGATCGCGGTGGTGGGCTTCGGCATGACGGCACTATTCTTCTGGCGCCTTATCAACGGAGCGTGAACATGGCGGAAATCAAGCGGATCGAATGCGGCCCCCGGATGAGCATGGCGGTCGTCCACAACGGCATCGTCCATCTGGCCGGGCAGGTGGGCAACCCCGGCAACAGCGTGACCGAGCAGACACGCGAGGTGCTGGCGCAGGTCGACCGGCTGCTGGCCGAGGCGGGGACCGACAAGACGCGCATCCTGACCGCCCAGATCTGGCTGGCCGACATGGCCGACTTTGCCGAGATGAACGCCGTCTGGGATACCTGGGTGCCGCAGGGCCACTGCCCCGCCCGAGCAACCGGAGAGGCGAAGCTGGCGACGCCCGACTACAGGGTCGAGGCGATCATCACCGCCGCGCTGTAACCGCCGCCATCACCGACCGCGCCGCCCGCAGGCCGGGCGGCTCTCCTCCGCGGCCCAGCCGCTGCATCGTCAGGTCCATCGCGGCCAGTTGCTCGGCGCGGGCGTCGGGATCGTCCAGCAGGCGCAGCAGCGCGCTGGCCATGGGGCCGGGTTGGCAGTGATTGCCAAGAAATTCGGGCACCGCGCGGGTCCCGCTGACGAGGTTCACCAGCGTCACCGTATCGGTCTTCAGCAGCATCCCCATCAGCGCGCGGCTGACCGGCGCCATGTCATAGCCGATCACCATCGGGACCCTGTTCGCCGCAAGTTCCAGGCTGACCGTGCCCGAGGCGGCCAGCGCCAGATCGGCGGCGGCGAATGCCGCGCGCTTGTCGGCTTGGTCCTGCACGATCACCGGCGCGGTCGGCCAGCGCCTTGCCATCCCGCCCAGCATGTCGGCGACGCCCGGCACGGTCGGCAGCACGACACGGATCTCGGGCACCCGGTCGCGCAGCCGGATCAGCGCCTCGTCGAAGCGGGGGCCGAGCCGTCCGACCTCGCCGCGCCGCGATCCGGGCAGGCACAGCACAAGCGGCGCCTCGGCGGCAATGCCATGGGCGGTGCGGAAAGCCGCGGCCTCGTCAGCTGTCGCAACAGGCTCTGCCACGACGGGGTGGCCGACGAAATCGCAGGTCATCCCGGCGGCCTGCATCAACGGCGGCTCGAAGGGAAGAATGGCCAGCACATGGTCGATGACCTGCGCCATCTTCGCCGCTCGCCCCGGCCGCCATGCCCAGACCGAGGGCGCGACGTAATGCACGGTGCGGACCTGCGGCGCCGCGGCCCGCACGATCCGCGCCACCCGCAACCCGAAATCGGGACTGTCGATCGTGACCAGCACATCCGGCGGCGCCGCGATCACCGCCCGCGCCGTTTCCGCGATCCGACGCTTGAGCGCGCGGTATTTCGGCAGGATCTCCCAGATGCCCATGAGGCTGAGCTCAGCTATGGGAAACAGGCTGCTCAGCCCCTGCGCGGCCATCGCCTCGCCGCCAACTCCCTTAAGCTCAAGTGAGGGGTCCAATTGGCGCAACCCGTCGATCAGCGCCCCGCCCAGACGGTCGCCCGAAGGCTCGCCCGCGATCAGGAACGCCTTCATCGACCGTTGCCCGCCGCCTTGCAGCAGGCGGCAGGGGCTTCTTTCTGGTCCAAATACCAAGTCACTCCCGCGCCCACAGGAACAGCCCCGCAGCCTTGGCGGCGCCGATTGCCGCATCGCGCTCCAGCAGCATCACGCCCCGCGCTTCCCAGGCGATCCCCGCCAGCCCGGCACGGGCAGCCTGCGCGACGGTATCCGGGCCGATTGCCGGCAGGTCGATGCGGCGGTCCTGCATCGGCTTCGGGGCCTTGTAAAGCACCCCGCGCCCGCCTGCCGCCACGGGACGCAGCCCCTGATGGGCGGCGGCGAAATCCAGCATCGCCTCGGTCCCCGGCAGCGTTTCAAACGCAAGGCACAGGCCTTGGACCACCACGCAGCCCTGCCCGATATCCAGCGGCCCCGTCACCGCCAGGATCTGCGCCGCGCGTTCGGCATCGGCCCTGTCGGCGGCCGAGGGCTCTCCGGCCAGCAGGCCGGGGCCGGGGACAAGATCAGGGCGGATCGCATCGACGCCCGCGATCTCGAATCCCCATTCCTCGAAGATCGCGATCAACTCGCGCAGGGCGCCATCGTCGCCCCCCTGCATGGCCGACAGGAAGCGCGGCACCAGCGTGGCGGTGCGAGGATCGAATGCCTCGGGGTCCAGCCGCGGACGGCGCACCGCGCCGGCAAAGACGACGCGGGTGACGCCTTGGTCCACCAGGCCGTCAAGGAACGGCACCAGCCGCTCCAGCCGGAAGGGCCGGGCGGGAATCGCGGGCTCGAACCCGTCCAGCGCATGGACCAGCGGCGCCTCCAGCGCCTCGGCCACAAGCGCGGGCAGCGCGCCCTCCCCCGCGATGATCGCGGTCCTGCCCGTCATGCGAGGGGCTTCAGGAAGCTGCGCTCGCTGGGACCGAGGATGAAGTCCAGCACCTCGCGTTCCATCGGCGTGACCTCGCCTTCGGCACGCACGCGCGCGGCATCCCGGAGCGACCCCGCCCCCAGCGCCGCCAGCAACTCGCGCAGCGCCGCAATCTCGGCCCGCCCGGCTCCGCGCCGCTTGAGGCCCACGAGGTTCAGCCCCTCCATCTGCCCCCGCGGCCCCGACACCAGCGCATGCGGCAGCACGTCCGCCGTCACCATCGTCAAGGCCCCGATCATGGCCCCGCGGCCGATGCGGACGAACTGGTGGATGCCGGACAACCCGCCGACGATCACCTCGTCCTCAAGCACGCAATGGCCGGCGACAGCGACGCTGTTGACCAGGATCACGCGGTCGCCGATCCGGCAGTCGTGGGCGACGTGGCAGCTTGCCATGAACAGCCCGTCATTGCCGACCTGCGTCAGCCCGCCGCCGCCGGCCGTGCCGGGGTTCATCGTGACATATTCGCGGATGCGGTTGCGGGCGCCGATGACAAGGCGGGTCCGCTCTCCCTGAAACTTCAGGTCCTGAGGGATGCCGCCGATGCAGGCAAAGGGGAAGATGACCGTTTCGGCCCCGATCTCGGTGTCGCCCGCGACGACGACATGGGATTTCAGCTCGACCCCGTCAGCCAGCCGCACCTCGGGCCCGACATGGCAGAAGGGGCCGATGCGGACGCCTTGCCCCAGTTCCGCACCCGTCTCGACGATGGCCGAAGGGTGGATGGCGGTGTCAGCCATCCGCGGGCGCCATCATCGCGGTGAACTCGGCCTCGGCGCAGATCTGGCCATCGACCTTGGCCTGCCCGGTGAACTTCCAGATCTTGCCGCCGGGGCGCTTGACGCGGACATGCAGTTCCAGCACGTCGCCGGGCTGGACCATGCGGCGGAACTTGCAGCCGTCGATGCCCATGAAATAGGTCAGCATGGTCTTGTCGATCATGTCCATGCTGATGCCGACGACAATGGCGGCCGTCTGCGCCATCGCCTCGACGATCAGCACGCCGGGCATCACCGGCTGGTCGGGGAAATGGCCGGGGAAATGCGGCTCGTTCGAGGTGACGCACTTGATCCCGACCGCGCCTTCATGGGCCACGATGTCCCGGACCCTGTCGATCATCAGGAAGGGATAGCGGTGCGGGATGATCCGCTTGATCAGGGCAAGGTCTGCATGGCCGTAAGGGGCTGGGCTGCGCTCGGTCTCGGCCATCTTGTGCTCCGAATGTTTCCGTCGTGCCTAGCAAATCGGCGAAAGCATTGGCAAGGCGCGCCCGGTCCCGTCGCCCCCGGACCCATCCCCGGTGGCGGCAACCCGCCCGCGCCGGATGGCGCTGGAGGACAGGCCCGACATCGGCACGTTGACCAGCACCCAGGCGGGCGGGTCCATGTCGGCCAGACGCCCGGCCCGCTCTTCGGGCAGGCGATGCGGCCAGAGGATACGGGCGGCGCGGGCGCTGCGGGCAGGCATGCGGGACCCGGGACGCGCGATCACCCCGATCGGGACCTGCGCCGCGATCCCGCGCCAGCGGTCCCACCGGCTGAACTGGACGAGGTTGTCCGACCCCATCAGCCAGACGAACCGCACGCCCGGATAGCGCGCCCGCAGCGCCGCGATGGTGTCGGCGGTCCAGCGCGTGCCCAGCCGCGCCTCGATCCCCGTGACAAGGATGCGCGGGTCGCGGGCAAGTTGGCGGGCCGCGTCGATCCGCCGGGCCAGGGGCGCCGGACCATGCGGCTTCAGCGGATTGCCGGGGCTGACCAGCCACCAGACGCGGTCAAGCCGGAACCGCTGCAGCGCCATGCGGGTGATATGCAGGTGCCCCTGGTGGGCCGGGTCGAACGAGCCGCCGAGCAGGCCGATCCTCTGCCCGGCAAAGGCAAGGGGGCGGTCGCGCGGTCCCTCCGCCACGCCTAGCGCGGGTCCTGCGGGGCGGCGGGGGCGCCTTCGGGCAGGTCCAGCGCCGTTCCGGCGGGCGCCGCGGCAGAGCCGCCGGACGCGTTCCCGGGCGCGTCCCCTGCGGTTTCTTCCCCGGCAGCCTCGTCGCGCGCGCGGGCCTGCGCCAGCGCGGCGGCCACGATCTCGCGCCCGTCGCCCAGTTCGGCATCCAGCGCCGCGATGGTGGCGGCAGTGACGTCGATGCGTTCATCGGCGATCAGCACGGTGCGCTGGTCCAGCACCACCAGCGCACCGCGCGCGGTCATCAGCCGGCCCAGCACCGGCGCGGCAGCCTGGGCAAAAAGGGCGCGGTCGAGATCGGACATCTCTGCCAGCGCATTGCGCGCGGCCTCGCGCTCCGCGCGGACAGCCATCACCCGCTCGTCGAAGCGGGCGGCGCGCTGGCGGAATTCTTCGGGCGACAGGGTGGCGCGGGCGGCCGTCAGGGCGTCCTCGTCGGCGACCAGATCGGCAAAGGCGCGGTCGTTGTCGGCAGCCACCTGCCGCGACTGCGCCGCGAGTTCGGCCTGGACGCGCATGCCCCAACGCGACTGGCGGTACATGGCCTCCTGGTCCACGGTCAGCACCGCCCGGCCAAGCGCGGCGGTGGCGCCCCCGGCCGGCAGGGCGGGCGGCACCACCCGCAGGGGCGCGCCACCCTCGGCAGCCGGTCCCGCAGGCTGGGGTCCAGGCGCGGCGGGCCGGGACAGTTCCGGCCCCGCAAGATCGCCCGCGTCATCGAGCGGCGCAGGAACCGGGGATTGCGGAGGACGGGCAGAGCCGAAGGGCGAGGGCCGCGCGGGCGGAGGCTCCTGCCCTGCCACGGGCGCCGCCGCTAGCAGCGCTCCCAGCAGCGCCGCCGCCAGACCCGCCTGCCCCAGCGCGCGGCGCATCAGAACCGGGTCGAGATCGACAGGTCGAAGGGCTGCGTGTTGTCGTAATCCTCTTTCTTGATCGCCTTCGACAGGTTGAAGCGCAGCGGCCCGATGGGCGTCGTCCAGAACAGCGACACCCCGACCGAGGCGCGGATGTTCATGCTGTCGTCCACGCTGCCGTCGATGGCTTCGGTCACGTTTCCGTCACCGTCGCGGTCGTTGGTGTCGCGGCCGTATCCAGCGACATTGTCCAGCCCCCAGACGGAACCCGCATCGGCGAAGATGCCGCCGCTGATGCCGTATTCCTCGGGCAGGCCCAGCGGGAACTGCGCCTCGGCCCGGGCCGCCCAGAAATAATTGCCGCCCAGCGCGTCCTCGTAGGGCGCGTTCAGGTCGCGGGGACCGTAGCCGTTCGATTCAAAGCCGCGGATGCGGCCGGTCCCGCGGAAACGGTCGGTGATGCGGCTTTCGCTGTCGTTCAGCATGACCAGCGCGCCCGCCTCGAACTCGGCCCGAAGCGCGACCTCCTCGCGCCAGGCGCGGCTTTCGACACCCGCCAGCATCGTCGTGGTGACCGCATCCACATCGCCGCCGAGGCCGGCGAAATCCTGGCTGAAGCGCAGCTTCCAGGCGGTCAGCGGGTCCAGCCCCGTGCCGCGCGTGTCGTAATTGTAGCTGTAGCCAAGCGCCGAGCTGACGCGCTCGCCCTGCTCGCCCACCAGGATCGGGGAGGAGCCGATCCATTCGCCGGTCTCGGGATCGAAGCCGACGGGATCGACATCATACAGCTTGTCCTTGCTCAGCCGGTAGCTGAGTTCGACGCGCCCATTTTCGCTGACCGGGAACTCGATCCCGGTCGAGATCCCGACGCTGCGCGTGTTGAAGCGGGCGTTGTCGTAGTCCGAGGTCCGGTACCAGGCCGACAGGCGGGCACGCAGGTCGCGGGACAGGAAGGACGGCTCGATGAAGCTGAAATCGAACCCCTGCGAGCCGCTGGCGGTCGAGAAGGACAGCGCAACGGTCTGGCCGCGGCCAAGGAAGTTCTGCTCGGTCAGCGAGGCGTTGAAGCCGACGCCTTGGCTGGCCCCGTAGCTGGCGCCAAAGCCGAGGCTGCCGGTCGGCTGCTCCTCGACGTTGACATCGACGATCACCTGCTGCGGGCTGGATCCTTCGCGGGTTTCCACCTGCGCGTCGGCGAAATAGCCCAAGGCCCGGATACGCTCGGCCGAGTTGCGGATCTCGCGCGGGTTCAGGGGGTCTCCCTCGACGGTGCGGAACTGGCGGCGGATCACCTCGTCCAGCGTCGTCGTGTTGCCCTCGATGTCGATGCGCTCGACAAAGACACGCGGTCCGCGGGTCAGCGCGAAGGTCAGGTCCAGCGTCTGGTTGCGCGGGTTGCGCGTCACCCGGGGTTCGATGGCAAGGAAGTTGACACCCTGCTGCAGGGCCACCGCCTCAAGCCGCTGGATCGAGTTCTCGACCGCCTGCGGGCTGTAGACCTGTCCCGGCCGTACCCGGTTCTGCGCCACGTAAGCATCCGCCGAGATGCCCGGCACCTCGCTGACCACATTCACCCGGCCGAAGGTGTAACGCGGGCCTTCGTAGATGTTGTAGGTGACGAAGAAGGCGTCGCGTTCGCGGGCGATCTCGGGGGCCACGGCCTGCACCCGGAAGTCGGCGTAACCGCGCGAGCGGTAGAAGTCGGTCAGAAGCTGCTCGTCCAGTTGCGTCCGTTCGGGGGCGAAGACGTCGCGGCGGATGAAGGTCCGCAGGATGCCCGCCTGCTTGGTCGCCAGCACGTTCCGCAGCCGGCGGTCGGAAAAGGCGCGGTTGCCGGTGAAGCCGATGCGCTCGATCTCGGTCAGGGCGCCCTCGCGGATCTCGAAGACCAGGTCCACGCGGTTCCCGGGGCGGCGGATCACGCGGGGATCGACGCGGGCGGCATAGCGCCCCTCGCTGGCATAGGCGGCGGCAATGGTCTGGGCGTCCCGTTCCGCCTGCGCGGGCGAGAACACTCGGCGCGACCGGGACTGCACGATCTCGCCCAACCGTTCGTCGTTCAGGCGGCGGTTGCCTTCAAAGCTGATGACGTCGATGACCGGGTATTCGCTGACGCGGATGACCAGCGTGCTGCCCTGCGGGACGATCTCGACCGTCTCGAACAGGCCCGACTGCTGCAGCCGCTGCTGCGCGTCATTCAGGTCGCCCAGCGACAGGTCGGCGCCGCGGCGGATGTCGGCCAGCGACAGGATGGTTTCCGCATCGACCCCCTGCGCGCCTTCCAGCCGCACCTCGGAATAGACGGCGGCAGCCGCCGGCATCCCCAGCATGACCGTCAGCGCCAGTCCCGAGACGAGCGCCCGCGTGCCCCTGATAGCCGGGCTTGCGCCCATCCTGCGATCCCACATGACCTGTCCCTTGCGCCTGGCGTATCGCGCCGGTTTTCCCGGTCGCATTTGCGGCAGGATTAAACCCCTGCCGCCTGTCCTGTCAAAGCAAACCCCCGCCTCAGCGGCAAAGGATGTCGTTGGAGAGGCCGAAGAACATCAGCGCCAGCACCAGCGCCACGCCGATACGGGTCAGCACGTCCATGACGCGGGGTGACGGCGGTCGGCCCGCCACGGCCTCCCATGTGTAGAAGGCTAGGTGTCCGCCATCCAGCACCGGGATCGGCAGCAGGTTCAGGAAACCGATGCCCGCCGACAGCACCGCGACCAGCCAGAAGAAGTTGCCCGCCCCCGAGCTTGCCGCGTCGCCCGCCACCTCGGCGATGGAAATCGCACCGGACAGGTTGCAGCGGCCGATCTGCCCGGTGACCATCGCGACCAGCCCGGTCAGTGAGCCCCAGATCACGTCCCATGTCTGCTGCGCGCCCATCCACAGCGCCTCGAACGGGTCGGGGGTGCGGGTGGCGGGGCGGATATAGCCCTCTCCCCCGGTCACGCCGATCAGCCAGCGTTTCTCGAAGCCGCCATCGGCGCGGGGCAGGTCCTGTTCACGCGGGACAAGGACGAAGTCAGCCTCTCCGGCATCCTCGCGCCAGACCCGCAGGGTGACGGGGCGGCCCTGCGCGGCCTCGACGGTCGGGCGCAGGTCGGTGAAGCGGGTGATCGGCCGGCCCTCGACCGCCAGGATCACGTCGCCGGGCCGCAGGTCCACCGCCGAGGCGGCGCTGCGCGGCCCCACGCCCGAGACGCGCGGCGGCGCGACATCGGGGGCGGTGACGGTGATCTCGTCGCCCCCACGGCGGACGGTCCACGGCTGCTGCGGCGCGGGCGGCAGCGCCTCGGCCAGACGGAACAGCGAGGCCCAGTCGGTAACGGGCTGGCCCCCGACCGCCAGCACCTCGTCGCCGGGCCGCAACTCGTTGACGATACCGGGGGGCGCGGGCGCGATCTCGCCCACCACCACGCGGTCGGTGGCAAGCCCCTGCCACATGACCACGCCCGCAAAGACGGCAGCGGCCAGGATGAAGTTGAAGAACGGCCCTGCCGCCACGGTGGCGAACCGCGCCCAGAGCGGCGCGCCGCCCAGCGTCTGCCGCGCAACCCCGGGATCGACCGAGCCGTCGCGGGTGGCGCTGGCCACATCCGCATCCCCGAGGAAGCGGACATATCCGCCAAGCGGGATCGCCGCGACCTGCCAGAGGGTGCCGCGCCGGTCGCGGCGGGAAAACAGCCGCGGCCCGAAGCCCAGCGAGAAGACCTCGGCCCGGATGCCCGACCAGCGGCCGACGATGTAATGGCCGTATTCGTGGACGCCCACGATGATCGACAGCGCGATGATGAAGGCGGCGACCGTCCAGGCGAGGCCGCCCATCTGCCCGGCGATTTCCCCGATCATGCCGCCGCCTGCCACGCCGCGGCATCGCGCCGCGCCTGCGCGTCCCATTCCAGAACGGTCTGCAGGCTGTCGGGACTGTTCCCGAAGCCCGCCCGCCCCGCCGCGAGATCAAGCGCATGCGCGACCGCCCCCGCCATGTCGGTGAAGCGGATGCGGCCGGCGATGAAATCGTCCAGCGCCTGTTCCTTGGCCGCGTTCAGCACCGCCCCGGCGGCCCCGCCCTGCGCGATCACCTGCCGCGCCAGCGCCAGAGCGGGCCAGCGCGTCTCGCACGGCGCGCGGAAGGTCAGGCTGCCCAGGGCGGCAAGGTCCAGCCGCGGCAACGGCAGCTTCTCGCGCCGTGGCCAGTGCAGCGCATGGCCGATGGCATGGCGCATGTCCGGCGGTCCCAGATGCGCCAGCGTGCCGCCGTCGATATAGGCGACAAGCGCATGGACGATGGATTCGGGATGGATCAGGACGGCGATGCGGTCTTCCGGCAGGCCGAAGAACTCATGCGCCTCGATGACTTCCAGCGCCTTGTTAAACATCGAGGCGCTGTCGATGGTGATGCGCTGGCCCATGTCCCAGTTCGGATGGCTGGACGCCTCGGCCACCGTGGCCTGGGCCAGCCGCTCAAGCGGCCAGTCGCGGAAGGCGCCGCCCGAGGCGGTCAGGGTGACAAGCTCGACCCGGTCGAGACTGTCATTCTCAAGGCACTGGAAAACGGCGGAATGTTCCGAATCCACAGGCAGGATCGTGGCGCCACTGCGCTTTGCGGTGCCCATCAGAAGACGGCCCGCGGCAACAAGGCTTTCCTTGTTCGCCAGGGCCAGCGTGCCGCCGCGCTGGACCACCCGCAGGCCGGGGGCAAGTCCGGCCGCGCCCACGATCGCCGACAATGCCCAGTCGGCAGGCCGGTCGGCGGCCTCGGCGATGGCGGTGGTGCCGGCTGCGGCCTCGACCCCCGAGCCCGCCAGAGCCTCGCGCAGATCAGGCAGCAGCGCCTCGTCGGCGATCACGGCAATCTTGGCCCGCAGGGCGCGCGCCATCTCGGCCAGCCGCGCGACGTTGCGCCCGCCGGTCAGGGCGACCGTCCGCCATGCCGCGGGGCCGCCCGACCGCATCAGCAGGTCGAAGGCGCTTTCCCCGACCGAGCCGGTCGCGCCGAAGATGGAAACGCTGCGCATCTCAGCCCACGATCGGCAGCCAGTTGCCCAATCCCAGCACCGTCGCTGCGGCGAGCGATCCGGCCATCGCGTCGAAACGGTCCATCAGCCCTCCGTGTCCGGGGATCAGGCGCGAGCTGTCCTTTACACCGACCCGCCGCTTGATCCAGCTTTCGGCGATATCGCCCATCTGGCCGGCAAAGGCGAGAAGCGGGCCGATCACGATCACGCCGGGATCGGCCCGGCCGAGGATCACGAGGACGATCCCCAGCAGGGCGGCGCCGACCCAGCCGGCGGCAGTCCCGCTCCATGTCTTCTTGGGGCTGATGGCGGGCCAGAACTTGGGGCCGCCGACGCTGCGGCCCACGAAATAGCCCAGCACGTCCGACAGCACGACCAGCGCCACGATCCAGACCGCCTCGCCCAGGCCGAAGGTGATGCGGATCCACAAGAGCCCCCAGGCGGCCATGACCATCAGGAGGCTGAAGCCGACATAGGCAAGCCGCATCTCGCGCCGGGCAATGCGGGTGCCGAGGCCAAGGGGCAGGATGAAGGCCAGCGCCCCCCAAGATCCCCAAAGCAGCGTCAGGGCCATCGCCACGCCCGACAGCAGGCCGACGCCGATCACCCGGCCGCGTTGCGGCGCCGGGACCACGAGGCGGGTCAGTTCCCACATCAGGGCCGCGAACAGGACCGAGATGCCGATGCTGGCCAGCAACACCGGCAGCACCAGCAGCGCGGTGCCGGCAACAAGGATGATCAGGGCCGAGCCGACCCGCTCGGCCAGGTCGGGCCAGCGGCCCTGTGGCGCGACGCGCGGTGGGGGCAGGCCCCTCATGCCGCTCCGAAACGGCGCTGGCGCAGGCTGGTGCGGTCGAGGATCTCGGCCAGATGCGCCGGCGAGAAATCCGGCCACAGCACCGGCGTGAACTCGTATTCCGCATAGGCGGCCTGGAACGGCAGGAAGTTCGAGGTCCGCGCCTCGCCCGAGGTGCGGATCACCAGATCCGGGTCGGGATGGCCGGCAGTGTCGAGGCAGGCGGCAAGGTCGGCCTCGCCGGGCTTCGCGATCTCGCCGGTCGCGATCCTGCCGGCCAGCCGGGCCGCCGCCCGCGCAAGCTCGTCACGGCCGCCGTAGTTGATGGCGACGGTCAGGTTCAGGCGGCAGTTGCCCGCCGTCCGCGTCTCGATCCCCGCCATCAGCGCCTGCAGCTTGGGGTCCAGCCGTTCGCGCCCGCCGATAAAGCGCATCCGCACCCCTTCCGCGGCCATGGCGTCGGCCTCGCGCCGGATGTAGCGGGCGAAGATGCCCATGAGGCCCAGCACTTCCTCGGTCGAGCGCTTCCAGTTCTCGGTCGAGAAGGCGTAAAGCGTCAGCCAGTTCACGCCCAGGTCGGGCGCTGCCCGGACGATCTGCTTGACCCGCTCGGCCCCGCGCCGGTGGCCGACGAGGCGCGGCCAGCCGCGTTCGGTGGCCCAGCGCCCGTTGCCGTCCATGATGATGGCGACATGGCGGGGGCGGGCCGCGCCATGGACGAAGGCGGGCGTGATGACCGGCGCTGCTTCGGCCATGATGTCAGACCTGCATGATTTCGGCTTGTTTCGATTCCAGTGCCTTGTCCACCTCGGCGATCATCTTGTCGGTCAGTTCCTGCACCGAGGATTCCCAGAACTTCTGGTCGTCCTCGGCCATGCCCTTGGCCTTGGCCTTCTTGATCTGGTCCATGCCGTCGCGGCGGACGTTACGCACCGCGACACGGGCGCTTTCGGCATATTGGGCGGCGACCTTGGTCAGCTCGCGCCGGCGTTCCTCGTTCAGTTCGGGGATCGGCAGCATGATGATGGTGCCGTTGGTCTGCGGGTTGATGCCGAGGCCGCTTTCGCGGATCGCCTTTTCCACCTTGCCGACCATGCCCTTGTCCCAGACGTTGATCGTGACCATGCGCGGTTCCGGCACGTTCACGGTCCCCAACTGGTTGATCGGCGTGGGCGAGCCATAGGCGTCCACGGTGATCGGGTCGATCATGCTGGCCGAGGCGCGGCCCGTCCGCAGCGAGGAAAACTCGTGCCGCAGGCTGTCCATCGCGCCTTTCATGCGGCGCTCAAGGTCATCCGTATCGATCTCGATCTCGTCGGCCATAATCCTGCTCGCAGATGGTTTTTGGGGTGTATAGCCGCTTGCGGACAGGTTTGTATAGGTGCGCCGCCGCCGCAGTTGCCGACAGCTTTACGGTTTCTCATAGGCGCTGCCGTCCCCGGCCCTGCGGGAACGGGCGACATATTCGCCCTTTTCCGGCACCGCCACCGCCCGGAACTCGCGCGCGAGCCGGTGCAGCGCCGTGCGCATCTCGGGGCCGCGCATGGGCTGGCCGTGAAAGGTCACGGCAAGTTCGGGTTCCAGCGCGGCGAGCTTCTTCACCGCCTCCTCGGCGGCTTCCCAGTCGATGGTGAAATACATCGGCGGGCCGTGCATCTGCGGCTCTTGCAGGGCGACGTCATAGGCGGACTCCTGCCCTGTCGTGCAGAAGGCATCGCCCACGATCAGGGCGCGATCCCCGTCCCGCCAGAGCGAGACATGACCAACCGAGTGGCCGGGCGTGTGGACCCAGCGCCAGCCCGGCATGAACGGCACGCTGCCATCCTCGGGCAGCGGGCGCAGGCGCGCGCCGACATCCACGGGCGACCGGGGGTAAAGGCGCGAGAGGCGCGCCATCAGCCCGCCGCCGACGCTCGGATCCCCGGGCGGATAGGCGGCGCTGCCGTTCAGGTAGGGGTGTTCCAGCGGATGCGCGTAGACGGGGGCGTCCCATTCCTCGGCCAACTGCTCCAGCGCGCCGACATGGTCGAAATGACCATGCGTCATGACAATGGCGGCGGGGCGCGATCCTTCCCCGAAGCGCGCCTGCGCGGCACTGCGGATCAGGCTCGCCGTCCCGGTCAGCCCCGCGTCGATCAGCACCCATTCGCGGTCCCCTGCGCCCGAGGGGCCCACGAAGATCACGTTGACGATGCCCAGGCGCCGATAGGCAAGATCGGGCGCGAGCTCATGCGTGTGGTCGCGCCGCGCGGCATCCAGCTCGGGCTCGACCGCGCTTGCCTCGTCGGAAAGGGGGATCTGTTCGGACATGGCCGCCTCTCGTCTGGCTTCAAGGCAGAACGAACGCGGCCGTCCGGAGTTCCTATTCGTGGACCCGCGTATAGGTGCCGTTCCCCGCAAGGATGCCGCAGAAGCCGCCCGGCTCGTCCAGCGAGAAGACGATGATCGGCAGGTTGTTGTCCCGCGCCAGCGCGATGGCCGAGGCGTCCATGACGTTCAGGTGCTTCTGCAGCACCTCGTCATAGCTCACGTTGTCGTAGCGCACGGCATCGGCATGCTTCTTGGGGTCCTTGTCATAGACCCCGTCCACCTTGGTGCCCTTGAAGATCGCCTGGCAGTTCATCTCGTTGGCGCGCAGGGTCGCGGCGGTGTCGGTGGTGAAATACGGGTTCCCGGTGCCAGCGGCGAAGATGATGACGCGCTTCTTTTCCAGGTGGCGGATGGCGCGGCGGCGAATGTAGGGCTCGGCCACCTCGTCCATGCGGATGGCGCTGATGACGCGGGTGTGGATGCCCAGCGCCTCGAGCGCGGCCTGCATGGCCAGCGCGTTCATGACCGTCGCCAGCATCCCCATGTAGTCGGCGGTCGCCCGCTCCATCCCCTGGGCGCTGCCCTGCAGGCCGCGGAAGATGTTGCCGCCGCCGATCACCATGCAGATCTCGGTGCCGAGGTCGTGGACGGATTTCACCTCATTGGCGATGCGGGCGACGGTCGGGGGATGCAGCCCGTAGCCCTGGTCGCCCATCAGCGCCTCGCCCGAGATCTTCAGCATGACCCGGTCGTAGCCGGCACCCTGCTGAGGGGAAGGCGCCGCGGGGTTGGTCAGATCGGTTTCGGTCATGCTGTGGCCCCCGCGGATTTCATCGGCCGGCAAAATGGCGCAGATAGGGCGCATGATCAACACCGCCTCTGCCGCGTCAGGCGCCACCGAAGCGCAGATCGCGCGGCTCGTCGCCGCCATCGATCCGGGCCGCCCGGTCCTGATCGCGGGACCGACCGCATCCGGCAAGTCGGCGCTGGCGCTGCGGATCGCGCGGGCGACCGGAGGGGCGGTCGTCAACGCCGATGCGCTCCAGGTCTGGTCCTGCTGGCGGGTGCTGACGGCGCGTCCCTCGATCAAGGATGAAGCCGCGGCTCCGCACCTGCTTTACGGCCACATCGTGCCGGGGCGCAGCTATTCGGTCGGAGACTGGCTGGCCGAGGTCGCGGCATTGCTGGATCAGGCGCGCCCGCTGGTGATCGCGGGGGGGACCGGGCTCTATCTGTCGGCGCTGACCTCGGGGCTGGCCGTCATTCCCCCGGTTCCCCCGGCGATTCGGGCCGAGGGTGACGCATGGCTGGCCCGCGGCGGGCTGAAGGAGATGGTCGAGGCGCTGGACGCGCGCACCCGCGCGGGCCTGGACCTGCGGAACCCGGCCCGCGTCCAGCGCGCGTGGGAGGTTCTGAGCGCGACCGGCCGGGGGCTGGCTGAGTGGCAGATGGAAACGCCGCCGCCGCTGATTCCGCCCGAGGGAGCGCAGCGCTTCGTGCTGCAGATGGACCGCGAGCGGCTTGCCCGGTGCATCGCCGCGCGCTTTGAGGCGATGCTGCAGCAGGGTGCGCTGGACGAGGTGCGGCAGATGCTGCCCCATTGGAAGGCGGGCGCACAATGGACCCGCGCGATCGGCGCGGCCGAGCTGAAGGACCACCTGGAAGGACGCGCCACACTGGCCGAGGCCAGAGAGCGCGCGGTCATCGCGACGCGTCAATATGCGAAAAGCCAGAGGATTTGGTTCCGCAACCGGATGCGCAACTGGACCATCGTTCACGTTTGAAGAATTTTCGGGAACGTTGATGGTTTATCAACGTTTTATGTGCGATATTTTCACATGACGAATCTGGGGGCAGGCCGATGTCCGCTGACCCGAATCTATTTAACGACAGCCTTTATCCCGCCGGTTGCCCCCTCAATGCGCCGGACGCGTTCACGCCATTGCCGCCGGCGAACTCGCCGCAGCCCGCAGCCCCGATCACGCCCTATGCCGGGCGGCCGCGTCCGCCCGAAACCGGGCTGCGGCTGCTGCCGCTGGGCAGCTTCGTCTGGGGGGGACCGGCCCGGCCCGATGGCGTCCGCAGCGGGCGGACCCGCGGGGATCACTGCCTGATGCGCGTCACGGCGGGGGTGATGCGGATCATCCTGCCCAGCGGCGCGGTGGACCACAGCGCCGGAAGCGTGATCTTCCTGCCTGCCGGCACCGCCTTTGCCGCCGATCCCCAGCCCGGCGTGGCAGGTCAGGCCTTGCTGATGCAGCGCGACATGGGCCGGCGGCTGGCGCTGCCCAACCGCATTCTGGTCGGCACAGGGGCCAGCGACGCCTTTTCGGCCGATATCGCCGCGCTGGCGATGCGCAGCCACGATCCCATTGCCAGCGCCACCGCCGCCTGCCGGCTGGAACTGATCGCGGCCACGCTGCACCGCCTGTCCGCCCGGCCGGAACCCGCAGGCCCTGCCCTGCCGGGTCAGGACAGCCATGCGCTGGTCGAGGCCTATTGCGAACTCGCGGGCCGAGAGATGGGGCGCGGACGGACCATCGCCGATCTGGCCGAGACGCTGGGCATGACGGCAGGGGGGCTGGACATGGCCTGCCGCCGGCAGCGGGGCTGCTCGGCGCTGGACCTGATCTACAAGCTCAGGGTCGAACGCGCGGTCGCCCTGCTGCCGGATCGCACCCGCAGCCTTGCCCAGATCGCCGAGGATCTCGGCTTCACCGGAACCGCGCATCTGAACCGCGTCCTGATGGCATTCACGGGACGACCGGCAGAAGCGTTCCGGGCGCAGGCGTGACGCAACGGCGCGCCGGAAAGGGCGGTGGAAGTTCCAAGGCAGGGAGAGGACCGCTGGCGATCAGGGTGGCGGAAGGCAGATGTCTTCAGGAATGGCCCTTCCGTCGAAAGTGACAAGATCCCTGGCCAGAACGCGCCTGTCACTCAATCCGGTGACATTCCGCACCTCTCGATGCTCGGACAGGCGGGGCCTTTGCAGAGGAATCCATTGTCAAATACGGAACTGCCTGCGAAGCCTGCCGGCTTCGGCCATTCCCCGGCTGCCTGCGTGATCGACCGGCACCCTGCCCTCAGGCGCCCTCACCCGAGGCATTCACGGCAGGCTCCTGGCCAATAGATTCCCGGCGTCCGCGGAAGCCCATTGCGACAACGAATTTCTCGGATGAATCCGATCGGCTCGCCGGGGGCTTCACATTCGCGACCGTGGCGAAGTTCTGCTTGAGGGTCGCCTGCAGCCCCTGCTCGGCCCCGCCCGCCAGCACCTTGGCAACGAAGGTGCCGCCCGGTTCCAGCACGTCGAAGGCGAACTCGGCGGCGGCCTCGACCAGCGCCACGATCCGCAGGTGGTCCGTGCCCTTGTGCCCCGAGGAAGCCGCCGCCATGTCCGACATCACCACGTCCGCACGGCCACCGAGCCAGGCCTTGATCTGATCGTCCGCGCCATCGGACAAGAAGTCGAGTTGATGGATCTCGGCCCCGGCAATGGGATCGACCGTCTGCAGGTCCACGCCCAGCACCCGGCCCTGCGGCTTGCCCTTGGCCTCGCCCAGCGCGTTCACCCGGCCGACGGCAACCTGGCACCAGCCGCCCGGCGCGCAGCCGAGATCCACCACCCGCGCCCCCGGCTTGAGGAAGCCGTATCTGTCGTCCAGCTCGATGATCTTGTAGGCGGCTCGGCCGCGGAAACCCTCGCGTTTCGCCCGGGCGACATAGGGGTCGTTCAACTGCCGTTCCAGCCACAGGGTCGAGGAGAGCTTGCGCCCCTTGGCCGTCTTGACCCGCACCCGCAGGTCGCGCTGGCCGCGCCCCGAAGTGCCCTTGCCCGCCCGGCTGCCCGGCACAGGTCCGCGACCCTTGCCACCCGATCCCGTCGCCATCACGCCACCCCCATCAGACCGTCCGAGGCAAGCACCCCGTCGCGCACCATCTGCGCGTAAAGAAGCCCCTCGCGCAGCCCCCGGTCGGCGACCGACAGGCGGCTGGTCGGCCAGACCCGCATCAGCGTCTGCAGGATTGCCGCGCCCGACATGATCAGCGCGTGCCGTTCCCGGCCGATGCGGGGATCGGCGCGGCGGCCCTCGGGGCCGAGCGACAGGTAGTTCTGGATCACCCGGTCGATCTGCGCCGTGGTCATCGTCAGCCCGTCCACCTTGGTCCGGTCGTAACGCTTGAGCCCGAGGTGGCTCGCCGCCACCGTCGTGACCGTGCCCGAGGTGCCGATCACCTGGAACTTGTCGTCGGCCTTCGATCCGGTCGCATAGGGCGCGAAGCCTTCCAGCATCTGCTCGAACTGCCAGCTCATCAGGGCGAAACGGGCGGGGTCGTCGTTCACGTCGTCGAACTGGTCGCGCAGGGTTGCCACGCCCAAGGGGACGCTGATCCAGTCCACCACCCGCGCCGAACCCGGCGAGCGGTCGTCGAAGCCATCCGCCAGCCGCATGATCGCGCGGGGCCGCTCGGCCGGTTCCACATCGCCGAGGTCGATCCAGACCAGTTCCGTCGAGCCGCCGCCAATGTCCACCACCAGCAACTGTTCCGTCCGCAGGCTGACCAGCGGCGCGCAGGAGATCACGGCAAGCCGCGCCTCCTCCTCAGGGGCGATGATTTCCAGCGGCAAGCCGGTCTCGCGCCGGATCAGCCGCAGAAAATCGCGGCTGTTGCGGGCGCGGCGGCAGGCCTCGGTCGCGACCAGCCGCATCCGGCGGACGCCGTGTTGGTCGAGCTTGCGCCGGCAGACCTGCAGCGCATGAACCGTCCGGGTCATGGATTGACCCGAAAGACGGCCAGATGCCTCAAGGCCGTATCCCAACTGGACCGGCTTCGAGAAGCTGTCGATCACCTGGAACTGACTGCCCGTCGGACGGGCGATCAGCATCCGGCAACTATTCGTGCCCAGATCGAGGGCCGCGTAAAGCGACCCCTCGTCAGGGTTGCGGGTGACGGCAGGCGTGGCCAGCAGGGCCGGGGACGCGTCCGCACCCGCGGGACGCCTGGGCGTCATCTGCAACGCCCTCCGAAATCGTGTTGCATCAAAGGTAATCGCCGCGTCGAGGCTGTTCAACCCTGCTGGCTCGGCCGAAGCTGAAATCCCGAACGCCGCGCAACAGAAAAGGGCCCGCGAGGGGGCCCTTTCCATTCAACGCACATTGCTGCGTGTCACTGCAGCGGGACGCCGGCGTGCCCGGCGGCCAGATCGCGGCCCTGCCGCCCGTTCAGGAACATCCGCGCGCCGGGTGCGGTCCGTTCCGCCAGTTCGGGGAACAGCGCGAGGATCTCGGCCCGCGCGCCCTCGCCCACCGCGCGCAGCGCCTGTTCGCCGGTATACAGCGATTCGGACTGCGCGCCCTCGGCATAGACGACCTCGTGGCGATCGAAGAGCAGATGGACATAGGTGATCTCGGTGACATCCTCGGCCACCTCGACCCCGTCCAGCGCCAGCAGGTGCCTGGCCGCGACCAGCACCTCGCCCGTGCCGAACAGCTTCTGCGCAATGGCCGAGCGGACCATCATCCGGTGCTGCGGCGAGACCAGCAGGTCGCGCTTGGGCAGCCGGTCGCCCAGCGCGCCCTTGCGGATGCGGATCGGCCGCAGCCGCGGCATGGCCGCGAGATCCACGGCATCCAGCGTCCGGTTGCCGATCCAGCGGATCGGCTGCAGCCCGTTGTCGGCCGTCTCGACCAGATCGCCGACCGACAGCTTTTCGACCGGGCGCTGGCCCTTGGCCGTGGCCAGCCGCACCCCGGCGGTGAAGCAGGGGACGGGATGGAGATTGTCGGGCGGGCAGTAGTTGTAGTCGCCGTCCTTGTCCGGGATCGCCTTGCCCAGTTCGATCGAGGCGATGGGCTTTGCATTGATCGCCTCGACCCCCTTGCCGTTTTCCGGCGGGACAAGGAAGGTGCGGCCCAGGTCGTCCTGGATCACGGTGACCAATGCGTCGGCGCAGGTGCCATCCGTATAGGTGATGACCGCCTTGTATTGCGAAACGCCGTCGAACCTGAAGCTGTCGACCTGCTTGACGATGTCCGTCCCCCGCTGCGGCACATCGACCGCGGGCGAAGTGCTGAAGGTGTCGTAAAGGCCCAGGAAGTTGTTGCCTTCCAGCTTGCCGTCCCCGTTCCAGTCACGGGTGACGGTGATGTCGACGATGTTGCCCGCAAGCGGGTCGTCGCCAGAGCCGAAGGTCGTGCCGCTCAGGCAGCCGGCGGATTCAGCGCCGGGGATGAGCTCCCATTGGTCGATATACTGGTCCTTGTGAACATCGCCGAGGTAGATGGCTTTGAACGTCGTATCGCAGCCGCCCGGCGCGGGGCAGGAACAGAAGGTCATGCTGGTAACTCCGACAACCGGAAAACTGGTAAACACAGGGCCAGACAGGCTTGGCTCGGTTATGCCTCAAGCCTGCGGCAAACAGAACAATAATGTTGTATAAATTGACGCATGTTCAGGTAGTTAGCATGCACCTATTACACCCGTGAGGAGAGAAATTCCGACGACTGGTCAACTTTCTTTCGCCCAGATTGCACCAATGAAACCATGACCATTCACGGTTGCGCCCCGGCGGGTTGTCACCCCGTCTTGATTCGCCTACAGCACCCGCTGATCGTCTTTCCTTTGCACGCCGGGGGCGGCTCATGATCGTCATCATCGCCATCGTCCTCGGCGCGCTTCTGGGCGACCTGCGCGCCCGGCAGGCGCGGGGGAACGTCAAGGACCGGCTGCAATATGCCGCGGCCCATGCGCTGGCCTTCGCCATCCTCGGACTGTTCGCGACGATCTTCATCGACCGCGCCATGAGGGGCTGAGGGCCATGTTCCGCCCCTTCCTCGACGCGCTGCGCCGCCACGGGGTTCCGGTTTCCCTGCGGGAATGGCTGGACCTGATGGCGGCGATGCAGGCGGGCGTTGCGGGCTGGTCGGTGGACGATTTCTACACCGTCGGCCGCGCGATCCTGGTCAAGGATGAACGCCATATCGACCGCTATGACCGCGCCTTTGCGGAAAGCTTCGCCGGACTGGAAACCGTTCCCGTCGAGGCGCTGGTCAGCGAGGCCGCCCTGCCCCGTGAATGGCTGGAAAAGCTGGCCGAGAAGCTGCTGACCCCCGAGGAAAAGGCCGCCGTCGAGGGCGCGGGCAGCTTCGAGGCGCTGATGGAAAAGCTGCGCGAGCGTCTGGCCGAGCAGAAGGGCCGCCACCAGGGCGGCAACAAGTGGATCGGGACGGCGGGCACCTCGCCCTTCGGAGCTTACGGCTACAACCCCGAGGGCGTGCGGATCGGACAGGACGAAAGCCGCCACCGCCGCGCCGTCAAGGTCTGGGACAAGCGCGAGTTCCGCGATTTCGACGACACGGTGGAACTGGGCACCCGCAACATCAAGGTGGCACTGAAGCGCCTGCGGCAGTGGGCACGGCACGGTGCGGCCGAGGAACTGGACCTGCCCGGCACCATCCGGGCCACCGCCGAACACGGCTATATCGACGTCCAGACCCGGCCCGAACGCCGCAACGCCGTCAAGGTGCTGCTGCTTCTGGATGTCGGCGGCAGCATGGACGACCATATCCGCGTCATGGACGAACTGTTCTCGGCCGCCCGGGCCGAGTTCCGGAACCTCGAACATTTCTACTTTCACAACTGCCTTTACGAATCCGTCTGGCGCGACAACCGCCGCCGCTGGGACCAGACCATCCCGACTTGGGACCTGCTGCACCGCTATGGCCGCGACTGGAAGGTGATCGTAGTGGGCGACGCCTCGATGTCGCCCTACGAGATCGTGGCGCCCGGCGGGGCCAACGAGCATTGGAACCCCGAACCGGGCGAGCTGTGGCTGCGCCGGCTCTGCGAGACATGGCCGGATCACGTCTGGCTGAACCCGGTCCCCGAACGCCACTGGGGCCATACCCAGTCCATCGGCATGATCGCCCGCATCTTCGAGAACCGGATGATGCCGCTGACGCTGGAAGGGCTGACACGGGCGATGCGCGTTCTCGGCTAGGCCGTTGATCGTCCCCCCTGCAGCGCCCAGATTGGCGGCATGAGGCTGCTGCCGATCCTGCTCATCATCCTTTACGCCATCGCCATGTGGCTGCTGTCCGCCTGGCGCCTGCGCCAGCAGTTGACCCAGAACTCGACCCCGCTGGACGACCCGCGCCTTGCGGCGGCGCTGGACCGGCTGGGCCGCGCCATGGGGATCGGGCGGGTCAAGGCGCATGTCTACGAGATCAAGCCGGTCAACGGCCTTGCCGCGCCGGACGGGCGGGTGTTCCTGACCCGCGGCTTCCTCGACCAGCTCGACGCCGGGCGGGTGACGGAAGCCGAGCTTGCCTCGGTCATCGCGCATGAGCTGGGCCATGTCACCCACGGCCATGCGCGGCGGCGGATGATGGATTTCGCCGGGCAGAACCTCGTCCGCATGGTGCTGGCGACCACTTTCGGCCGCTTCATCCCCTTCATCGGTCCCTGGATCGCCCATCTGGCTGCCTCGGCCCTGGCGGCAAGCCTTTCGCGCAAGGATGAATACGAGGCCGACGCCTTTGCCGCCGCGCTGATGGTCAAGGCGGGATTCGGCACCGGCCCGCAAAAGACGCTGCTGGCGCGGCTGGACCGGCTGACCGGCATGACCGGGCGACCGGTCGCCTGGCTGGCGTCTCACCCGCCGATCCCGCGCCGGATCGAGGCGATCGAGGCGCTGGAACGCCGCTGGAACCTGCCGGCGGCCTGACCCTTGCCGCGCCCGCCCTTCGGGGCCACATGGGGCCCATGACCATCCCGCCGCGCTTTGACGTCAGCCCCGAACAGATCGCCCGCGTCGTCCGGACCTTCTACGCCGGCATCCGCCGGCACGAGGTGCTGGGCCCCGTCTTCGCCCGCCATGTCACCGACTGGCCCGCGCATGAGGACAGGATCGCCGCCTTCTGGCGCAATGCGATCCTCTATGACCGGGGTTATGACGGCAATCCGATGCAGGTCCACCGGGACGCGGGCGACGTGCGCCCCGCGCATTTCGACGACTGGCTGATGCTGTTCGACGCGACGCTGCTGCGGGTGCTGCCGCGGGACACGGCGCGGGCGTGGTCCGCGCTGGCGCACCGCATCGGCGCGGGGCTGCGAATGGGTCTGCGCCAGCCCGAAGGGGTGCCGATCCTGCGCTAGCGCCGCCCGATCCGCAACCGGATGCCGTCCCGCCCGCGCACCGTCAGCCGTGCGACCGGCACCGGGTCCACCGCGCCACGCTCCAGCCGCAGATCGCGGCAGATCGCCGCCAGCATCAGCGGCCCCTCGATCATGGCAAAGCCCGCGCCGGGACAGACACGCTGCCCGGTGCTGAAGGGGATATAGGCCGAGCGCGCGCAGGTCCGGCCGTTCGCGGTATCCCACCGCGCGGGGTCGAAATCGTCCGGGTTGTCCCAAAGCCGCTGATGCCGGTGCAGGTGCCAGGGCGACAGCACAACCTGCGTGCCCCGCGGCAAGTCGCGGTCGCGGAAGCACTCGGGCTGCACCGTTTCCCGCACCATCATCGGCACCGGAGGGTAAAGCCGCATCGTTTCGCGGAACACCGCGCGGGCGACCTTCAGGCGTGACACCGCCGAAAGGTCCGGCGTTCCCCTATCCAGCACCTCCCGCGCCTCGGCGGCCACCCGGTCCTGCCACTCGGGTGTGGCGGCCAGCAGCCACAGCGCCCAGCCAAGCGCGCTGGCCGAGGTCTCGTGCCCGGCCAGGAAGAAGATCGCCACCTGATCCACCATCTCGGCGGGGGTGAAGCCCTGCCCCGTTTCCGGGTCGGGCGTCGTCATGATCTTCGTCGCAAGGTCGTCGGGCGCGGTGCCCGCTGCGATCTCGGCCGCCCGGCGCGCGACCATCCCGGCGATGAGGCCCCGGATCGTGGCCGCCGTCCGCCGGGTGCGCCTCCCGTGCCAGCGCGGCACCCAAGGGGGCAGCGGCACCAGCGCCGCGAGATTCACGATCGGCTGGGCGTCCTGGTGGGCACGGAAGGCGGCGAAGACCCGCGCCGCCGTCTCGTCCTCGATGGGAACGGAAAACAGGGTGCAGAAGATCACGTCGGCGGCGGCATGGCCGGTTTCCGGCTCGATGTCGATCTCGGCGCCCGCGCGGGCCTCAAGCCGCCGCGTCGCCGCCAGCGCGGCATCCCACATCGCCGGCAGCGTCTCGCCCAGCCGCCCGCCCTGGAAGGCCGGGTCGATGATGCGGCGCTGGCGTTCCCACAAGGCGCCGTTCGTCACGAAGACCGACTGCCCCAGCAACGGCGCCAGTCCCTCGCGCAGCCGGTCCGACTTGGGGAAATCAAGCGGCCGGGCCTGCAGCACCAGCCGGACCAGCGCCGGGTCGTTGCAGACGACACTGCGCAGCAGCGGGCTGCGGAAATCCGCCATCCATGCCCGGTAAAGCCGCGCCGGCAGCGCCGACAACAGGTCGCGGCGAAAGCGGAGCGCGTAACGCAGCACGCCGCCCCGCCTCTCGGTGCTGCCGGGCTTGGGGGCGATCACCGCCATCCCTCCTGCCTGCAGGAGACTTCTTTCTGGAAAAATACCCCACGGGGGCGCCGCGCCGCAATCATGGCGCGCCCGCGCTGCGGCCGGGCCAGTCGTTGACCGCCCGCGCGATGCGGCCGGGGGAATGGCTGCGGCCCGCATAGCGCCCGCCCAGCCGCAACGGCCCGGCCGTCATGGCGAAGTAGTCATAGTCCCCCGGCCGGTCGAAGGCATGAAGATACTGGAAATGCAGCCTGAACCACCGTCCCCGCAACGCCCGCCGCCTCTCGGGCGAAAGCGTCCGCGTGAAGGCCGCCGACAGCACCAGCGGCCCGCGCCGGCCGGGCGGTTCGACCCCCGAAACGGCAACCGGATCGCAGAGGCCGAAGCAGCAGGCATCCCCCGGCGCGGTCACGTCCACCCAGTCCACCTCGGGCCGGGCCGAGAGGTAGCGCAGGTCCGCCCGCAGACGCCCCGCACGCGGCAGGAAGGACATCATCGGCACGACATGGCCCAGCGTCAGCAACGCCAGCCGCCCGTCCGCCCGTGCCCGGCCGGACCGGATCACGTCCGCCAGCACCGACACCGCCAGACAGGCGCCCGAGGAATGGCCGACGACCAGCACCTCGTCCCAGTCCTCCTCCAGCACCTCGGCGATGCGGCGGGCGAAGGCCGCGATGCGGTCCTCCAGCGCCGCCGGATAGGCGCCGCCATCCTGCGCGGTGAAGGCATAGTCGTGCATCAGGTAATAGGCGAAGAGGCGGCCATCGATCCGCCGGAAGACCCACAGGACCGCCCCCGCCGCGACCAGCCCCAGCGCCAGCCCCGGCACCCAGTGGACCAGCCGCGCGCCCGTCCACCACAGGAGGCCGCCCAGCGCCAGCGCCAGCGCAAGCTGCGCCAGAAGCAGGACGATGGGATAAAGCGCGGCGATCACCGGGCCGCGCCGCAGCCGCATCAGCCGGAACAACGCGCCCGAGCCCAGATAGACCCAGACCGTCCGCAGAAGCTGGGCATAGGTCGCCGGGATCGACCGGCCCATCGAGCCCTGCACCACATCGGCCCAGACCAGCACCTCGACATCCGCCTGCCCGGTCCCGGCCGGGAAATGCCCGGTCACGCCCCAGCCGAAGCCGGTGGGGTCGCGGCGCGGCCCGAACTCCAGCCGGTAGCCCGAGATGCGCGCCTGCGCCCTGCCCTCGCTGCGATAAAGCTCGCGGTAGCGGCGGGGCGGGACGGGGTCGTAGCCGGGAATGTAAAGCACCCGGCGGCGGAACGGAGAGGTCATCGGGCGCCCCGGTTGATGCGCCTGCAGCATATCGCCTTGAAGGCGAGCGGCAAGCCGCCAAGGCCCTGCCGGAAGCCGGCCATGGCATGACCGCCACCTCCCGGCCCGCCGATCCATAGAAGGTGCCGCCCGGCATCCGGGGGCTGGCCGCCATCTCTTCCCAATCGTTGCATTGGCGGAAGCGCCGGGTGCAGCCTTTCCGGCAGGATGGATGCCACGACCCGCATCACCCCTCCCGAACCTTCGCTTGAAAGTCACAACTACCGGGAACGCGGCGGCAGTGATCGGGGCGGATGGTTTGGCGCCATCGTCGCAGCGGACTGTCCCAGCGCAGCGCCTCGCCGCATCACCTCAGCAGATGCAGGCCGGTCATCACCCAGCCACCCAGGAACAGGGTTTCAAGGACAAGAAGCGCAACGGCGCTTGGCCCCACCTCGCGTATCCGGCCCAGCGAGGTGCCGATCCCGACCGCCGCGATCGCGGTCAGCAGGCACCAGCGCGACAGGCCGGTGGCGATGTCGGACAAGGGGGCGGGGATCAGCCCCAGTGAATTCAGCGCGGCCAGCGCCAGGAACCCGGCCACGAAGCCGGGCAGAAGCGGCGGGCGCGCATCCGTCCCTTGGCGCGCGGATTGCCGGGACCGGATCGCCACCGACAGGAACAGCACCACGGGTGCCAGCATCGACACCCGGATCAGCTTGACCAGCGTGGCGGTCTCTCCGGCCTCGGGTCCCACGGTGAAGCCGGCGCCGACGACCTGGGCCACATCATGGATGGTGCCACCCAGGAACACGCCGGCAGTCTGCTGGTCATGGCCGAGCCAGCCCGACAGCATCGGGTAAAGGACCATCGCCACGGCGGAAAGCACTGTCACCGACAGCACGGTGAAGACGAGGTCGCGTTCCGACCGCTCGTGCCGCGGCAGCACCGCCGCGATTGCCATCGCGGCCGAGGCGCCGCAGATCGCGACCGCGCCCCCCGTCAGCAGGGCAAAGCGCCACTTGCGCCCGAAAAGCCGTGCCGCGCCCAGCGCGAACAGGATCGTCGCGATGACCCCCGTGACGATCAGCAGCACCAGCGGCCAGCCCAGCCGGGCCAGCATCTCGACCGAGATCCGCGCGCCCAGCAGCGCCACGCCCAGCCGCAGCACCGTGCGCCCGGCCAGCGCCACCCCATGCGCCGTGCGCGTACCTTCTTCGCCCAGGAAGTTCAGCGCCAGTCCCAGCAGCAGGGCCATCAGCATCGCCGGCACGCCGTAATGTTCCGACAGGAACTGCGCCGTCGCAGCCACCAGCGCCGAGACCGCGAGGCCCGGGAAAGCCTGTGAAAGACCCTGCGCCCAAGGGAATTGCGGCATTGCCACCACGTCCTTTCGTCAACTCTCCTGCAGTCGTCGGACCCGAGGCCGCCTGCAAGCCGGAAAGGGGCGATTTCCGCGATCGGATGCCCCTCAGGGCAGAGGACCTTCCCCGCGGCCGGGCCCGGAAAGCGCGTCGGTGAGGCCCGGACGGTCGTTCCGTCCGGCCTGGATCGCCCGCATCCTTTCAGGCCAGCGCGACTTGATGAAGGCAAGGATGGCGGCGATGTCATCCTCTGCCAGCACCTCGCCGAAGGCGGGCATGCCCGATGTCATGGGCACCCCCATGTCATCCAGAACCGCCTGACCGCCGCGCCGGATGTAATCCGTCAGCATGGCGTCGTCATGATGCCAGGTATGCCCGGTCTCGTCATGCGGCGGCGCGGGCAGGACACCGTCCGCATCGGGGATCTGCCAGTCAGGTTGCCCCTCAAGCCCGGCTCCGTGGCAGGATGCACAATGCGCGGCGTAAAGCGCCGCTCCGCGCTGCAGGTCGGGAGAGCGGGTGAAGAACCACGTCGCCGCCATCGCCAGGGCAGCGGCGATTACGAAAATCCACCACCTCCGGACCGGGCGGGGCACGAGTGAACGGGCAGAGGCCATGCCCGGCAGATTGCCGCCGCCGGTTCGCGGGTCAAGTTCGTATCGTCCCATGTGCCCCGCGCGCCGTGACAGGCCGCGCCTTGCCGGAAACCGCCGCCTAGGTCTTTGTTCCGGCGGTCGGCAGGCCGAAGGTTTCGATGATGCGCTGCTCGAACTCCTTGTCCGGCAGGCTGCGGCGCAGGGGCACGAAGCTTTCCGCCTCGGCGCCGACGGGCACGGCGATGTCGCTGCCCTCGTTCTCGATGATCGCCTTCACGGCCTCGGCGATTGGCTGGGGCGACGGCCCTTCGTTGATGGCGGCGGCCACAACGGGAACGAAATGCCCGACGAGGTCGCGGTAGGGCGAATCCCCCGATGTGGTGTCGGGATTGGCCACCAGCCCCTTGCGCACGAAATTGGTCCCGAAGAGGCCGGCAAGGACGGAATGCACCCTGATCCCGAACTGCCCCACCTCAAGCCGCAGTGAATCGGTGATCCCCTCGACCGCGTATTTGCTGGCGTTGTAATGTGTCAGCAGCGGCAGCCCCATGCGCCCGAGAAAGGACGAGATGTTGATGATGACGCCGCCATTCGCCGCGCGCATGTGGGGCAGGACCTCGCGCGTCATCCGCAGCAGGCCGAAGACGTTGACGTCGAACTGCCGGATCATCTCGTCGTCGGTGCCGTCCTCGACCGTGGCCAGCAGCCCGAAGCCCGCGTTGTTCACCAGCACGTCGATGCCGCCCGCCTCGGCCACGACGCGGGCCACGGCCTCGCGCACGAGGGCCGGATCCTGCACGTCCAGCCGCACGGTCGTCAGCCCGGCACCCTGCGCCCGCGCCGCGTCCATCAGCTCCGCCTCGCCCTCGCGGACGCCCGCGAAGACGCGATAGCCGCTTCGGGCCAGAAGAAGCGCGGTCGCCCGCCCCATGCCGGACCGTGCGCCGGTGATCAGAACGCTTTTGCTCATGCCGTCCCCCCTTATGACCCGCTGCTGCGGAAGCGGGCTGCATCCCGCCGTCACCGCCGAACGCCCATGGCTGCAGGCCGGATCCACGGGGCTGTCCGGCCGGTCCCGGCAGAGTGGCGCCATCCCGCCTCGTCCTCGGCCATGGGCAAGCGGATGCACCGATCGCACGGGGCCTGCCGTAAAGGACAGGCCCCGGCCAGCGCGGCTTGCGAAAACCTGGATCGGTCAGGGCCTTCCATGAGGACGAACCGAGCCCCGCAACAAAAAGCCGAAAGCTGGACCGGACAGTCCCATGCCGGGCTGCTGCAAAGGTCCGGCCTGAAGAAGCAGCAGGCGGATCGCCCTGCCCGCCGGTTCGGTCGAATGCGTCAGCCTGCCCCCGCCGGGCGATCAGGCAAGGATCGGCGCAAGGCTGAACAGCCCGCCGGATCAGCCAAGACGATAGTTCGGCGACTCGCGCGTGATCTGGACGTCGTGGACATGGCTTTCCTTCAGGCCCGCGCCGGTGATGCGGACGAACTGGCAGCCGCCGCGCATCTGCTCGATCGTGGCGTTGCCGGTGTAGCCCATCGCGGCGCGCAGGCCCCCGACCATCTGGTGCAGCACGGCAGAGACCGAGCCCTTGTAGGGCACCTGCCCCTCGATCCCCTCGGGGACCAGCTTGTCGGACGCCGCGTCCTTCTGGAAATAACGGTCGGCCGAGCCGCGGGCCATCGCGCCCAGCGAACCCATGCCGCGGTAGGACTTGAAGGACCGGCCCTGGTACAGGATCACCTCGCCCGGCGCCTCGTCGGTCCCGGCGATGGCGCTGCCGACCATGGCGCAGGTCGCGCCCGCCGCGATGGCCTTGGCGAAATCGCCCGAGAACTTGATGCCGCCGTCCGCGATCACCGGCACGTCGCCCGCGCCCGCCACCGCATCCATGATGGCGGTCAGTTGCGGCACGCCCACGCCCGCGACCACGCGCGTGGTGCAGATTGACCCCGGCCCGATCCCGACCTTGATCGAATCCGCGCCCGCATCGACCAGCGTGCGGGCGGCCTCGGCGGTCGCGACGTTGCCCGCGCAGATCTCGACCTCGGAAAAGGCCTTCTTCAGCCGGCTGACGGCAACCGCCACGCCCTCGGAATGGCCATGCGCGGTGTCGATCACCACCAGGTCAACCCCCGCCTCGATCAGGGCCGAGGACCGCTCAAACCCCTCGTCACCCACGGTCGAGGCCGCGGCGACCCGCAGGCGGCCGAAGTCGTCCTTGCAGGCCAGCGGGTTCAGGACCGACTGCTCGGTGTCCTTCAGCGTCAGAAGGCCGGTCAGCTTGCCCTGCCCGTCCGTGACCAGCAGCTTCTCGATCCGGCGGGCCTTCATCAGGCTGATCGCTTCCTCGCGGTCGGCGGGCTCGTGCAGGACCGCAAGGTTGTCCGAGGTCATCATCACCCGCACCGGCGTCCGGTCGTCGCTGGCAAAGCGCATGTCGCGGTTGGTGACGATGCCGACCACCCGGCCGGTCGCGTCCACGACCGGGAAGCCCGTGACGTGATACTGCTCCTGCAGGGCCTTGGCGTCGGCCAGCGTCTGGTCGGGGGTCAGGGTGATCGGGTTGTAGACGATGCCGGATTCGAAGCGCTTGACGCGCCGGACCTCCTCGGCCTGCTGGTCCGGGGTCAGATTGCGGTGGATCACCCCGATCCCGCCCGCCTGCGCCAGCGCGATGGCCATGCGGCTTTCGGTGACGGTGTCCATGGCGGAACTGACCAGCGGGATGTTCATGCGGATATTGCGCGAGACACGGGTGGTCACATCCGCGGTCGAGGGCAACACGCTGGAAGCCGCGGGAACCAGAAGAACGTCGTCGAAGGTCAGCGCCTCGCGAATCTGCATGGGGATGATCCTGTCAGGGTTTCGTTTGGCAGTTTCCCCTTTCACGCACCGGGCGAAAAGTCCAGCGGCGGCTCAGGCGATCGCGGCGTTGGACCGGGCGGGCAAGCGGCCCTGCATCCATTCGCGCATGACCAGCGCCAGAACCGGCAGGACGGTCAGCGTGGCCAGCACCAGCAGCACCCCTGCGATCAGGCGATGCGCCTCGCTGGGCGCGGCCATCCACAGGGCGACCCAGGCGGCGGCGGTCGCCGACAGTGCAAGGGCCGGGGCGCCCCAGAAGGCCGAGAAGCCGTCCGCCAGCAGCCAGCGTCCCCCGGCCAGCATCGCCAGCACGCCCGCCAGCGCCAGCCAGGCAAGCACCGCCCCCAAGGTGGTCCAATCGACTGCCAGCAGCACGGTCGCCAGCACCGGAACGGGCGCAAGATGCAGCGCCAGCAGCGGCCGCAACGGGGCCGGAACGCGCAGGCGCCGCAGTTGCCGGACGCTCAGCATCCAGATCAGCGGCACCCCGATGGCGGCTGGCATGCAGAACCACGCCAGCAGGGGCCAGCCGAGCAGCAATCCGGCCTGCGCCGCCACCGCAAGACCGGCGAGGCTCAGGTGCCAGTCGGGTGAGACCATGCGGCGCTCGGGCGGGCCGTCGCGCAGCAGGGGCAGCATGGCAACGACTGTCCAGCCATGCAGAAGAAGCCCGAGGATCAGCAGCAACCGCCCGGCGCCGATGCTGAGCGTCGCCCCGACAAGCCCCCCCAGCAGGTAGAGCGACAGCATCGCGGCGCCGACCCCTGCCCTGCCCGGCAGGATCGCCAGTTCCTCCATCATCACCGAGGGACGGCGCGCCAGCTTGCAGCCATAGGCAAACAGCGCGAAGGCCGCGAGGGCCGCAATCATCCCCGCCAGCATCTGCCCCGCCCCGGCGGGCAGCGCGAAGGCGCCGGCACCGACTACCCAGGCAAGCCCCAGTTCCAGCGCGGCCAGAACGGCAAGGAACATCACCGGCGGCACGCGGCGGAAGCGGCCGGGCGGCACCGGGCGGGGCATGGCGAAATGCAGGCGTTCGCGGCTCATGCCCCATGATCGCAGGCTCTCGGAGGGATGCAAGCGTGGCGGTTGCGCCACGCAGCGCCCTGACGCGCGCGCCATACGCCGCGTCACGTGACGGCCCTGATTGACCGAAGCGGCCGGAAAGTCGCAAGAGATAGGCAAGAACCCGCTTAAAGGCGCACTTTCGGGAGGAAAGATCATGAAACGCACATTTACCGCGACCGCCGCATTGCTGCTGACCGCCGCGCCGGTTTTCGCCGGCGGAATCGAACGGGCGCCCCAGTCGCTCGGCATCCTGTTCGAGCCGGGCAATTACGCGGAACTGAGCTTCGGCGGCGTGAACCCCACGGTCCGCGGCACCGACGCGGCGGGCGCCGCCACCCGCGACGTGGCGCAGGGCTACGGCTTCTTCGGGCTCGCCTACAAGCATCAGTTCAACGAGAACCTGTCGGCGGCGATCATCATCGAACAGCCCTTCGGCGCGGACCTTCGCTATCCCCTGGCGCCCAACGGATCGCCGGTTCTGGGCGGCACGCGGGTGGAAGTGAACTCGACGACCTATACCGGGCTTCTGCGCTACAGGTTCGAGAACAACTTTTCGGTCCACGGGGGCGTCCGCGCCTCGCATGCCGATGGCGGGGTGAGGCTGGACGGCGCGGGCTATGCGGCCACCGCCGGCTACGATCTTGAAATCGACAAGGAATGGGGCGTCGGCTACGTGGTCGGCGCGGCCTATGAGATTCCCGCGATCGCGGCCCGCGTGTCGCTGACCTACAACTCGCCGATCGAGCATGATTTCGGGATGACCGAAAGCGGCGGCCCCCTGCCGGCGACGTTCCGGGGCGACTACACGGTCAAGACCCCGCGCAGCTGGGTGCTGGAAGGCCAGACCGGCATCGCCGCAGACACGCTGCTTTTCGGCTCGGTCCGCTGGGTGAAATGGTCGGAGTTCAAGGTGGACAACTTCCTGTTCCCGATCCCGATCGGGGCAGGCGTCCCGCTGGTCGAGGTCGAGGACACGACCACCTATACCATCGGCATCGGCCGCAAGTTCACCGAGAACTGGTCCGGCTCGGTCTCGTTCCTGTATGAGCCGAGCGAGGACGGCCTTGCCTCTCCGCTGGCCCCGACGGACGGACGCAAGGCGATCACGCTGGCGGCGATCTACACGATGGACAACCTCAAGGTCACGACCGGCATCAACTACACCAAGCTGGGCGATGCGGACCTCGGCGTGGGCGAAACCGGCAACAAGCGCTACGTCGCCACGATGGACGACAATGACGCCGTCGGCTTCGGCATCCGGGTCGGCTACAGCTTCTGACCGCTGCCGTTCCGGCCGGAGGCCCCGCCCCTGCGGGGCCTTTTCCTTTCCCGCCACGGCCCTTAGGAACTGCCCGTTGCGATCAGGACGGGCGGGCAGATGTATTCCAGCGGCAAGGCGTGGCTTGAGGCCCCGGAAAAGCGGGTGATGCTGTTCGGGATGTCGGGCCTGGGCAAGACCCATGTCGCGTCGATGCTGCGCCGGTCGGGCGCGTGGTTCCATTACAGCGTCGATTACCGCATCGGCACCCGCTACATGGGCGAGCTGATCGCCGACGACTTCAAGCGCCACGCCATGAAGGTGCCGCTGCTGCGCGAGTTGCTGATGACGGACTCGGTCAGGATCGAGTCGAACATCACCTTCGACAACCTCGCGCCGTTGTCCACCTATCTGGGCAAGCCGGGCGATCCGGCGCGAGGCGGCCTGCCCTTCCACGACTACAAGCGCCGCCAGGACCAGCACCGCGCGGCCGAGATCGCCGCCATGCTGGATTCGGGCCATTTCATCACCCGCGCCAGGGAGATCTACGGCTACAGCCATTTCGTCTGCGACACCTCGGGGTCCATCTGCGAGGTCGTGGACCCGGAAAACCCGGATGATCCCGTGCTGCGGGCGCTGTCGGCGCTGATGCTGCCGGTCTGGATTCGCGGCACCGAAGCGCATACCTCGGAACTCGTCCGCCGCTTCGACCAAGCGCCAAAGCCCATGTATTACCAGCCCGCCTTCCTCGCCGCCGCATGGGAGGACTATGGCCGGACCCACCCCGGCCCCGTCGATCCCGACGCCTTCATCCGCTGGACCTATGCCCGCGCCCTGGCCCATCGCCAGCCGCGCTATGCGGCGATGGCCCGCCGCGGCGTCACCGTCGAGGCCGACGAGATCGCCCGTGTGGCGGACCCGCAAGACTTCGTCGATCTGATCGCCGCCGCGATCGACCGCTCGGCCCGAAAGGAAGACTGATGCCCATCACCCTGCCCGAGAACCTGCCCGCATTCGACATCCTGCGGAACGAAGGCGTCATGGTGATGAGCCCGGACCGCGCGGCGCGGCAGGATATCCGCCCGATCAGCATCGCGCTGCTGAACCTGATGCCGAAGAAGATCCAGACGGAAAACCAGTTCGCCCGGCTGATCGGGGCGACGCCGCTGCAGATCAACCTGTCCCTGATCCGCATGTCGGACCACGAAGCCAAGAACACCGCTGCCGAGCATCTGGAATCCTTCTACCGCCCCTTCGCCGAGGTCGAGGCCGCGGGCGACCGCTTTGACGGGCTGATCGTCACCGGCGCCCCGGTCGAGCACCTGCCCTTCGAGGAGGTGACCTACTGGAATGAATTGCGCCGCGTCTTCGACTGGACGCAAACCCATGTCCATTCCACCTTCGGCGTCTGCTGGGGCGGCATGGCGATGGCATGGCATTTCCACGCGTTGCCCAAGCACCTGCTGGACGCCAAGGCCTTCGGCTGCTTCCGCCACCGCAACCTCGCGCCTGCCTCGCCCTATCTGCGGGGCTTTTCCGACGACGTGTTGATCCCCGTCAGCCGCTGGACCGAGGTGCGGCAGGACGACATCGACCGGCGCGCGGACCTGACGACGCTGCTTGCCTCGGACCACGCCGGGCCGTGCCTTGTCGAGGATGCGGCGCATCGCGCGCTTTATATCTTCAACCACCTGGAATACGATTCCGGCACGCTCAAGGACGAATACGACCGCGACGTGGCTGCGGGGAAACCCATCGGGGTGCCCGCGAATTACTATCCCGACGACGACCCCACGCGCTGCCCGTCGAACCGCTGGCGCAGCCACGCGCATCTGCTTTACGGCAACTGGATCAACGAGATCTACCAGACCACGCCATTCGACCTGAACGACATCGGACGCGGATGACATGAAGAAGAAGCCGCCCTCGTTGCAGCAAAACCCCCTTGTCGGCCAGATCAGCCGGTATTTCCGCGACGAGGCCCCGGCCGCCATCCGCCGCGCGATCGAGAAGGCGGACGAGGACGACATTCTCGACCCGAGCTATCCTTATCGCAACGAGATGCCGAAGGGCGCCTACGAGGACCGCACCGAGGCCCTGCAGGTGCAGATGGTCACGATGCTGGGCGACGTGATCGCCACCGGCAAGCGCGTGGTGGTGCTGTTCGAAGGACGCGACGCCGCCGGCAAGGGCGGCACCATCGACGTGATGCGCGAAAACCTCAATCCGCGCTCGGCCTATGTCGTGGCCCTGCCGAGGCCGACCGAGCGCGAGGCGGGGCAATGGTATTTCCAGCGCTATGTCGCCCGGCTTCCCGCCGCCGGAGAGATCGCGCTGTTCGACCGAAGTTGGTACAACCGCGGCGTGGTCGAGCGCGTCTTCGGCTTCGCCTCGGAATCGCAGCGGGCGCAGTTCTTCCGCCAGTTGCCGGATTTCGAAAAGCTGCTGGTGGATGACGGCATCATCCTGGTCAAGCTGTGGCTGAACGTGGGCCGGGCCGAGCAGTTGCGCCGCTTCCTCGACCGCGAAAAGGACCTGCTGAAGCGGTGGAAGCTCAGCGCCATCGACGTGGACGGTCTGGGGCGCTGGGACGACTACACGGCGGCGATCGGCGAGACCCTGTCGCTCAGCCATACGCCGGTGGCGCCCTGGACGGTGATCCGGTCGGACGACAAGCGGCGTGCCCGGATTGCGGCCATGCAGGCGGTTCTGGGCCGGGTGGATTACGCCGGCAAGGATCACGCCCTGATCGGCGCGCCCGACCCGCTGATCGCCGGCGGGCCGGAGATGCTGCGGCGCTAGCCCCGGCTCGGGCCGCGTCAGTAGGTCGATAAGCTGAAGCCGATAAAGGTCTCGTCCTCGACGAACTTGTGCCCCAGCCTGACCCTGAGCCGCCGGGTCACGGGCGCCGAGGCCATCAGCGTCGGCGTCACCTCTCCGCCCGCCTCGTGCCAGACCGACAACTGCCCGCCCAGGCCGGATGGCATATGCGTCAGCCCGCCCACCAGCAGCGCGGCATCGTCGATGGCGGTGTAATCGGCCATCACGAAGGTGCCCCAGCGGCCGTATTCGGCCCATCGGTCCGCCGACAGCCGCATCCCGGCCTGCAGGCGCGCGCAGCTTTCGCCCTCTGCGTCGAGGCAGCGGGTCCAGCGGTGGTCGTCGCGCTGCCACCACGCGATCTCCTCGGCCTTCAGGGCAGGGCCGGCGCGCAGCTTCCATGGCGCTTGATCGTCGCCCACCTGCCAAGTGTAGAGGGCCGAGGCGCGGGACCACAACTCTCCGTCGTCGCGGCCAAGGCCGAAGCCCCAGACGATCCGGCCCCGTTCGATGTTGGTGACAAGCTGGGCGCCGCCCTTCCAGGCGTCGAACTGGGTCCATGTGCCATCCCCTGCGGTCCCCGCGCAGGGGGCCAGCAACGAAACGATCAGCAGGACAAGACGGCGCATCGGGGATCCCCTTTACGCCTAGTCTACCGTCAGGATGGTTGACGGATGGTTAAGACGGACCTCGCTTGCCCGCGCCGCAAGCGCGGCCTAGCGTCTGAACAGATGTTCATTTCCGGGGAGGGAACCATGGACCTGTCGAATGCCCGCGCCATCGTCACCGGCGGCGCCTCGGGCCTTGGCGCGGCGACCGCGCAGCATTTCCGCCAGCGCGGCGCGCAGGTCACGGTGCTGGACCGCGACGAGGCGGGCGCCGGGGCGGTGGCGGCAACGGGCGCCCATTACGCCCGGGCCGATGTCACCGACGAGGATTCGGTCGCCGCCGCCATCGCGCAGGCCGTGGACCACATGGGCGGCATTGACATCTGCGTGAACTGCGCGGGCATCGTCATCGGGGAAAAGACGGTGGGCCGGGACGGGCCGCACAAGCTGGACAGCTTCCGCCGCACCATCGAGGTGAACCTGATCGGCACCTTCAACGTCCTGCGCCTCGCCGCCGCCGAAATGGCCAGGAACGGGCGCGAGGACGAGAACGGCGTCATCGTCAACACGGCGTCCATCGCCGCCTTCGACGGGCAGAGCGGGCAGGCCGCCTATGCAGCGTCCAAGGCCGCCATCGCCGGCATGACCCTACCCATCGCCCGCGACCTTGCCCGCAACCGCATTCGCATCTGCACCATCGCCCCCGGCATCTTCGGCACCGCCATGCTGCGCAGCTTGGCCCAGGAGGTGCAGGACAGCCTTGCCGCCGAGGTCACGAACCCCAAGAGGCTTGGCGAGCCCGAGGAATATGCGCGCCTTGCCGCGTTCATCGTCGAGAATGCCTACATGAACGGCGAAACGATCCGCATCGACGGCGCGTTGCGGATGCGTTGAGCCAGGAAAGGCGAACATGACCGACCGGATGCCCCTGCCCGACGAACCCTTGGACTGCCTCATCGTGGGGGGCGGACCGGCCGGCCTGACGGCTGCGATCTACCTCGGCCGCTTTCACCGCAGCGTGGCCGTGGTGGACAAGGGCGAGGGGCGGCTGCAGATGGTTCCCCGGTCGCACAACCATCCGGGCTATCCCGAGGGCGTGACGGGGACCAACCTGCTTCAGGATATGCGCGAGCAGGCCGCCCGATACGGCGCGACCCTGCTGGACGGAGAGGTGACGGCCCTCGCCCGCGACGGCGAGCTGTTCGTGGCCGAGACCGACCAGGGCCGCATCAGCGCCCGCACCGTCATGCTGGGGACCGGCGTCGTGAACCATCGTCCGCCGCTGGACGAGGCGGCCCATGCCGATGCGGTTGCCCGTGGCCTTCTGCGCTATTGCCCCATTTGCGACGCCTATGAGCAGACCGGCAGGCGCATCGGCGTCCTTGGCGGCAACCGCCACGGGCTGGCCGAGGCGATGTTCCTGCGCAGCTACAGCCGCGACATCACCCTGATCCCGATGACGGGCATGCGGCTGGACGAGGACGAGCGTGACCAGGCTAGGGGTGCCCGCATCGACGTGGTCGAAAAGCCCATGTCGGCGTTGAACTTCGATGATGGCTGCGTCCAGGTCACGCTTGAAAACGGGCAGCGGCTGGTCTTCGACACGCTTTACGTCGCGCTGGGCACCCATACACGCAACGAGCTGGGCGTGATGCTGGGGATCGAGCTTGCGGAAGGCCAGTGCTTCGTCACCGACGAGCGCCAGCGCACCACCATCCCCGGCATCTATGCCGCAGGCGACGCGGTCCAGGGGCTGGACCAGATCGGCTTTGCCATCGGGACCGGCACCCGCGCGGCGGTCGCCATCCACAACGACCTGCGCAACAAGGACGGGCAGACGCTGGACTGAGGGGCGGCGACCCGCCCCCTACCGGGCCTCAGCGGTTCACCTGCCCCGAAGTGAAGTAATCGTAAGGCAGTTCGGCCACCCGCAGCCATTGCTGCTGCTTCTGCCAATAAGCCGACCAGGGTTCATATATCCTGCGGAAGTTCTCGTTGCTTTCGGCATATTCCGCGTAAAGCTTGCGCGATTCCGCGAAGGCTGCCTCCAGCACGTCGTCCGGGAAGGCCTTGAGCTGCGCGCCCGCCTGGATTAGCCGCAGCAGCGCGTCCGGGTTGCCGTTGTCATACTTGGCGACGCAATGGGTCAGCGTCTCGGCGCAGGCAGCTTCCAGCGCGGCCTGGTAATGGGCGGGCAGCGCGTTCCAGGCATCGAGGTTGATATAAAGGCCGACGTTCGCGCAGCCTTCCCACCAGCCCGGATAATAGTAATGCGGCGCGACCCGCTGGAAGCCCAGCTTCTCGTCGTCCAGCGGCCCCGAGAACTCGGCCGCATCGATGGTGCCGCGTTCCAGCGCCGAATAGATGTCGCCGCCCGCGATCTGCTGGGGCACCACGCCCAGCCGCGACAGGATCGTGCCGCCCAGCCCGGCGATCCGCAGCTTGAGGCCGCGCAGATCCTCGACCGAGTTGATTTCCTTGCGATACCAGCCGCCCATCTGCGCGCCGGTGTTGCCCGAGGGGATCACCCGCACGTTCGATGAGGCGACGAATTCGTTGATCAGTTCCAGCCCGCCGCCCTGCATCAGCCATGCGGTCTGCTGGCGGGTGTTCAGGCCGAAGGGCAGCGCGGTTTCAAAGCCCCAGGTCGGGTCCTTGCCGATGTTGTAGCTGCCCAGCGTATGGGCGCATTCCACCGTGCCGTCGCTGGCCGCGTCCAGGGCCTGCAATCCCGGCACCAACTCGCCCGCCGAGAAGGCCTGAATGCTGAAGCCGCCGTCCGTCATCTCGCCGATGCGCTGCGAAAGCTGCGAGGAAATGCCGTAAAGCGTTTCCAGGCTGTTGGGATAGGCCGAGGTCAGACGCCAGCTTACCGTGGGCTGCGCCTGCGCCAGCGCCGGTGCGGCAAGCATCGTGGCGGCGGAACCGATGCCGGCGGTGGACAGGAAATCGCGGCGTTTCATGGCATCTCTCATGCAGGTGGGACAGTCATGCAGGGCGGCGGTCCATGGGGCCGCCGCCGTTCACTGGGGAAAAGGCGCGGCTCAGAAGCCGGCCTTGATCTTTTCGAACTCGGCCAGTTGCCGTTCGCGCTGGGCGGGATCGTTGGGGGTCTGGGCCAGCACCGGCGCGTCGATGGGGCCGAGGTTCGCAATCACGCGGGGATCGTCCGCCACCGTGGCCAGCGCCTTGGTGTTGGTATGGCCGTAGCCGATGGTGTCCAGCAGGCCCTTGGCGGCTTCCGGCGCAAGCCAGGCGTTGATGAAATCATAGACCTTGTCGTCGCTGCCCTGACCACCCTTCAGGTTCACGAAACCGCAGAAGAAGGTCGAGGAGCCCTCGGTCGCCTCGCGCTGGAAACCGATGGGATAGTTTTCCGCCTGCAGCAGCGGGATCGCGTCGTTCCAGGACCAAGCCACGTCCACCGCGCCCGAGGCCATCAGCTGCGACTGCTCCGCCGGGTCGGCCCAATAGGCGGTGACGTTCTGATGTGCCTGCCGCAGCCAGTCGGCGGCAGCCTGGAACTGTTCGTCCGTGACCTCGGTCCAGTCGGTCACGCCCGTCGCCAGATAGGCCAGCGCCCAGACGTCGTCGGCCGAGTCGGGCAGCGAGGTCCTGCCCTGATACTTGGGGTCCACGAAGACCTGCAGGGTCGCGACATCCTCGGCCGGCACGTTGTCGGTGTTGTAGGCAACAGCCGTGGCGCCGAAGTCGGTGGGAATGTACCACAGCCCCTCGGCATCCTGGAACACCTCGGAATCGAGGAAGCGCGGATCGATGTCCGCCACCGCCGGGATGCGGGCCGGGTCCCAGGGCTCGATCAGCCCGGCATCGCGGTATTTCGACACCATCTGGCTGCAGGGATGCGCCACGTCGGCGCGGAAGCCCGAGGACAGCTTCTGGAACGCCTCGTCGTCGTCGCCGTAGAAGGCGAAGGTCGGGCTGTTCCCGTGCTTGTCCATGTAGCCTTGGAAGATCACCGGCTCTTCAAAGCCCGCCCAGTCGAAGACGGTCAGTTCGGGGTCGGCGGCCATGGCGAGGCCGGGTGCGGCAAGGGCCAGCGCGATGGCGGTGGTGCGCAGAATGGTCACGGGGGCAGCTCCGGTTTTGATGCTTGGCAGGACGCTAGCGGCGGGCCGCCACAGGGGCAAGCGGCATGAGCCCGGCACCCGCCGGTTGGCGCGGATGTGAGATTCCACGCAGCAAGGCCCGCGCTTTCCCCGGCGCGAAGTTTCTGCCAAGCGGGGGTTCAGCACTGACTGCAGGAGCTTGCGATGTCCGACATCCCCCATCTCTCTGCCGGGATCCCGGCAGAGCCCGTGGCGGCGGGTCTGGGTGCCCTGCGGCCGGTCAGGCTGGACGCCCGGCCCGACGCGCAGCCCCGTCCCGACCTGATCGCCGGGCATCGCATTCTGTTCGTCATGGCCGCCCCCGAGGAATACGGCCCGGCCCTGCGCCGGCGGATCACACCGCTGATGACCGGCATCGGCCCGGTCGAGGCCGCCGTCGTGGTTTCAGCGGCGCTGGCGCGGCTGGCGGAGAAGGCCGAGCTTCCCGAGGCGGTCGTCTGCCTTGGCAGCGCGGGGTCGCGGCATCTGGAACAGGCGGGGGTCTATCAGGCCGCGTCGGTGTCCTACCGCGACATGGACGTGTCGGCCCTCGGCTTTCCGCCGGGCCTCACACCGGGGCTGGACCTGCCGGCCGAGGTGCCGCTGCCCTTCCGCATCCCCGGCATCCCCGAGGCGCGGCTGTCATCCGGCGCGGCGATCGTGTCGGGCGCGGGCTACGATCCCATCGACGCCGACATGGTGGACATGGAAAGCTTTGCCGTCTGCCGGGCCTGCCTTGCCTTCGGCCTGCCGATGATCGGGTTGCGCGGGATCTCGGACGGGGCCGCGCCGCTTGGCGGCTACATGGACTGGACGCGCTACCTAGCCGAGATCGACGGGCGGCTGGCGCAGGCGGTGGACCGGCTGGCCGCGTCGGCCGATGCGATCCTGCGGCCGGGCGCTTGACCTCGCGCGGCGCTTCGATCTTCCTCGCAACGGCCCGACAGGAAAGGACAGCCCGATGACCCGCGACGAACTCGACCGGATCGCCTTTGACCAGCCCGCCTTCGCGCAGCTTCTGGGCTTCCGCCTGATCTCGGCCGAGCCGGACGAGGTGGTGGCGGAACTGTCGGTGACCGAGGACCTGGCCAATCGCAACGGCGTCATGCACGGGGGCGCGCTGATGGCGATGGCCGACAACCTCGGCGGCACGGCGACGATGATCAACCTGCCCGAGGGCAGGACGACCACCACGCTGGAAAGCAAGACCAACTTCCTGCGCCCAATCCGCATCGGCGATACGGCGCGGGCGCGCTGCGTGCCGCTGCACAAGGGGCGCACGACGATGGTCTGGCAGACAACCATCACGCGCGGGGACGGCAAGCCCGCCGCCATCGTCACCCAGACTCAGATCGTGATCGAGTG
>NZ_JAUNPC010000090.1:0-8338 GCF_030536915.1 Paracoccus sp. (in: a-proteobacteria)
TCGCAGAGGATCTCGCCCGTCCGCAGGTCGGCGCGGCCCAGATGGCCCCGGCGCAGCCCGGCGGCGGTTTCCGGGTGGGTCCGCAGGACAATGCGGGCGCCGGGGTTTTCGTCCCGTGCGGCCTCGAGCATCCGCAGGAAGGTCCCGCGTCCCGCCCCCATCAGCGAGGCATCCCCCAACGTCTGGTCGATGACCAGCACGAAGCCGGGTTCCGGCGCCGCCGCGTCGGGCAGATGCGCGTTGTATTTCGACAGATCCGCCGCACGTAGCCGGGCCAGCGCGGATTCGGCCTTTGCCGAAAGGGCCGCCGCCTCGGGCGATGAGGCCAGCGTTTCGATCAGCGACGGGGCAGAGGGGTCGAAATGCAGGCCCAGCGGGTCGATCAGCAGGCCGATGGGGCCGCGCCGCCCGACCGGGCTGCGGTGGCGTCCGGGCAGGACGGATCGCACAAACGCGTCCTCGACCGTCACCAGGGCGGCGCCCGTCCGGGCGGCCAGTGCGCGCCCGCGCCAGGCGGTGGGGCTGGCGCCCCAGACGCCGATGCTGTCGTCGGGTCCCGGCCGGCCGACGGCAAGTTGCCAGCCGGCCAGGTTGAGGATGCGCCTGAGGCGGGGACGCGCGAAGAACCCGCCGTTCAGGACGAAAAGCCGCCGCAGGCCGGTCGGGCCGGACGGCTTTCCGGTCATCCTCAGTTCGCGATGTTGTTCAGCGCATTCGCACTGTTCGCGCTGCCGGTGATCGCGCCGAGGGTCTTCTGCCACTGGACGTAGGGCGCCTCGGTCACATAGACCGTGTCGCCGTCGCGCAGCAGGAAGTCCCGCGCAAGGAACAGCCCGTTGGGACGCGTCAGGTCCAGCACATAGGCCATCCGCTGGTCGCCCGCGACGTTCCTGCCCAGCACTTTCTGGGCCACCGACTGCGGCTCGTTGCGCAGCACGAAGACGCCGGTCGGATCGGCGAGGTTCGAGCTGAGGCCGCCCACCATGGCGATCGCCTCGATGGCGTTGATCTCTTCGGACCCCAGCGGCACCTTGGTCTGCCCGCCCAGCGCGCCCAGCGCGGTGAAGCTGCGCTGGTCTTCTTCCACCAGGATCACGTCGCCGGGGCGCAGCGCCACGTCGTTGCGCGGGTTGGCGTAAAGGTCGCGCAGCCAGACGCGGCCGGTGTTGTTGCCGCGCTTGACGGTCACCACCGCGATGTCGGGATCGACGGTGACGCCGCCCGCGCGCGCCAGCATGGCGGACAGGGTGCGGGTCGGCCGCTCGATCGGGAAGACGCCCTGGCCGCCGACCTTGCCCATCACCGAAACCGTCGCGCCGTCGCCGGCGACGCGGGTCACCGTGACCTGCGGGTCGGGGGTCTGGGTTTCAAGCTGCCGGGTGATGATCTGGCGCAGCTCGTCGGGCGAGTTGCCGGCGGCGCGGATGCGGCCCGCATAGGGCACGAAGATATAGCCGCCGCTGTCCACCTGCAGTTCCTGCAGGGGCGTGTTCGACTGGCCCATCGAGGCCAAAAGCCCGTCGTCCACGTTTTCCCAGATCGTCAGGCCCAGCACGTCGCCCGGCCGGATCTCGTCGGCGCCGACAGCGCCTGCGTTGATGAAGTCCGAGCCGAAGCCATAGGCCGGGGTGAAGGACGCCGCGCGGGCCACATGGTCGTTGACATAGATGACATGGGCGTTGCCACCCCGGTCGACCGAGCCGCGGTAGATCTCGTTCTTGTTCGGCCCCGAGCGCGGAAGCGCGCAGGCGGCCAGCAGGGCCATCGACGAAAGCGCCGCGATCCTGAGGGCCACCCGCATTGCACCACCCCGCGAGGCGGGGGTAAGGGAAAGGTCGGTCAAGTCCAGTCTCCTGTCCAGCGGGCGAATCTTGGTCGCTCCGTTTCGTTTTTTCTCACGTTTTCCTTACCGGCTGGCAGGCTGCGTATCCACCGGAACGCGCAGGTCAATGGTCCAGAATGTCCATCTGTTGCCGGTAGCGCGCATGTCCGCCCTCCAGCGCGGCATAAGGGTCGTCGGGGTCCAGCATCATGTCCACGACCAGCCGCAGGGCATGGGCGCGGGACCGGGCGGCGTAGAAGCCGCCGGGCACCTGGCAGGTATCCAGCAGGTAGTTGCGGTAGTCGCGGTAGCGCGCCTGGTCGGGCGGCGCGGGGCGGCGCAGGAAGTCGTCGAGGCCCTGGTCCGACACGAGGCCCGGCTTGGCATAGACCGACCGGCCCAATGCCTTGACCGGCAGCCCCCGCCACAATGCCTGCTGCGCCGCCGTCGAGTTGATCGTCACCGCGGAACGCGCCTGCGACAATAGCCCGGCCAGCTTGCCCCCGCCCACGAAATGCACCCGGTCGGCGATGCCCAGCGCGCAGGCCTGCGCGGTGATCGCCGCCTGCAGGTGGGCTCGCCCGTCTTCCAGCGGATGCGCCTTGAAGACGATGTGATGGTGGCGCGGCGCGGCGCGGGCAAAGGCCTCCAGCACCTCGGCGGTGAAGTCGGACATGGTGAGATAGGGCGAATGGGCGCGGAAGCTTGAATCATGTTCAAGCTGCATCAGCACCAGCACATAGGGAAAGCCCCCGGCCCGGATCGCCCGCGCCTGGCGGCGGCGGCGGGCGGCGTGAAGCGGCGACAGCAGCAGGCGCGACAGGTTCAGCCGGAACTCGCGCCACAGGCTAATGTCGCGGTGCGAGGAAAAGCCCGGATAGCGCCCGTTCGCCACAAGCACCATGAAATGGTAAAGCGCGCCGTAGAACTTGTGCTGGCGCATGTCGCCCCAATGGGCGGGCGGGCGGTTGACCTCGGCCCCGTAGGCGCGCTGGACGGCCCGCATCCGGTCGAGGTCGATGTCCATCAGCGCCGAGAAGCCGTTGGAACCGCCCCGTTCGTAGGTGATCCAGTAGGGGCGCAGGTAGCCTTCCTCGAAGACATGCAGCACCAGCCCGCGTCGCGCCGCCGCCTCGCGCGCCGCGGCATGGATCGGGCGGACGTCGCCGTAAAGGACGATGTCGGTCACCTTCTTTTCGGTGATCAGCCGTTCCAGGTGGTCCGGCCATGCGTCGGGGCCGGCGCTGTGGGCGACAAACCGCGCGCGGTCGCGCCAGAAGAATTCGTCCCCCGCATTGAAGCCAACGCGCCAGGTCGTCGCGCCGGCCGCGCGCAGAAGCCGTGCCAGCCGGTCGAAGAACGGGCCATGCGGACCCTGCAGCAGCAGGAACACCCGTTTGTCGGGGGGCAGATGCGCCATTCTCGAAGGCTGGGCGGGAATGCCCTTGATGAAAGCGTTCATGAACATGTCTGCGGTGTATCGGCGAACGTTCAAACATAGGGCACGGGAAAACTGCTTCCGGGTTAACGCCTGCCGGGTTCATGCGTCAACCTGCCCAGAACGTCAGGTTTTCCGGCGGGGCTTGCGCCCGGCGCGGACGGCGGCCATCGTGTCCCCCTGCAGATCAGCACGCAAGGATAGGCGATGTTCACCGGAATCATCACCGACATCGGCACGGTTGCGGCCGTCGAGATGCGCGGCGACATGCGCGCGCGGATTTCCTGCAACTACGACATGAGCGGCGTGGACATGGGCGCGTCGATCGCCTGCGACGGCATCTGCCTGACGGTGGTGGCCAAGGGGATGGACTGGTTCGACGTGGACATCTCGGCCGAGACGCTGGCGCGTACCAACATCGGCGCAAGCGGCTGGCGGGTCGGGCAGCGGATCAACCTGGAACGGGCGCTGCGGGTGGGCGACGAACTGGGCGGGCATATCGTGTCCGGCCATGTCGATGGCGTGGCCCGTGTCGTCGCCCTGCGGGCCGAGGGCGACAGCCTGCGGCTGAGCCTCAAGGCGCCGGAGGGACTGGCGCGCTTCATCGCGCCCAAGGGCTCGGTCGCGCTGAACGGCACCTCGCTGACGGTGAACGAGGTCGATGGCAACCGCTTCGGCGTGAACCTGATCCCCCATACCCGCGAGGTCACGAACTGGGGCGAGGTGGCCGAGGGCGACCTGGTCAATCTCGAGATCGACACGCTGGCGCGCTATGTCGCCCGGCTGGCCGAGGCGGGATAGGCTGCCCCCGAAGCCGGGGCCTTGCCCCGGACCCCAGGATATTTGAAACCGTCCGAAGCCCTGAAGCGGTGCTTCCATCTTTAACCGGATGGCGGCTTGGGCTAAGCCATCAGCCGAAACGCGCTGCAGGAAGCCAAGATGCACTACGAACAGCCGGGACCGGTCGAGCGCGACTGGTCGGACGCCATTTCCTCGATCGAGGAAATCATCGAGGATGCCCGCAACGGCCGGATGTTCGTGCTGGTCGATCACGAGGACCGCGAGAACGAGGGCGATCTGGTCATCCCCGCCCAGATGGCGACCCCTGACGCGATCAACTTCATGGCGACTCACGGGCGCGGGCTGATCTGCCTTGCGCTGCCCGCCGCGCGGATCGACGCGCTGGGGCTGCCGTTGATGAGCCCCAAGAACTCCAGCCGGCACGAGACCGCCTTCACCCTGTCGATCGAGGCGCGGGAAGGCGTCACGACCGGGATTTCCGCCCATGACCGCGCCCGCACCGTGTCGGTCGCCATCGACCCGACCAGGGGCGCGGCCGACATCGCCACGCCCGGCCATGTCTTTCCGCTGCGCGCCCGCGACGGGGGCGTGCTGGTCCGCGCTGGCCATACCGAGGCCGCCGTGGACATCGCGCGGCTGGCCGGGCTGAATCCCTCGGGCGTGATCTGCGAGATCATGAAGGACGACGGGTCCATGGCCCGCCTGCCCGATCTTGTGGCCTTCGCGCAGAAGCACGGGCTGAAGATCGGCACCATCAGCGACCTGATCGCCTATCGCCGCCGCCACGACAACCTGATCGCCGAACGCGACGCGCGGCACGTCACCTCGGCCCACGGCGGCGAATGGCTGATGCGCGTCTTCGCCGACGAGGCGCAGGGGGGCGAACATATCGTGCTGAGCAAGGGCGACCTGACCACGCCCGAGCCGGTGCTGGTGCGGATGCATTCGCTGGACGCGATGCATGACGTGCTGGGGATCGGGCGCGGCAGCGACCTGCCCGCGGCCATGCGGCTGATCGCCGAGGAGGGCCGGGGCGTCGTGGTCCTTTTGCGCGACCTGTGGCCCACCGTGCCGCGCGTGGGCGAGGCCTCGCCCCATACGCTGCGCCAGTATGGGGTGGGGGCGCAGATCCTCGCGGCGCTGGGCATCCACGAACTGGTGCTGCTGACGAACACCGCGCCGCTGAAGGTCGTGGGCCTTGACGGCTATGGGCTTTCCATCCATTCCACCCGCCCCATCCCGCAGGAGTGACCCGGCATGGCCGCGCTGACCGAACATTACACTCTGCCCGTTCCGCGCTTTGACGCGCCGGTGCGGCTGCTGATCGTGGTTGCCCCCTATTACCGCGCCATCGCCGATGACCTGATCGCGGGCGCGCGGGCGGTGGCCGTAGGGGCAGGGGCCGCCGTCGATCTGGTCGAGGTGCCGGGCGCGCTGGAAATCCCCACCGCCATCGGCATGGCCGGGCGGCTGGCGCAATATGACGGCTACGTGGCGCTGGGCTGCGTGATCCGGGGCGAGACGACGCATTACGACACCGTCTGCAACGACAGTTCGCGCGGGCTGGCGCTGCTGGGGCTGCAGGGGCTGTGCATCGGCAACGGCATCCTGACCGTGGAAAGCATGGAGCAGGCCGCGGTGCGCGCCGACCCCTCGGGGCAGAACAAGGGTGGCGGGGCCGCGAGCGCCGCGCTGCACCTGATCGCGCTGCAGCGGGCCTGGGCAGGGGCAAAGCGTCCCGTGGGCTTCGGCCGCGACGGCGAGCGCGACGTGATCCGGCTTGCGGGCGAACTGGACGGATCGGGGCAGGGATGAGCGACATGCCCGCGCAGCCGCGACCGAACCGCCGCGCCCTCAGCGCCGCAGCCCGCGTCTATGCGGTGCAGGCGCTGTTCCAGATGGAGGCCGCCGACCAGTCCGCCGACCGCGTCGTGCGCGAGTTCGCCAACTGGCGCATCGGCGTCGACTATGACGAGGGCACCTCGCCCGAGGCCGACGAGGACCTGTTCGAGCGTATCGTGGATGGGGTGGTAAACTGGCAGGCCCGTATCGACCAGTTGACCGACCGGGCGCTGGTGGCGAAATGGCCCATCGACCGCATCGACCCGGTGCTGCGCGCCGTCTTCCGCGCCGCCGGGGCCGAGCTGGTGGGGGCGGATACCCCTCCGCGGGTGGTGATCTCGGAATATGTCGCCGTGGCCGACGCCTTCTTCCCCGACGGGAAAGAGGCGCGCTTCGTCAATGCCGTCCTGGACCACATGGCCCGCGCCGCCCGTCCAGAAGCTTTCTAGCCATTCAGGCGGTGACAGGCCGCTTGCGGCACCCTACATATCAAGGGTCACGCATGGGAGGCCGCGCGATGCCCGAGCTCATCCGCCTTTACATCCGCAACATCGTCTTCGGCTTCCTGCTTGCCGTCGCCTTCACCGCGGCGCTGGTTGGGCTGGACGTCGCGAACCTGCGGCATCTGACGCTTGAAACCACGGGCGGCTGGCTGGCGCTGGCGATGCTGGCCATCTTCAACACCCTCGTCTTCGCGGGCGTGCAATTCGCCATCGCGGTGATGCGGATGGCCGAACCCGAGCAGCCTCCGCGCGGGGGCGGACGGGCGCCGGTGACGCCGCCACAACCTGCGGTGGTCCGGATCGCGGCCCCTTCGCGCCGCCCGTGATTCAATCTGGCGAAGTGCAGAAAAGCCATCTTCGCGCCCGGATTGTGGGAGTTTTGCAACAGAAATATGCGGCCCGGATGCAAGTCCGGGCCGCAGTTCGTTCCCGAGGCAAAGCGGTCCAGAGCTTGTCGCCATGCTGCCGGAAGCAAGTTAACAACCTGTAAGTGAAAGAAAATCGGGAAAGAAGTTATCAGAATCGGACCACGATGCCCTGTAGTTGCATGAGTTTGATGAAAGTTCCTTCACGTTTTCGTCATAACAGCAGTCTTCCGCGACTCTCTTAATGACCGGGCACGATCTCCCTACATCTGCGTTGTAGCACCGAGCGGCCCAAGACAGTGGCCGCAAGAGGATCGAGAGGTTCAGCATGAAGAAGATTTCCCTGTTCACCAGCGCATCGGCCCTGGCTCTGCTTCTGGGCGCGCCGGCTTTCGCCCAGTCCGAGTTTGCGACCGGCGGCAACATCACGGGCGCCTCGGCCATCGAGGACCGTCTTGACGATATCGAGGATGACGTTCGGGACGATTTCGACCGTTCCGAAGACGCTGCCCGCTTCGGGCCGGCCGACCGCCGCACTGGGACCTTCGGGTCGGTTGCGCTGACCTATGCCGGCCGTGACGGCACCAGCGAGAACCAGGACCTCAACCTGGCTGGCCGCATTTCGCACAATGTCGGCAACTTCCAGCAGTCGGTGGGCATCCTGCTTGCCTACAGCGAGGACAATGAAGGCAATGCCGAGACCGAAGAAGTGTCGGTCATCTATGACGGCAACTACTACTTCAACGACCAGTTCTATGCCTTCGCCATCGGTCGCCTGACCACCGACGGCGTGGATCTGGATGACCTCAGCGACGCGGACTTCCTGGATCGTGACGGCACGCTGCGCCGCGATGCGTTCTTCGGTGTGGGTCCGGGCTACCGGATCATCAACAACGACACCACCGCTTGGCGCGTGCAGGCTGGTATCGGCATCCGCTACGCCAAGGAAGTTGAGACGGCGATCACCCCGGCTGGTCTTCGCACCACCGACACCAACTCGGACACCAGCGAAGGCTATATCGTGTCGTCGCGGTTCTACCACCGGTTCAACGACCAGTTCTTCCTGACCAACGACACCGACTACCTGACGTCGGATGCCAACGACACGGCCACGAACGAACTGGGCCTGAACTTCCGCATGACGGACGCCTTCTCGACCCGCGTGTCCTACAAGACCGAGTATGTCTCGACCCGCGAGACCCGGACCGACAACACGCTGGGCGTCTCGCTCGTCTACGGCTTCTGATCGTTCCCTGTCGGAAGTCTCATCGGGGAAGGGCGGCCATCCAGCCGCCCTTTCCTTTTGCGTCTCCCGCGCAAGCGAAAAAGGCCGCTCCCGACAGGAGCGGCCTTTTCAGGTGGCGGGAACCGCAGCGACCGTGCCGGCGCAGGTTCCCCCGAAAGCCTGGATGTCCAGGTGGGTGCCGGGTAACAGGACCAGGGCCCTGACAGAGCCAGCCCCCTCGGAGAAGTTATAGGCCAGTGGGAAAAATGGCCGATCACGAGAAGAGCAGAAACCCGCCGGGATCATAGTTGGGGGCCTTGGCCTGCCTGTGCAAGGGGCCGC
>NZ_JAUNPC010000090.1:8438-10839 GCF_030536915.1 Paracoccus sp. (in: a-proteobacteria)
CGGGATCGAAGTCCAGCGGCAGCTCGACCCCCTCGCCCTCGACATAGATGCGGACCATCCCGAGGTCGGTCGGCCCGATCTGCAGATTGGCGGCGACGTCGCTTTCCTTGTTGATGCCCATCGCACCTTTCCCCTGCACAGCTTGACCCGGACGGTCTAGCCGACCGCGGCGCCAGGCGGCAAGAGAGGCTTGCATCACCCGCGGCAAGGGTCTATCTGCTGCGCCTGTGCCGCCTTAGCTCAGTTGGTCAGAGCGCTGGATTGTGGATCCAGAGGTCCCCCGTTCAAGCCGGGGAGGCGGTACCATCCTTCCCCAGCCTTTACGCTTTTCCGGCCAGCCGGTAACAGCCGCGCCAGACCCGATCGCCTGGAGCCAGCGGATGCCCGAGACCGACAACGAATCGCCCGCCGAACGCAAGCGCGGATCGGGGGTGCGGCTGGTGCATGGCGTGCTGCGCGACGAGATCCTGGATCTGGTCCTGCCGCCCGGCAGTCCCATCGACGAGGTCGCGCTGGCCGAACGCTTCGGCATGTCGCGCACCCCCATCCGCGAGGCGCTGGTGCGGCTGGCGGGCGAGGGGCTGGTCGAGGCGCTGCCGAACCGCACCACCATCGTCGCCAATATCGACTTCCTGAACCTGCATCATTTCTTCGACGCAATCACGCTGATGTATCGCGTGACCACGCGGCTGGCCGCGCTGCACCACAAGCCCGCCGATCTGGAGCCGATCCGCGCCGCGCAGGCCGAGTTCGCAGAGGCCGTGGCCGCGCAGGACGCGCTTGCCATGATCGCGACCAACCGCGCCTTCCATGCCGCCATCGCCGAGGCGGGGGGCAATCCCTATTACATCGGCCTGTTCCTGCGGGTACTGGACGAGGGGCGGCGGCTGCTGAGGCTTTATTACCAGTCCTACGAGGATCGGCTGCCGCAGGAATATGTCGACGAGCACGAGGCGCTGATCGCCGCGGTCGAGGCGCGGGACGTGGACCTGTGCGACCGGCTGTCACGCGCCCATGCCGACCAGATCGTGCGGCAGATCCAGACCTTTGTCGCCCGTGACCGGCGGGACGACATGGCGCTGTAGCAGGCGGCATATTTATGTCGACAGGGAAAATACAGTTGCTAGAACAGGTGGTGACATCCGAATCGGCAGGCTCATGCCCGCCCGCTGCACCACAGGAGCCAAGATGAACACCGAGATCTTCACCGGCGTGATCCCGGCGCTGATGACGCCCTGCACGTCCGACCGCCAGCCCGACTTCGATGCGCTGGTCCGCAAGGGGCAGGAACTGATCGACGCCGGCATGTCGGCGCTGGTTTATTGCGGGTCCATGGGCGACTGGCCGCTGCTGACCGACGCGCAGCGGATGGAAGGGGTCGAGCGGCTGGTCAAGGCGGGCCTGCCGGTGATCGTGGGGACGGGCGCGGTGAACTCGGCCTCGGCCGTGGCCCACGCGGCCCATGCGCAGAAGGTGGGCGCGGCCGGGCTGATGGTGATCCCGCGGGTGCTGTCGCGCGGCAACTCGCCCATCGCGCAGAAGAACCACTTCAAGGCGATCCTTGCCGCCGCCCCCGACCTGCCGGCGGTGATCTACAACAGCCCCCATTACGGTTTCGAGACCAAGGCCGACCTGTTCGTCGCCCTGCGGGCCGAGCATCCGAACCTCGTCGGCTTCAAGGAATTCGGCGGCCCGCAGGCGATGACCTACGCGTCCGAGCACATCACCAGCGGCAACCCGGACGTGGTGCTGATGGCGGGCGTCGATACCGGCGTCTACCACGGCTATGTCAAGGCGGGCGCCTTCGGCACCATCACCGGGATCGGCAACGTGATCCCCAAGGAAATCCTGCACATGGTGGCGCTTTCGCGGGCGGCGGCGGCGGGTGACGTGAACGCCCGCGCCCGCGCCCGCGAGTTGGGCGAGGCGCTTGAGGTGCTGTCGACCTGGGACGAGGGCACCGATCTCGTGCTGTATTACAAGCACATGATGGTCATGCAGGGCGATGCCGAATATGCCTTGCATTTCAACGAGACGGACGAACTCAGCCCCAGCCAGCGCGCCTGGGCCGAGGCGCAGTTCACCCAGTTCCGCACCTGGTACGCGGAATGGAGCAAGCTGCCCGGCGTCAGCGACTACGCCGCGTGACGCTGCCGCCGTTATGTCGGATCAACCCTGCATACTGTCTGTATTTTCAGGTTGATCCGACGAAGACGGCGCGGATAGCTGACAAAGGTCAGGATTCGATACGGCCAACGAGCCACACAGGGAGTGACACCATGAAGACCTCGATCCTCGGCGCGGCGCTGGTCGCCGCCACCGCCGCCGCGGGCGCGGCGCACGCCGACAAGCTGGACGACATCATCGCCTCGGGCACGCTGCGCTGCGCGGTGGTGCTGGA
>NZ_JAUNPC010000174.1 GCF_030536915.1 Paracoccus sp. (in: a-proteobacteria)
CTGCGCGCGCCATCGGTCATCGAGGTTCTCACCGACAACGGCTCACCTTACATCGCCAAGGACACGCAGATCTTCGCCCGCCAGCTCGGCCTGAAGCCCTGCTTCACGCCGGTGCGCAGCCCGCAGAGCAACGGCATGTCCGAGGCTTTCGTCAAAACCCTGAAGCGCGACTACGTCCAGGTCACGCCATTGCCGGACGCGCAGAACGTCCTTAGATTGATCGGCACTTGGATCGAGGACTACAACGACAACCACCCGCACTCAGGGCTGAAGATGCGCTCGCCCCGCGAGTTCATCGCAGCTCAATCCGCAACCGCCTGACTGCCCGGCGAAACGGGGGCAAGACCAGCTATTTCGCAGGGTGGAACGAGGCCTTTGCCTCACTTAGATTAGGCTCATGTGATTGTGCTGGAGGTGCCACTCCTACGGTTGTCATGTGTCCAAAGCACATGACAGGCTGTGCGGTAGCAAATGCTGCGCAGAGTGCACATGCTATGCCAGCTGATGCGAGCCAGTTCACCCTGTTCAATCTCTAACGCGACGCCCGCTTCGTCATCGGTGTCTACACCAGGCAAGTGCTGCGCTCGCAAGTAGGTGACGATCATCCGCTCTGTATCCTCGAGCGCATTCGCGCGCCTCGGATTTCCCGGCTTATTGTCGCTCATGAGCTTTTTATTCCTAAATTTTTTGATCTTAGGGCCGCAGGAATCTGACCTCCAAGCTTGCAGGCACATAAGGTTAGCCGGTTTCTTGCGCCGCCCGATCCTGCCTAAATCATCATCTCCTTCGTCGCCGTCAGCTTCAACTCTGGATGATCGCGCACGACGCGGTCGATGTCCCATTGCAGCCGGGTCAGATAGACCGCATCGCCGTCGTTATCCGTCGCCATGTGCTGCTTGTTGGTTTGCGCGAAGGCCTCGACCTTCTCCTTCAGGCCGGAAAGCCAGCGGGCGGATGTAAATTGCGAGGGTTCGAACCGCACCGGCAGACCGTATTCCTGCTCGATCCGGCTCGCCAGCACATCGAACTGCAGCGCGCCGACCACGCCCACGATGAAGCCCGAGCCGATCATCGGCTTGAAGACCTTGGCCGCGCCTTCCTCGGCGAACTGCATCAGCGCCTTTTCCAGATGCTTGGCCTTCATCGGATCGCCCGCCCGCACATTCTGCAGCAGTTCCGGTGCGAAGGAGGGGATGCCGGTGAAGCGCAGCGCCTCGCCTTCCGTCAGCGCGTCGCCGATGCGCAACTGGCCGTGGTTGGGGATGCCGATGATGTCGCCGGCCCAGGCGTCCTCGGCCAGTTCCCGGTCGGCGGCGAGGAACAGCACGGGGTTCGACACCGCCATCGGCTTCTTCGACCGCACGTGCAGCAGCTTCATCCCCCGCTCGAAATGCCCCGAGGCGAGGCGCACGAAGGCCACGCGGTCGCGGTGCTTGGGGTCCATGTTGGCCTGCACCTTGAAGACGAAGCCGGTGACGTCGCCTTCCTCGGGCGCGATCTCGCGCTCGGCGGCGTTCTGGGGCTGGGGCTGAGGGCCGAACTCGCCGATGCCCAGCATCAGTTCCTTGACGCCGAAGCTGTTGATGGCGCTGCCGAACCAGATCGGCGTCATGTGTCCTTCAAGGAAGGACTTGCGGTCGAAGGTAGGCAGCAGTTCGCGCGCCATCTCGACCTCCTCGCGCAGCTTTTCCAGCAGGTCGGCAGGGATGTGCTCGGCCAGCTTGGGGTCGTCGAGGCCGGAGATGCTGATCGATTCCGCCACGCGGTTGCGGTCGGCGCGGTCCATCAGCTCCAGCCGGTCGTGCAGCAGGTCGTAGGTGCCCAGGAAGTCGCGGCCCGAACCGATGGGCCACGAGGCAGGCGCCACGTCGATGGCGAGGTTTTCCTGGATCTCGTCGATGATCTCGAAGGTGTCGCGGCTTTCCCGGTCCATCTTGTTGCAGAAGGTCAGGATCGGCAGGTCGCGCATCCGGCAGACCTCGAACAGCTTCCGGGTCTGGGATTCCACACCCTTGGCCCCGTCGATCACCATGATAGCGGCGTCCACGGCGGTCAGGGTGCGATAGGTGTCCTCGGAAAAGTCCGAGTGGCCGGGCGTGTCCACGAGGTTGAAGCGGTAAGGCCCGAAGTCGAAGGACATGGCGGATGCGGACACGGAAATCCCCCGGTCCTGCTCCATCTTCATGAAGTCGGACCGCGTCCGCCGCGCCTCGCCCTTGGCGCGGACTTGGCCGGCCATCTGGATCGCCCCGCCGAACAGCAGGAACTTCTCGGTCAGCGTGGTCTTGCCGGCGTCCGGGTGCGCGATGATCGCGAAGGTCCGGCGGCGGGCGATTTCGGGCGGCAGTTGGGGGCGATTGTCCAGCATGGGCGGCATGTAACGCTCAACGTCGCGTCCCGCAACGGAGGGCGCCGCCCGAAAAGCGCGTTACCTTCGGACGGTTCCAGATATTTCGGAAGCTGGTGGTTACGTCCGCACCAGCGCCTCGTAGCTTTCGGCGATCCTGCGCGTGGTCGGTCCCACCTGGAAATGCCAGTCCTCGCCGATCTGGGCGACCGGGGTCACCTCGGCCGCCGATCCGGTCAGGAAGCATTCCTGGAAGCCCTCGACCTCCTCGGGCAGGATGTGGCGCTCGTGCACCGTCATGCCCTCGTCCTTGCACATCTGGATGACGGTCTGCCGGGTGATGCCGTTCAGGAAGGCGTCGGCCAGCGGCGTGTGGATTTCCCCGTCCTTCAC
>NZ_JAUNPC010000091.1 GCF_030536915.1 Paracoccus sp. (in: a-proteobacteria)
CCGCCGATGTGGGCGATGCCGTGGCGGCGATCATCGCGGATGTGCGGGCGCGGGGGAATGCGGCGCTGGTCGAACTGACCGGGCGCTTCGACCGGCTGGAACTGACGGCCGAAGGGCTGCGGTTTTCCCCGGCCGAGATCGAGGCCGCGGCGGCGCAGGTATCGGCCGAGGATCGCGCGGCGCTGGAACTCGCGGCCGCGCGCATCCGGGCCTATCACGCGCGGCAGATGCCCGAAGACGCGATGTGGACGGACGAGGCGGGGGCGCGGCTGGGCTGGCGCTGGACGCCGGTTTCGTCCGCGGGGCTTTACGTGCCGGGGGGACAGGCAAGCTATCCCTCATCGGTGCTGATGAACGCCATTCCGGCGCGGGCCGCGGGGGTCGGGCGGCTGGTGGTCTGCGTGCCGACGCCGCGCGGTGAGGTCAATCCGCTGGTGCTGCTGGCCTGCCGGATCGCCGGGGTGGATGAGGTCTACCGCATCGGTGGGGCGCAGGCGATCGCGGCGCTGGCTTACGGGACCGAGACGATCCGTCCGGTGGACAAGATCACCGGGCCGGGAAACGCCTATGTCGCGGCGGCCAAGCGGCAGGTCTTCGGCCGCGTGGGCATCGACAGCATCGCCGGGCCGTCCGAGGTGCTGGTGATCGCGGAGGGGGCGCAGAACCCGGAATGGCTGGCGCTGGACCTGCTGGCGCAGGCGGAACATGACGCCGACGCGCAGTCGATCCTGATCACGCCGGATGCGGCGCTGGCGCAGGCCGTCGCGGCAGAGCTCGAGCGGCTGCTGCCCACCCTGCCCCGCGCCGGGATCGCCGGCGCAAGCTGGCGCGACCACGGCACGGTGATCGAGACCCGCGACCTGGCCGAGGCCGTGGCACTGTCCGACCGCATTGCGCCCGAGCATCTGGAATTATGCGTGGACGACCCCGAGGCGCTGGCCGCGCAGGTCAGCCACGCGGGCGCCATCTTCCTCGGCGGCTGGACGCCCGAGGCGGCGGGCGATTATGTCAGTGGGCCGAACCATGTCCTGCCGACGGCACGCTCGGCGCGGTTTTCCTCGGGGCTGTCGGTGATGGATTTCCTCAAGCGCACGACGCTGTCGCGGCTGGACCCCGGCTCGCTTGCGGCCATCGGACCGGCGGCGGTCCGGCTGGCCGAATCCGAGGGGCTTTCCGCCCATGCCCGGTCCATCGAGGCGCGGCTGGCCACGCTGAACCGGGGCTGACGGCGTTTCGCGCTTGAATGATCCCGCGCTTGCCGTGATCGTGGCACCCGCCGCAAGCGGCAGCGCCAGCCAGAGGGGGCCCGTCCGATGACAACCGATCGCCTGATCCGCGTCGAGATCGACGATTCCGCCCTGCCCCCCGCCTCGCCCGAGATGGAGCAGGAGCGCCGCGTCGCCATCTTCGACCTGCTCGAGGACAACAGCCTCGCCCTGCCCGGCCGCGCCGGCCAGCCCGCGCCCAGCGGTCCCTACGCGCTGCTGCTGGCGGTGCGCGACCGGCGGCTGGTGTTCGAGCTGTCCTCGGAAGCCGGCGAAAGGCTGGCCGAGTTCCACCTGGCGATGGGTCCGCTGCGGCAGGTGGTGAAGGATTACTTCCAGATCTGCGAAAGCTATTTCGACGCGGTCAAGCGCCTGCCCCCCGCCCAGATCGAGGCCATCGACATGGCCCGGCGCGGCATCCACAACGAAGGGGCGCGCACCCTGCAGGAGCGTCTGGACGGCAAGGCCAGCGTGGACATCGACACCTCGCGCCGCCTGTTCACCCTGATCTGCGCGCTGGTGGCGGAATAACCCCGGTGGAGGACAAGGCCGGCATCCCGAATTCGGTCCTGTTCTGCTGCGATCACAACGCCATCCGCTCGCCCATGGCCGAGGGGATGATGAAGAAGTTCTACGGCCGACAGGCTTACGTGCAGTCGGCGGGCGTCCACAACGACATGGAGATCGACGGCTTCGCCATCGCCGTCTGCCACGAGATCGGGATCGAGCTGTCGCGCCACCGCACCCGCAGCTTCGAGGACATGCGCGACTGGGGCGACGATCTGGGGCAGTTCGACCTGATCGTGGCGCTGTCGCCCGCCAGCAAGCACCAGGCGCTGGAACTGACGCGGCACTTTCATTTGGACGTGGAATACTGGCCGATCATGGACCCTTCGGGGATCACCGAGGCGCGCGAGGCGAAGCTGGCGCTTTACCGCCAGTCGCGAGACCAGATCATGACCCGCATGCTCGGCCGCTTCGGCAAGCCGACCGGGGACGAGGGCCGGGAATTGCTGCGCGCGGCCATGCCGGACCGCTGACCTTCCCTGCCGAAACGCTCCCCCCGGCGCGTGAACCGGGGGGCGGAACCCCGCAGACGCGCTCAGGGTTTCCAGTCGAGGAAATTGCCGAGGATGCGCAGGCCCAGCGCCTGCGACTTCTCGGGGTGGAACTGCAGGCCCAGGATGTTGTCGCGGGCCACCACCGCCGTCACCGGGCCGCCGTAATCGACCGAGGCTACCAGGTCCTCGGGGCGCTCGGTGACGAAATGCCAGCTGTGGACGAAATAGGCGTGGCCGCCCGAGGGCACGCCGTCCAGAACGGCATGCGGGCGGTGGAGGATCAGGTCGTTCCAGCCCATGTGCGGCACCTTCAGGCTGGGGTCGTCGGGCATGATGCGTTCCACCCGGCCCCCGATCCAGCCGAAGCCGGGGGTGGGTCGGTATTCCAGCCCCTCGTCCGCCAGCATCTGCATGCCGACGCAGATGCCGAGGAAGGGGATGCCGCGCTGCCTGACGGCCTGTTCCAGCGCCTCGTGCAGGCCGGGGACGGCGTCGAAGGCCGCGCGGCAGGCCGGAAAGGCGCCGTCGCCCGGCAGGACGATCCGGTCGGCGCAGGCGACCACATCCGGGTCTGACGTGACCTCGACCTCGGCGCCGCGTTTCGCGCCGACCAGTGCCACCGCCTTGGCCGCCGAATGCAGGTTGCCGCTTTCATAGTCGATCAGGGCGACCCGCATCTCAGAGCGCGCCCTTGGTCGAGGGAAGTTCGCCCGCCATCCTCGGGTCGGGCTCGACGGCTTCGCGCAGGGCACGGGCCACGGCCTTGAACGTGGCCTCGGCGATGTGATGCGCGTTCAGCCCGTGCAATCGGTCCACATGCAGGGTGATGCCGCCGTGGGTGGACAGCGCCTGGAAGAACTCGCGCACCAGCTCGGTGTCGAAGCGGCCGATCGTCGCGGACGGGAAAGGCACGTTCCAGACGAGGAAGGGCCGCCCCGACAGGTCCAGCGCCGCGCGGATCAGCGCGTCGTCCATCGCCAGGTGGAAGCTGCCGTAGCGGCGGATGCCGCGCTTGGTGCCCAGCGCCTGCGCCAGCGCCTGTCCCAGCGCGATGCCGCAATCCTCGACCGTGTGGTGGTCGTCGATATGCAGGTCGCCCGTGGCCTGCAGGTCGATGTCGATCAGCGAATGGCGGGCCAACTGGTCGATCATGTGGTCGAAGAAGCCCACGCCCGTCCGGCTGCTGGACCGGCCGCGCCCGTCCAGATCCACCGTCACCGTGATGTCGGTTTCCGCGGTCTTGCGGGTGATGGTGGCGCGGCGGGAAATGTCGGTGTCAGGCATGGTCGGCTCCTTGTCCAAGGACGGCCCGGCTTAGCGCAAGAGGATGCCGGGGCGCAACGGCACGGCCGCAAGGGGAGCGCTGCCCCTGCCGCCCGTGCCGGGCGCCGGCCCCGGGATATTTGTGACCGCCCGAAGCCCCGGTCAGTCGAACCACAGCTCGGCCTGCTTCAGCCGCTTGCGGATGCCGCGCTCGGGGGCGAGGGGGGGATAGTCGGCGAACATGGGCCTGATCCGGCGGCGGCCGCTGCCGTCGCCGATCAGGCGCTCGGCCGCCTGCCAGCCGGACAGCAGGGGCGCGATCACGGGCAGGGCGGCAATGGCCTCGAACTCGTCGATGGCGCGCTGGGGGCCGCGGGCGTAAAGCAGGGGCAGGTTGCGCCAGTGCCAGGTCAACTCGCCATCCAGTCCGGCCAGCTCCGGGCCGGGGCGCCCGCCGCCGAAGCTGTGGATCACCAGCGGCAGCACCGCCTGGTCGAGCCATGGGTCCAGCGACTGGCAGGCCAGGGCCTCGCCCGGATCGTCGCGCACCGCCACGGCCCAGTCGCGGAAGCGGCGGCCGAACTCGGGGCCGTCGGCGCCGAAGAACCAGCCGGCGTTGAAGTAAAGGAAGCGCTCCCAATGCTCTTCGGGCTGGGACAGGTCCAGCGAGCCGTCCATGTCCAGCCCGAAGCGGTCGTAAAGCGAGCGCCAGATCGAAGCGTAGGTCTGGCGATAGGCGGGGGGCTGGGGCCAGCTTCCCTCGCGCCGCATCGAGGCCGAGGGGCGCGCGAAATCGAAGGGCAGCGCGTCGATGTCGCCCAGGATCAGCGTGTCGCTGTCCAGAAACAGGAAGGGCCGACCGGGGTCCAGCAGCGCCAGCGCCTCGATCTTGTTGCCGTAAGGATAGCTGCGGCCGAAGTCGCGGGCGACCAGCGGGCGGATGTCGGCGCCGAGGGCCTCAAGTGCGGCGCGGGCCTCGGCCGACATGCGCGGATCGGTGCCCGACCATGCGCCCTCGGGCTGCGGTTCGGCGACGACCAGGCGGCCCCGGAAGCCGGGCGCGTTGCGGCGCAGGCTGGCGGCAAGGATCGCGGCCTGCCGGTCGATCCCGCCGCCCTGCGCAACGACGAGGATGTCGAATTTCGGCGGGACCGAAGGGGGCGCGGCACTTTCAGGGGCGCCCGATGTCGCGGTGACGCGATCCGCGCCCTCCGGCTGCACCGGATCGCCCTGTGGCGCTGCGGCGGGCCGGTGGTCCTTGCCCGCGGGCTTTGCACGGGCGGCGCGTTCCGCCTGCCGCTCGGCGCGCAGCGCCTCGCGTTCGGCGATGCGCCGGGCCTTTCGGGCCTCGCGTTCGGCCTGGCGGCTGTTGCGATCGGTGCTGTCCGTCATCTGCATCCTCTTGGCGATCAGCGACCACCATCTGCCCGGCCTGAAAGGGGGGAAGTGGTGGGCGGCCCCGGAATCCAACCGGACATGGGTCCCCCGGCGAAGTCACAGTCCGCTGCATGTGGCGACCACATGCTTACAGGCGCTTCCTGTAAGCAGACATCCGGCCGATTCCCAGCAATATTCACCTTGAAACGTCCGCCACCCGTGATGCTGTCGCGCTGCGTGGTGTAGGTTCTGGCTGAGGTGGTCACCGGCGCTGTTCCGGCAGGGTCTGGTTGCTGACACCAAAGCTGGACCGGAGCTTCCACCGATGACCACCGTCATGATGAACTTCCGCGATCTCGTGGAGAAGGTCCCGACGCCGATCCGGCTTGCGTGAAATGATCAGCTTTGCGGCCGAGCGACTGATGGAGCTGGAGGTTGGCGCTGTGACGGGCGCGCCCTACGGTGAGAAGGATCCCGGCAGGCGGGCTCAACGCAACGGGTATCGCGACCGGTCGACGCATGCGTCGACGCAAGACGCGGGCCGGAACGGTCGATCTGCGCATCCCGAAGCTGCGCAAGGGCAGCTACTTCCCGGGTTTCCTCGAGCCGCGCCGGATGGCCGAGAGGGCCCTGACCGATGTGATCCAGGAAGCCTGCATGCAGGGCATCTCGACCCGCTCCGTGGACGACCTGGTCAAGGCGATGGGCATGTCCGGCATCTCCGAGAGCCAGGTCAGCCGTCTGTGCGAAGAGATCGACGGCAAGGTGAAGGCCTTTCCGAACCGCCCGCTGGAAGGGTCGGCGTATACGCCGACGGCCCTACCTCTGGATCGACGCGACCTACCTCAAGGTCCGGCGCGGCGGGCGGATCGTCTCGGTCGCCGTCATCATCGCCATCGGCGTGAACACCGATGGGCGGCGCGAGGTGCTGGGCCCGGAGATCGGCACCTCAGAGGCCGAGCCGATCCGGACCGAGTTCCTGCGCAAGTTGAGGCGACGAGGCCTGCGCGGGGTGAAGCTGGTGATCAGCGATGCGCACGAAGGCATCAAGGCCGCGGTGTCGAAGGTGCTCAGCGCCACCTGGCAACGCTGCCGCATGCATTTCCAACGGAATATCGCGGCCCATGCCGGCAAGAGCGGGCGGCGGGTGGTCTCGGCCTTCATCGCCACCGCCTTCGCGCAGGGTGAGGCGGATAGATGATCGTGGATGGCCCCGCGGTCATCCGCCGAACCCCGAGGCCGCCAGCACCCAATGGCGCGCGGTGGCCGACCAGATCCGCCCCAAGGTGCCGAAGCTCGCGCTGCTGATGGACGAGGCCGAGCACGACGTCTTCGCCTGCATGTCCTTTCCCAAGGAACATCGGACCAAGCTGCATTCCACCAACCCCGTCGAGCGTCTGAACGGCGAGATCAAGCGCCGCACCGATGTCGTTGGAATCTTCCCGAACGACGACGCCATTGTCAGGCTGGTTGGCGCACTGCTGCTCGAACGGAACGATGAATGGGCAGTCCAGCGTGTACGCTACATGACGCTGGAAACCATCGGCGCAATGCGGGATGATCTCGTCATCAGCCTGCCCGCTGCGGCATCCTGATCAAGCAGACCCGCACCGAACATCACGGTGACGATCAGCGCCAGCCAAACCACTTCATGGGACAGCATCCCGCTTACGCTTACGGTTGAAATGCGTTGGCACCCGGATCTCGATGGACGGGAAAGGGCAGCGCGCTGCATCGACAACGTCTTCATCGAACGCCTCTGGCGATCCCTGAAATGCGAATGCGTCCACCTGCGCGCCTGAGACACCGGATCCCAAGCGAAAGCCGCCATCTGCCGCTGGATCACCTTCTACAACCACCAGCGGCCCCACACCGCTCAGGGCGGGCAGCCTCCCGCCGTGATCTATTGAAGCAAAATTGAAACCGATCGGCAGGACCAGGCAGTAGCTTGAATCAGCAGGAAACCTGTCCAAGGATCGGGGAAAGGCTCAATCACGCAGCAGACACATCAATGGGTCCTGACCTTACTGCGGGAGCTTCAACTCCGGCCTCCGAGACGAACTGCTCGAGGATGGAATCTTCTCCAGCCTCGCCAAGGCACGGGTCATCATTGAAGGCACGTCCTGGCACCGCGGCCTTCGTCAACTCGGGCCTGATCGGAGACTCAGACGTTGCGCTGTTGCCCCGAACGGGCGAGCACGCCCGGTTTCAGACGTTCGTTCGGGCCATAATCCTCCGCCGGGTGGAAGAACAGGCGCGGCGTCTCGGCGATGGTTTCCAGCCGCTGGCGATAGGCATCGAGTTGCCTCTTCCGAGTGGGCTCATCTTCCCGGCCGGGCATATAGGCAATGCAGGGAGGCAGCACGTCGAAGCCGGCATAGCGCAGCAAGCCGTTATGGATCGGCCACAGCACGGTCAGGATGTCGCCGTCGATCCCGTCGGGCGCATAGGTGTCGGCCGAGGTTCCCGTGGTGGCGGCCAGCATCGCCAGTTTCCCCCTGAACATGCCGGTGTCGTATTTCCGCCCGGTCGTATAGGCAAAGCCGCGGGCGAAGACCCGGTCCGCCCAGCCCTTCAGGATGGCGGGCATCCCGAACCACCAGACCGGGAACTGGAGGATCAGGAAATCCGCGCGGCTCACCTTGGCCTGCTCGGCGGCGATGTCGGCGGCGATCGTGCCGTTCTCCATCGCGACGGTCTGTTCCCGCGCCAGGCTGAAACGGGACGGGTCGGAATGTGGGCCGATCATGTCGGCAGGACCCGCGACCGCGTTCCATCCCATCGCATAAAGGTCCGATACCTCGACCGAATGGCCTTGTGCCGTCAGGGTTTCGACCGCGAGATCCTTCATCGCGCCATTGAAGGACGTGGGTTCGGGATGGGCATAGACGATCAGGACGTTCATTCGGACCTCGGCAGGAAGGGCAGCCCGGCACATGCGCCGCCAGGCAGGGCAGCATCAGATCGGCCGGAATCCGCGCGGCTTCACGGAGCCGCCTGCTTGCCAGAGACAAGGCGTCCCGACAACGACAAGACGGCGAGATCAGCTATAGCGGGATTGTCTTCCTCAGCCACGCCTTTGCGCGGCGGCGCGCGGCGACGGCCGCCCGTCTCCCGCGGGGCGGCGGCGCCTTCCGGCGGACCTTGCCGCCTGGTCGGTGTCCGCCTGTTCGGTCGGCAGGCGTCCCGGCCAGACACCCTGCCGGACCAGCAGCGAGACATTCGAGGCGATGACCTGCCCCGCGAAGCGCGCAAGCCGCGGGACCGGACGATCTGTCGGCCAGGCAAGGATCAACCGCCGTGTCGGGACCGGATTTTGCAGCGGGGCGGCGCAGAGCTGGCCCAAGACCAGATCCCTGTGGATGGGCGCCCTTGGAAGAATGGTCGATCCCTGCCCGGCCTGAACCAGCTGCTTGAGCGTCGAATAGCTGTCGGCCTCGACCGGAACGCGCAGGGCAAACCCCCGCTCGCCCGCGCATCTGTCCAGAATCTTGCGCAGTCCATGCCCCTCGCTGGGCAACAGCAGCCGCTCGTCCTCAAGGTCGCCGAAATCGACCGGGACATCCTGCGACAGGCCCGCGTCCGGCGGCCCGATCAGGAACAGGACCTCCTCGAGCAGGGGTTGGACCCGCAGGGTGCGCGCGGACCTGGGATCGTAAAGGATGGCGGCATCGACCTCTCCGCGATGCATCCAGTCGAGCAGATAGGCCGAATAGGCGCTGACGATCCGCAAGGTCGCCTCGGGGTGGGTTTCCCGGAAGGCGGCGACCAGGGGTTCGGCAAGGATATCCGACACGGTCGGCGGCATTCCGACCGAGACATGCCCCCGCAAGGGCGCATCCTCGTCGGAAACCGAGGCGCGGATCTCCTCCAGTTCCGCCATGACCCGCAAGGCATGGCGCAGAACGTCCTGCCCCTGATCGGTCAGGATCATGCCGCGGCCATGCCGGTCGAAGAGGCGCGCGCCCAGTTCCTCCTCCAGAAGCCGGATCTGCCGGCTGAGCGCGGGCTGGGCGATATGCAGGCGGTCGGCCGCCTTTGACAGGCTGCCGAGTTCGGCGACATGGATCAGGGTGCGCAGCTGGGAAATTTCCATGCCATACAATGCGGCTATATCTGCCCAAGAAAAAGGGTCGATGTGATCCGATCCGGGCAAGGCTATGCAAAGGCGAAACCGTCCATGCCGGGAGACATGCAGTGACTGTCGCCGAAGTGATTTCCGCGGGCGGAAAGGCCCGGGATCTGGCCAGGGACTGGCCGCTTGAGCTTTACGAGGTGCTGAAGGCCGCAGGGATCCGCCAGATGTCCTATGTGCCGGACGCGGGCCATTCGACCCTGATCCGGCTGTTCGGCGAGGATGCGGAGGTCACGACCAACGTCCTGACGACCGAGGAGGAAGGCATTGCCATCGCCACCGGTGCATGGCTGGGCGGCCAGCGTTCCGTGGTGCTGATGCAATCCTCGGGCGTGGGAAACTGCATCAACATGCTGTCCCTGCCGGTGCAGACGCGGACGCCGCTGCTGATGCTGGTGACGATGCGGGGCGAATGGGCCGAGTTCAACCCGTGGCAGGTGCCGATGGGGCGGGCGACCGAAGCCTCGCTGAAGGCCATCGGCGTCACCGTGCTGCGGGCGGAAACGGGCGAGGATCTGGTCGAGGTCGTGGCGCAGGCCGCCGGGATGGCCTTCGATGCGGACCAGCAGGTCGCGGTGCTGATCGGCCAGCGCCTGCTTGGCAAGAAGAAATGGTGAGCGACATGACCGGTTCCGCAATGGATCGCCGCGCGGCGGTGGGCAAGCTGCTGGCTGCCCGCGACGGGGCGCTGGTGGTGACGGGCCTCGGCTCGCCCAGCTATGACGTTCATGCGGCAGGCGACAGCGACGGCAACTATTACCTTTGGGGCGCCATGGGCGGCGCCGCGCTGACCGGCCTGGGTCTTGCGCAGGCGCAGCCTGACAAGCGCGTCATGGTGATCACCGGCGATGGCGAGCAGTTGATGGCCTTCGGCGCGCTTGCGACCATCGCCGTCGCGGGTCCGAGGAACCTCGACATCATCGTGCTGGACAACCAGCATTTCGGCGAGACCGGAATGCAGCCGAGCCATACGGGACGCGGCATCGCCTTGGACAGGATCGCCGCGGCAGCGGGCTTTGCGGACACCGCCGAACTGTGCAGCCTCGACGAGGTGGATGCCCTGGCCGAACGCCTGCGCCAGCCCGCGGACGGCCCGCGCCTGTTCGTCCTGAAGATCAGGGCCGAGAACCTGCCGCGCTCGCTGCCGCCGCGCGATGCGGTCTTCATCAAGAACCGTTTCCGGGCCAATCTGGGGCTTGGAACCTGCTGAATCCTTACGGAAGGGCGGCCCGCCGCCCTTGTCCGATTTCATGCAAGCGAGACAAGCTGCCGGAGAGACGACATGGCGTTGCAGCAGTTCCAGAACACGGTCGACAGCCGGCTCGTGCCGGTACGCGGCACCTTCGAGGCCTTCGATCCCTTCACTGGCAAGCCTTGGGCGCTGATCCCGCTGGACGGCCCGGCCGAGGTCGATGCTGCCGTCGCCGCTGCAAGGGCCGCCTTCCGCTCGCCGGAATGGGCCGGGCTGACCGCCAGTGCGCGCGGCAGGCTGCTGCTGCGGGTGGCCGACCTGATCGCCGAAAACGCCGAGC
>NZ_JAUNPC010000175.1:0-1874 GCF_030536915.1 Paracoccus sp. (in: a-proteobacteria)
GAAGATCTTTTCCCCCGGCGGCACCCGCGCCGCGCCCTACAGCGGGGTGCCGACGCTTCTGAACGCGCCCTATCGGCAGGTGACAACGGACGCTCCCGATTTCTCGGGCCTGCAGGTGGCGCTGCTGGGGGTGCCGATGGACCTGGGCGTGACCAACCGCTCGGGCGCCCGCTTCGGGCCGCGGGCGCTGCGGGGGATCGAGCGGATCGGCCCCTACAACCACGCGCTGGACAGCGCCCCCGTGCACGAGCTGCGCGTGGCCGACGTGGGCGACGTGCCCTTCGACAGCCGCTACCGGCTGGAACAGTGCCACGAGAACATCGAGCGCTGGCTGGGCCTGATCCTCGACGCGGGCGCCCTGCCCCTGTCGGTGGGGGGCGACCATTCGATCACCCATCCCATCCTGCGCGCGGTCGGGCGCGATCGCCCCGTGGGGCTGATCCACATCGACGCCCATTGCGACACCGGCGGCGCCTTCGACCAGACGAAGTTCCACCACGGCGGCCCCTTCCGCAACGCGGTGCTGGACGGCGTCCTGGACCCCGCGCGCTGCATCCAGATCGGCATCCGGGGGGCCTCGGAATACCTGTGGGAGTTCTCGTATGACTCGGGCATGACCGTCATCCATGCCGAGGAGATCGACGCCCTGGGCATCCCCGCCCTCATCGAACGGGCGCGGGCGGTGGTGGGCGACGGGCCGACCTATCTGAGCTTCGACATCGACAGCCTCGACCCCGCCTTCGCCCCCGGCACCGGCACGCCCGAGATCGGCGGGCTGACCACGCGCGAGGCGCAGGAACTGCTGCGGGGCCTGAAGGGGCTGAACCTGGTCGGCGGCGACGTGGTCGAGGTCGCGCCGCAATACGACCCTTCCACAAACCCCCCCCAGGCGGGGGCGCAGAGCCTGTGCGAGAACCACCCCGTGCTGCGATACCCCCCCGCGCGGCCGGGCTGACGCGCGGCCCCGGTCAGGCGTCGCGCGTGGGAACCCGGCGCTCGAAGACGCGGAACAGGATCACCAGCGCGGCGGTCAGCAGCAGGTAGACCGCCGCCAGCAGCAGCAGCGGCTCGTAGGTCAGCAGGGTTTCCTGCCGCACCCGCGAGACGACGCCGTAAAGATCGACCACCGTGATCGTCGCCACCAGCGGCGTCGATTTCAGCTGCAGCACCGTCTCGCCCGCCAGCGTCGGCAGCGCCCGGTGGACCGCGCGCGGCAGCCAGATGCGGCGGAACACCTTGAAGGGCGACATCCCGAAGGCCCGGCCCGCCTGCAATTCGCCCGCGGGCACGCCCGCGAAGGCCCCGCGCATGACCTCGCCCTCGTAGGCCGCGAAGGACAGGGTCAGCGCCGTCAGTCCGTAAGGCCATGCTTCCCGAAGATAGGGCCAGAGGAACGATTCGCGCAGGCCGGGAATGGACGGGAACAGCGAGCCGAGGCCGTAATACAGCAGCCACAGCTGCAGCAGCAGCGGCGTGCCCCGGATCACGGTGCAGAAGGCCTTGGCCGGCCATTTCAGCCAGGCCGGGCCGACCGCCTGCGCCAGCCCCAGCGGCAGCGCCAGAAGAAAGCCCAGAACGGCCGAGCCCAGCAGCATGGCCAGCGTCATCGCCAGCCCCTGCCCCAGGCGCGGCAGGTAGCGCGGCAGCCAGTCCCAGCGGCCGCCTGCCGCCGCTGCCGCCACCAGGGCCACGGCGATGGCGATCAGCACCACACGATGCGGCTTCAGCCAGGGGGCAAGGCGCGCGCCCTGTTCGATGTCGGTGGATCGGGACAGCGCCATTCAGGCCACCCCGCCCAGGCCGCGCCGGGAGCGGCGCTCGATCAGGCCGAGAACGAGGTTCGAGACCAGCGTCAGCGCCAGGTAGATCGCCCC
>NZ_JAUNPC010000175.1:1884-2714 GCF_030536915.1 Paracoccus sp. (in: a-proteobacteria)
AGGTAATGCTTGGTCGCCCCCGCCGCCTGCCGCGTGACCAGCGTCAGTTCGCTGAAGCCCACCACGGCCAGCAGCGCGGTGTCCTTTGTGGCGATCAGCCACAGGTTGGCCAGCCCCGGCAGGGCGGAGGGCAGCATCGCGGGGATGGTCACGCGGGTCAGGATCTTGCGTGGGGTCATGCCGAAGGCGCGGGCGGCCTCGATCTGGCCGGGCGCGATGGACCGGATCGCGCCGCGCAGCACCTCGGTCGAATAGGCCCCCTGGACCGCGCCGATGACGAAGATGCCCGCCGCGAGGCCGCTGATGTCGGCAGGGCCGTATCCCAGCGCCGCCAGTCCCCGGTTCAGCAGGTCGGTGCCCGCGTAATACAGGATCAGGATCAGCACCAGTTCCGGCACCGCCCGGACCACGGTGGTGTAGACCTCCAGCAGGTCGCGCGTGACCGGCCCGCCATGCAGCTTGCCCAGGGCACCGGCCATGCCGATCAGAAGGCCCAGGGCATAGCCGCCGACGGCGATCTGCAGCGTGTTCAGGAAGCCCCGCAGCAGCGCCCCGCCCCATCCGGGGGGGTCGAGCGCCAGCAGGCTCCAGTCGATCAGGGATGCGTCCATGGGTCCGCCCAAGCCAGGGGGCGCGGCCCGGCAAGGGGCCGCGCCGGTGGTGCCGTCAGTCGCCGTAGATGTCGAAGTCGAAGTACTTCTTCGTGAAGGCGTCATAGGTGCCGTCGGCGCGGATCGCCTTGATGGCGGCGTTGACCTTGTCCTTCAGCTCCGTATCGCCCTTGCGCAGGCCGACACCGGCGCCGCGGCCGAGGATGGCCGGATCGTCGG
>NZ_JAUNPC010000176.1 GCF_030536915.1 Paracoccus sp. (in: a-proteobacteria)
GGCCTGCCCCGCCGACCCTGTCCGCGCCATCGCGGGACGGGGGCGGGGCCGCCCAAGGGAACGGCTAGTGCCGCAGGTTCTCCAGCCGCGCCCGCAGGTCGACGGCAAGGCCGCCCGGCCGCCAGTCGAAGCCGATCGTGCCGCCAAGCTGGTCGGTGGCGGTCGCATGGGCAAGCTGGCTGCCGAAGCCCTGCGTTCCGGGCGGCGTGATCCCGGGCCCGCCGACCTCTTCCGTCCAGGACAGGGCCAGATCGTCCCCCCGGGCCGACCAGGTGACGGCGATGCGGCCCTCCGCCGTGGCCAGCGCCCCGTATTTGGCGGCGTTGGTCGCAAGCTCGTGGAAGATCAGCGCCAGCCCCACGGATGCGCTTTCCCCCAGGATGACCTCGGGGCCGTCCAGGGATATCCGGTCCCCGCCATCCGCGCCGAGATGCGGGCGGACGATCTTTTCGATCAACTCGCGCAGCGGCGTGACCTGGCCCTTGCCCGTTTCGCCCCCGACGGCGGAACGGATGAGGTCATGGGCCTTGGCCAGCGCCCCCAGCCGGCCCCGCAGCGCCTCGGCCATCGCCGGGACCGAGGCCGCGCCGCGCGCCGTCATGGACACCATCCCCAGCGCGACCGCAAACAGGTTCTTCACCCGGTGGTCCATCTCGCGCAGAAGAAGCTGGCGCTTGGCCTCGGCTTCCTTGAGGTCGTGGATGTCGGTGCAGGTGCCGAACCAGCGGGTGATCCGCCCCTCGGCGTCGCGGATGCAGAGCGCCCGCCCCACCACCCAGCGGTAGCGGCCGGAATGGTGCCGCAGCCGGTATTCGATATGGTAAGGCTCGCCTGTCGCCACGCAGTGCATCCAGGCCGCCTGGGCGCGTTCCTGGTCCTCGGGGTGGAACATGTCCTTCCAGCCCGCGCCGTGGGTGGTCCCCGGCGCCGCGCCGGTGAAGTCATACCAGCGGTTGTTGAAATAATCGTGGCTGCCGTCGGGCAGGGCCGACCAGATCATCTGGTCGATGGAATTGACGATCGCCGCGTAGCGCGCCTCGCTTTCGCGCAGGGCGGCCTCGGCGCGGACGGCATGGGTCACGTCCGTGGCCTGGACGAAGACGCCCTGCGCCAGCCCGTCCGGACCGGCCAGCGGCTGGTAGACGAAATCGACGACGCGTTCCTGCGGCGCCTCGCCCGACAGCCCGCGGAAGGTGATCGGGACCGCGCGGCCGACATGGGGCTCGCCCGTCGCCAGCACGCGGTCCAGCAGGGTCAGGAAGCCCTGCGGCACCAGTTCGGGCAGCGCCTCGGCGACCGTCATCCCCTCGATGTCGGTCCGGCCCACCAGTTCCTTGAAGGCCGGGTTGACGACCTCGATCACGTGGTCGGGGCCGCGCAGGATGCCGGCGACGGTCGGGGCCTGGGCGAAAAGACGCCCGAGCCGGTCGATCTCGGCATGGGCGTCGCGGTGCGCCATGATGGCGGCGGTGGTTTCATGGCCCTGGTTGAAGACGCCCACCACCGCGCCGGTTTCGTCGCGGATCGGCGTGAAGCTGTAGTTCCAGTAGGTTTCCCGGCGGACGCCATCGCGGACCATCGGCAGCATCCGGTCGAAGGTCGAAAAGCCCTCGCCCGTCTGCATCACCCGCGCAAGCTGCGGTCCCACCACGTCCCAGATGTCGGGCCAGACCTCGGCCGCGGGGCGGCCCAGGACGGCCGGGTGACGCTCGGCCGGGATCGGCGACCAGGCGTCGTTGTAGAGAAGGCGGAAATCGGACCCCCAGTAGATCGCGGTCGGAAAGCTGGAATGAAGGCAGATCGACAGCGCCAGCCGCAGTGCCTGCGGCCAGCCCGCGATGGGACCGAGGGGCGTTGCCGCCCAGTCGAACGCGCGGATGCGTTCGCCAAGTTCGCCGCCGCCCGACAGGAAGGCGGGGTTCTGGACGCAGGTGTCTTGTTTCATCCGATCTGTTCTTTGCGGGATATGTCTTGAGGGCCGTCCGGCGCGGGTGACCGGACGGCGGGGAAAGGGTGCGGGCGGTCCGCGCCGGCCGTCAGGAACCGGCGTCCGCCCACGGGTGAAAAGGGGTGCATGGCGCCCGAGGCCGCGACGATGTCGGGTCCGCCATCCTGCAGGGTGATTTCTGAACCATCGAAAAGCCTTCGTTCCGACCGGACAAGCAAGCCTGTAAGCACATGGCGGAGCCAGCGCCAAGAGATTGTTTTCCCGAGGTTTGACGCGGCTTCCGTCCGGCGGGCATAGCCGCAATCCCCTGCGGGCGGAATTGATCAAATGTTACGAGGGCGGGCGGGGAAGGGTCTGCGGGGAAAAGCGGCCCGCGTCCTGCCGGGGTGATCGCGGCCCCCCTTGGCGCCGGATCACCCCGGCCAAGGCACCGGTCCCTGCGGCTGGCGCGAGGCGATCGCCGGATGCCGTCGACGCGGCCCCCGCCTCATCGGCAATCTTTCCCGGAGTTTGGCCAAGAGCCTGAAAATACAGGATCCGTCAGGGGCGACAGCCCAAGGGACAAGCCTGCAGGACGCGCGGCAAGGGCCATGAAAGCGGCCGCGGCGGCCATCCCGCGCAAGCGTCTGCGGCCCGCACCCCGCCGGCGATCCCCGGGCGGCCCCTGTCCCGCCTGCGGCATGTTTCCGCCCGGCAGGATTCTTCTATGAGACTGGCGGATTATCGCCGATGCTTCCCGCGCAGACCTGCAAAGGACGT
>NZ_JAUNPC010000092.1 GCF_030536915.1 Paracoccus sp. (in: a-proteobacteria)
CGTGAAGCGGAGCATGGCCGGGAACTGCGCGCGTGGGCGCGGTCCGCCGGATCGGGTCTGACAGCAGGCGCAACCCGTTCAGCACGACCAGCACGGTGCCGCCCTCATGGCCGATCACGGCCAGCGGCAGCGGCAGGTCGAAGAACAGCCCTCCCGTCACCAGCAGCAGCATGGCGCCGATGGCGAAGGTCAGGTTCTGGCGGATGATCCGCGCGGTGCGCCGCGAGAGGCGGCGGGCGGCTGCAAGCCGCTCCAGGTCCTCGGACAGCAGCGCCACGTCCGCGGCCTGCAGTGCCACGTCCGATCCCGCGGCGCCCATGGCGATGCCGACATCGGCGCGGGCCAGCGCAGCGGCGTCGTTCACCCCGTCGCCGACAAAGGCGACGCGCCCCTGAGCGGCGAGCGCCGCCACGGCCCGCACCTTGTCCTCGGGCAGCATGTCCGCCTCGATCTCGGCTGGCGCAAGGCCCAGTTCCGACCCGATCCGTAGCGCCACGGGCCGGCGATCGCCGGTCATCATGACGATCCGCTTCACGCCGCCGTCGCGCAGCGCCGCAAGAGCGGGCGCGGCGCTGGCGCGCGCCTCGTCGGCAACGGCGGCCGCGCCGAGCACCTGCGGCCCGCGACCCAGATAGATGACGGTTTCGGCGCTCGTATCGAACGCCGCCAAAGCCGGGTGGCGGAGGTCCGCGCCCATCTCCCCGGCAAGATAGGGGTTGCCGGCCCAGAGCGTGCCTAGGTCGTCCCGGCCGACGATTCCCTTGCCCGCGCGGCTGGTGACTTCCGCGATCTCCGCGCCCTCGACGCCGCGAGCCACGGCCGCGCGCCGGATTGCGGCGGCAATGTGGTGCTCGGACTGCGCCTCAAGCCCCGCCAGAAGCGACAGGAACCGGTCCGCGTCACCGTCCAGCGCCACGACCTGCGTGACCGTGGCATCGCCCGTGGTGAGCGTGCCGGTCTTGTCGAAGGCGAAGGTCTCGACCGCGGCCAGCGTCTCGAGCGCGGCGCCGCCCTTGAACAGCACGCCCCCGCGCGCCGCCGCCGACAGCGCTGACAGGATCGCCGCCGGGACCGAGATCACGATGGCGCAGGGGCTCGCCGCGACCAGCAGCGTCGCTGCCTTGTAGAGGGCGCCGTCCCATCCATGCCCCAGCCACCAGAAGGCAGCGAAGGCCAGCACCGCGCCGGCCAGAACGGCGATCGTGTAGCGCTGGCCGAACCAGGCGCTGAACCGCTCAGACGGCGCCTTGGCTGCCTGCGCCTCGGTCACGAGCTGGATCATGCGGGCGATGGTGCTGTCGGCGACACCACGGGTGACCACGACATCGAGGATGCCTTCGAGGTTGACGGTCCCCTCGAACACCGGATCGCCCGGCGACTTGGAGACCGGCATGGATTCGCCTGTGATATGCGCCTCGTCGATGCCGCCGCGGCCTTCGGCGATCCTGCCATCCGCCGGGACGCGGGCGCCGGGGCGCAGGATCACCGTGTCGCCCACCGCCAGGTCGGCGGCGGCAACCTCCGCGACGGTGCCGTCCGGTCCCTTGCGCAGCGCGGTTTCCGGACGCAGCGCCATCAGCGCCTCGATGGCGCGACGGGCACGGCCGAGCGCGCGGGATTCGAGCGTGCCTGCGACGCTGAACAGCGTCAGCAGCACCGCGCCCTCATAGGGCGCGCCGACCGCGGCCGCGGCGACGGCGGCGACGACCATCAGCAGGTCGATGTCCAGCACGTGCTCGCGCCACAGCGCCGTCAGCGCGCGCCGTGCGGCGGGCAGCCCGCCGGCCAGATAGACGAGGATCAGCCCCGGCGTCACCAGAGAGCCCAGCCGCCCCCCGCCCAGCCAGAGGCCCGCTGACGCCAGCACCAGCCCCAGCACTGCCGCAATTGACAGAGCCAACGAGAGATCGAACGACGAGAGACGCTTCACACCGGGATCCTTTCAGATTGCATCTTACTTAGTCTCGATGCGGTTTGTCGCAAACTTGGCTTCGAACCCGTCCGCCCGGCCGGTCGCGGGAGAGATCAGGTCGAGCCGCCCACCCGTGCCGGCGGCGATCGCAGCGACGATGGCCAGCCCCAGCCCGCTGCCATGGGCGTCCGTCGGCCCTCGCTCGAAGGGCCGCGCGAGACGTCCGAGCACGTCGGCCGGCACTACCGGCCCCGTATTGACCACGCGCAGCACGCCCTTTGGCGAGAGCGACACCTGTACGGGCGCGTCCTGCGCGCCATGGTGCAGGGCGTTCTCGATCAGGTTGCGAGCGAGAATCGCGAAGGCGTCGGGGTCGATGGACGCCATCACCTCTGCGTTCGGCAGCGTCAGTTCGATCCGGTGTCCATCCTCGCGCCCCATATCTGCCACCAGCATCCGCAGGATCGGAGCGAGATCAACGGGCGCCTCCGCCTGCAGCCTGCCGCCTTCGGCGCGGGCGAGCTGCATCAGCTTCTCCGACAGCCGCGCCAGCCGTTGCAGCGCGGCCTCGACCTGACGGGCGCGGCTGCGGGTGTCCTCGTCGGGCGCCTCGACGATCAGGCGCTGGACCTGCGCCAGCGCGCCGGCGACCGGGGTGCGCAACTCGTGCGCCGAGTTGGCGGTAAAGCTGCGCTCGGCCTCCAGCGCGCGGCGCAGGCGGTCGAGCAGCCGGTTCACCGCCTGCGCGTTGGGCCGGAACTCCGAGGGCAGCCCTTCGGCAGGGATCGGCGACAGATCGCCCCCGCCGCGGGCTTCAATCCCCGCCCGAAAGCGCCGGATGGGGACCATGGCGGCGCGGACGGCGGCCCAGACGCCGAACAGGCTGGCCGGGACGATCAATGCCAACGGCAGAGCCAGCCCGATCAGCGCCTGGCGCGCTACGTCCTGGCGATGGGCAAGCGGCTCGGCGACGGAGATGGTGATCGTGCCCCGAAGGGCGGCGTCGGAATAGACGCGATGCGTGGCGGTGTCGGCAAAGCCCATGCCCGAGAAGGGGGGAAACACCGCCGGATCCGCCTGATGCGAACGCAGAAGCACCTGGCCTTCGGCGTCTCTCACCAGGTAGGTGAAATACTCGTCATGCTCGCGCAGCGTGGTTACGCTCTGGCTGAGGTTGTCGTCCTCTTCGCGGCCGATGATGTCGCGCACGGCCAAGGGCAGCAGACGCTGCCCCGCCTCCTCCAACGCGCTGTCGAAGACCTCGTTCATCTCGTGGCGCAGATGCACGGCGGTCCATGCCGCCGCCACTGCCCAGAGCAGAACCGCCCCAAGAGTGAGCCACAGCGACAGCCGCCCCTGAAGACTGGTCGGTCCTCTCACCGCCCGTCCCCGAGCCGGTAGCCGACACCGCGCACGGTCTCGAACACACCTGCGCCCAGTTTCTTGCGCAGGCGGCTGACATGGACCTCGATGGTGTTGCTCTCGACCTCGGAGCCGAAGGCGTAGAGCCGGTCCTCGAGCTGGGCCTTCGAGATCACCTGTCCTGGCCACTGCACGAACGCCTCGAACAACGCCCATTCCCGCGCGGTCAGATCAACGCGGCGGCCGTCGCGGATAACGGTTCGGGCGGCCAGATCGACCTGCAACTCGCCGAGGTCGACCAGCGGATTGGGATTGCCGCTGTAGCGCCGCGCCACGGCGGCCAGCCGGGCGGAAAGCTCGGCCAGGTCGAAAGGCTTCGTCAGGTAATCGTCGGCGCCCGCGTTCAGTCCGTCGATCCGATCCGAGATCTGGTCGAGCGCGGTCAGGATGATCACCGGCGTCACGTCGCCGCGCCGGCGAAGGTCACGCAGGAAGGTGATGCCGCGCCCGTCGGGCAGCATCAGGTCCAGCAGGATGAGGTCATAGGCGACCGCATCCAGATGCTCGGCCGCGCGGTCGAGCCGCCCGACCCAGTCGGCCGAATGTCCCTCGGCCGTGATGTGGTCGCGCACCGCCGCGCCCAAAATGGTGTCGTCCTCGACCAGAAGGATCCGCATGAAGCCGCTCCTGAAGCCTGCGCCACGGCCAGACCTACCCGCCGAACCTGTCGGCAGTCTGACGGCCGGGCGCCGCCCGCTTAAGCTGACCGTCAGGAACAGGTGTCATGAATCAGGGTCAGATAATGCCTGAACAAGGACGAAGGGCAAATGCGATGAAAAAGCACATGCTGCTGGGTGCCCTGCTTGCTGCCTTTGGCATGGCAGGCGCGGCCCATGCCGATGATGATGACTGCCAGGTGCCGATGGAGCGGTGGCAGCCGCGCGAGGCGGTGCAGGACGCAGTCAAGGCGCGCGGCTGGCAGGTCGGCCGGATCAAGATCGACGATGGCTGCTATGAGGTCAGGGGTAACGATGCGCAGGGCGCGGCGTTCAAGGCCAAGCTCGACCCCGCAACCCTCGAGGTCGTCGAGATGAAGCGCAAGGATCGCCGTGACAACGACCGGGACGATGATGACGACGACGATCGGCCTCGGCGCGACCGGGACCAGGGCGTCCCGCTGACATCCCCGCCCGCGAACCTGCCGCCGCCCGGCGGGCTCCTCGGCGCACCGCCTGCGGTCGTCGTGAAATGAGCCCGCAGTCGCCGCTGCGCCCTGCACCTTCCCCTCATGCCAGAGAACACGTCATGTGCGAAACCAATGCTCGTTACCCAAAGGCGCTGGTCGCCATTCACTGGGCCACGGCGGCCGCCGTGCTGGGCGCCTGGGCCACTGCCGAGGGCGGCCGCGAAGTCGTCCAGAACCCGCCGCTTCTGCATTTCACGCTGGGAATCGCAGTGCTGGCCCTCGTTCTACCGCGGCTGGTGCTGCGCCTGATGGGCGGCGGCGCCCGGGCAGAGAGGCGGTCGCGCCCGCTCGCGGTCGTTGCTGGGGCGGGGCACGGGCTGCTCTATGGGCTGCTGATCGCGCTGCCGATCACCGGTTGGTATGTCGCCTCGCAGATGGGGGTTCAGGTGCAGCTCCTCGGTCTGCACCTTCCCGCCTTGGCTGCGCCGGTGCAGGGGCGGCCCGGCGCGATCGCCGAGTTCCACGAAAGCGCCGGCAGCATCCTCCTGCTGCTCGCCGGGCTGCACGCGCTTGCGGCGATTTGGCACCAGTTCGTCCTGCGCGACGGAACCCTGCGTCGGATGAGCCTGCGCTGAGTTCCCTACACTCCGAACCGAAGGCCCGGCCCCCAAAGGCCGGGCCTTTTTCGTTGCTGACGTCAAGCTGACGAAGATTTAGGCGCCGATTCAGCGGCCCGTCAGCCTCGGGGCGCAGATTCGCATCATCCGATAACCGCAACACAGGAGTAATCAGAAATGAAACGGATGCTTGCGGCCCTTGCCGTGCTGGCCGTCCTTCCCGCTGGCGCCGCCTTTGCCGACGACGACTGCGTGGTCACGCCCGAGCAGATGCAGTCGTGGGAAGCCGTGGCGCAACTGGCCACCGACTACGGCTGGACCATCACCTCCACGGAACTGGATGACGGCTGCTACGAGGTCCACGTGACCGACATTGGCGGCAACACGATCGAGGCCAAGATCGACCCGGCAACCCTCGACGTCATCAAGGCGGAGCTGGAGGAGTTCGCTCCCGTGGCGCCGGCGCCAGCCGCACCCGCGAACTGAGTGCTGCTCCTCCCCGGCGCCCAACACAAGCGGCGCCGGGGAAAGCCCGCTCGCATTTTCCTGAAGGAACCCCGATCATGAAATCCCTTGCCGCCGTCCTGGCCCTTTCCACCGCACTGACCCTTCCCGGCCTCGCGCTGGCCCGGCCCGTCACCCTGACCACCACGCTGAACAACTACGGCGGCGACGGCGCCTATCTCGCGCTTTATGTCACCGACGCGCAGGGCGCCTATGTCGGCAGCCTGTGGATGGCCGGCGAGAAGTCGAAATACTACGATTCCCTCTCGGGCTGGCATCGCATGACCGGCGGCGACACCCGGCAGGTCGACGGCATCACTGGCGCCAGCGTCGGCGCGGGCCGGACGCTGGAAATCACACTCGATCTCGCCGACGCGCTGTTCGACGCCGGCTACACGCTGCATGTCGATGCTTCGGTCGAGGAGATGCGCGACAGCCCGAACGAGGTCGAAATGCCGCTCACGGCGGCCGGGGCGAGCGCCACCGGCTCGCGCTACATCGCCAGCGTTTCGTACAAGTAAGGCACCAAGATGATCCGCGCATTCCATCGCTGGCCGGGCATCCTTGCGACGCTGCTGCTGACCGTGCTGGCGCTGTCCGGGGCGATCCTGTCTGTCTATCCCGCGGCCGAGCGGCTGTCTTCGCCGCGAGCCGAGGCCAGCCTCTCCGTGGCCGATCTCGCCGGCTCCATTGCCGCCAGCCATCCGGGGCTGGAGCAGATCCGGCGCGCCCCGTCGGGGCAGGTGACCGCCTACTGGTTCGACGGGGGTACGCCGCAGGCCGCGGTGATCGACCCTGTGACCGGGCAGGACGCCGCCCCCACCGACCCCGCCCCGGTGAAGCGCTGGCTGACCAACCTGCACCGCTCGCTGTTTCTAGGCGACGCCGGGCGCATCGTTGCGGCGGTCGGCGCGGGCGCGATGCTGGTGATCGCGCTTTCGGGCGCGGCGCTGGTCGCGCGCCGGGTTGGCGGCTGGCGGCGCTGGTTCGCCCCGCTGCGCGGGTCTCTGACCGGGCGGCTGCATGTTGAAATCGCACGGATCGCCATGGTCGGCCTCGTGTTGTCCGCGGCGACGGGGCTGTGGATGTCGGCCTCGACCTTCGATCTGCTGCCAGACGGCGCCAGCACCCCCGCCTTTCCGGCCGAGGTCAGCGGCCAGACCGGCACCAGCCTTTCGACAGCGAGCGCCTTGCAACTGCCGGTCGCCAGCCTGCGCAGCCTGTCGCTGGCCGATCCGAACGATCCGACCGATGTCCACTCTCTCAAGACCGACCAAGGCACCGGCTATCTGGATCAGGGCACCGGCGAGTTGCTCGCCTGGGCCGATCTGTCTGCGTGGCAGCGGGTTTCCGAGACGATCTTCATGCTGCACACCGGCCAAGGGGCTGCTGTGCTGGGGCTGGTGCTCGGGCTGATGGCGCTTGGCGTCCCGGTCATGGTCGGAACCGGCGTGCTGTTGTGGCTGACCTCGCACCGCGCGCGGCCCCGCATCCGCGGCAATGCCCCGCCGCGACAGGCCGAGACGGTCCTGCTGGTCGGCAGCGAGGGTGGCTCGACCTGGGGCTTTGCCGCTACCCTGCACGCGGCGCTGTCGCAGGCGGGGCAGCGCGTCCACGCCGCGCCGATGACCGGCTTTGACCCGACGCGTTACCCCGACTCGGCGCGCTTCATCATCCTCGCCGCGACCTATGGCGAGGGCTGCGCCCCAGAATCGGCCAGGGGTTTCCTTGACAGGCTGGAGCGGCTGGACCGCGCGCCGGGTGCGCCGTTGGCGGTGCTGGGCTTCGGTGACCGCAGCTTTCCGGCCTTCTGCGCCTTTGCCGAAGCGGTGGTTGCAGCCGCCGAGGCGAAGGGCTGGCGGCAGCTCCTCCCGATCGACAGCATCGACCGCCAGTCGCCGCAGGACTTCGCCCGCTGGGGTCGGGCGCTCGGCGCAGCGCTGGGGATGCCGCTGGAACTCGTCCACCAACCGGTGACACCCGCCAGCGAACCCCTCACCCTGATCTCGCGCCGCGATTACGGTGCCGAGGTGCAGGCGCCGACCGCGATCCTGCGCTTTGCGCGGCCTTCCCCGACTCTGTGGCAACGGGTGACCGGGCGGGGATTTGCGCGCTTTCAGCCGGGCGACCTGCTGGGCATCCTGCCCGAAGGCTCTCCCTTGCCGCGCTTCTATTCGCTGGCCTCCGGCTCGCGCGACGGCTTTGTAGAGATCGTGGTGCGGAAACAGGCCGGCGGCCTCTGTTCGGGGCAGCTTGTGGAACTTGAGCAGGGCGGAACCGTTCGAGCTTTCCTGCGCAGCAATCCCGGTTTCCATGCCGGCCGGACGCGCCCGCCGCTGATCCTGATCGGCGCGGGCACCGGAATCGGGCCCCTCGCCGGCTTCATCCGCGAAAACCGCCGCCGCCGCCCGGTGCATCTGTTCTTCGGGATGCGGCACGCGGACAGCGACTTCCTCTATCGCGAGGAACTGGCGGGCTGGCAGGGCGCGGGACGCCTCTCGCGCCTCGTCACCGCCAATTCGCGCGGCAAGCACCCGCATTACGTGCAGGATGCTTTGCGGACCGAGGCGGCCGAGGTCGCCCGCCTGATCGGTGAGGGCGCTCGGGTGATGGTCTGCGGCGGGCGCGAGATGGCTGCGGGCGTCAGCGTCGCGCTGGCCGATATCCTCCTTCCTGCGGGGTTGACGCCCGCGCTGCTGAAAGCCGAGGGACGCTATGTCGAAGATATCTACTGACCTGACGCGCCAAGCGCTGAACGGCGCTACCATGGGCACCCGCTGGTCGGCCGTGTTCTTCGCCGATGGCATTGATCCGGCCCCCGTGCAGCAAGCGCTCCAGGCGGCGGTGGCCGAGGTGGATGCCCAGATGTCCACCTGGCGCCCCGACAGCGATCTGATGCGCCTGAACGCGGCGCCGGTCGGCGAGTGGGTGCCGGTGCCGGCCCATCTGATGGCGGTGCTGCGGCTGGCGCTGGAGGTCGGCCGCGCCTCCGGCAGGGCATTCGACATCGGCATGGGCGACGCGGTGGCGGCCTGGGGCTTCGGCCCCGCGCCCGCCGACCCGGAGCGCATCCGGCAGGCGCTCGCGGTCCCACGACGACCGGCGCATGAGCTGCTGGAACTCGACCGCACGGCCTGCCGCGCACGGAAGGCCGCTCCCGTCACGCTTGACCTGAACGGCATTGCCAAAGGCTACGGCGTGGACCGGCTGGCCGAGACGCTCCAGCGCTTTGGCATCGCGTCGGCGCTCGTCGGCATCGATGGCGAGATGCGCGCTTTTGGCTCGCGGCCGGACGGGCAAGCGTGGGCCGTGGCCGTCGAGGCGCCCGATCCGCACCGCCGCGCGGCGCATTCAGCGCTGGTCCTGCGCGATGCCGCCGTCGCGACCACGGGCGATTACCGGCACCGGGTCCGGGCAGGAGAGCGACACCTGTCCCATACCATGGATCCTCGGCGCGGCTCACCTTTGCTCGACCCTCCCGCCTCCGTCACCGTCGTCGCACGAACCTGTGCCGAGGCCGATGCTTGGGCGAGCGCACTGATGGTGCTGGGCGAGGCTGAAGGCGGCGCAGTCGCCGAACGCCTCGGCCTCGATGCGCTGTTCCTGCTGCGCGAGGTGGATGGCATCCGGGCGCTGGCGTCAGGCCGCCTGTTCGGGGCGCCGGCCGGGGCGGACGAGCCCCGCGCCGCTGTGCATCGGTGCAAGTCAACCTTGCCGGGTTCGCCAATTCCCCGGCATTCGCGGACACCCTATTCTTCAATCATGCAAGCACCGGCAGCCGCCGGCTCATAATGAAACAGGAGACAAGCCATGCAATATCGCAAGCCGCTCGCCACCCTCGCCCTGTCCGTTGCCCTCGCCGTGGGGACCGTCCCCGGGCTCGCCGCGGCCCAGGCCCATGACCACGGGAATGGTGCCGCAACCATCGAACTCACCTTGAACGAAGGGGCCAGGTGGCAGGGCGACGAGAACATGCACAAGGGCATGGATGCAATCCGCGCCACGATGGCGGCGAGCCTGGACGCGGTCCATGATGACACGCTGACCGCTGACGCCGCGAAGGAGATTGCGGCCGAGGTTCAGGCGCAGGTCGATTTCATGGTCGAGACCTGCGTGCTCGCCCCCGAGGTGGATGAGCAGTTCCATTTGGTGCTCGGGCAGGTCCTCGAAGGCATTTCGGAGCTGGAATCCGGCGACGCGCCGCGCGACGGGGCCGTAAAGATCGTCGAGGCGCTGAACGCCTATGGTGAGCATTTCGAGCATCCGGGCTGGGAGCCGCTGGCCTGACCACCACAGAGCACAAGGCCGGCCGGGTTCAGTCTCCGGCCGGCTGCGCCTTCTCGCCGTTGCAGGGCCGGCGCGCGCACAGCAGGTCCGCCTGCCAAGGTTAAATGTGCCTTATAAATCAAAATCTTAAGTGGAGAAGGTTGTCTTTCAGGCCCATCCCCTCCGCCACTTGCCCTCGTGAAAGCGTTCTCCCAATCCGGCTGCGGCCGGATTTTTTCGTTGTTTTCGAGGGTTATGCGGGAGGGGCTGTTAACCGGCACACGCCCCGAAAGGCGCACAGGCGTTCTCTCCGTGCCGATATTCTCCGGACCTGTTAACCGCCGCGCTTTCGGTGAACAGCTTTAAATCATTGCTTTCAAGTGATCTTTCGAAGTCTGTGACGCACGCGATTTGGAGAATCCATCTGGATGGCGGATGGAACAGAGATCGAACGCCGCCCCGTTGCGCGCTGGTTCGGCTGCAGCTCGGACCAATCTCACCCCAGCCGCTGTTCGTGCTTTGTGCTGAGTCAACCGCGTGTTAGCGTTATGAAAAAGTATGAGGCGAGCAGTTGGCCCAGAAGTCAGACATCGAATGGACGGACGCGACGTGGAACCCGGTGACGGGCTGCACCAAGGTCGGTCCCGGTTGTGACAACTGCTACGCCGTTGGACCTGTCCCGGTTCTGTTCCGGTCTTCTGAGAGCGATGTTCGCCATGAAGGA
>NZ_JAUNPC010000093.1 GCF_030536915.1 Paracoccus sp. (in: a-proteobacteria)
TGAAGTATGCAGCAAAGACCTTGATGGACTTGGCTGATAAACGCCGGTAGCAGTTTTTACTTATAATCCGTATTATGTAAAATGTCTCTCCATGGCGATACCTTCCCTTGACACTTTCACGCACCGCGACACCATGCCAGCCTGCCGTCACGCAAGGAATCCTCATGCCTCCCCGCCAAGTCACCGATCGTTTCGCGGTCACCCCGCAGATTGACCCCGAAGATATTGCGGCGCTTGCACAGGCTGGATTCACGACGGTGATTGCCAACCGCCCCGATGCAGAGGTCGATCCCTCTCATCGCAGCGAAGCGATGGCCGGCCAAGCAGCCCGGGCCGGACTCGAATATCACTACCTGCCGATCGTGCCGGGCCAGCTTAGTCCCGAGCAGATCGAGACGTTCGGCAAAATCCTCGACAATGCGCCGGGGCCGGTGCTGGCTTACTGTCGCTCGGGGACACGCTCGATCACGGCATGGGCGCTGGGACAAGCGGGAAAGAAGCCGGCCGGCGAGATCATCGAGGCCGCACGGCAGGCGGGCTACGATCTTTCCCATCTGGCGCCCCTGCTGCGCGGCTGAGGGCCGCGCCTGTCGCGCGGCCGCCCGGTGTCACAGGATCAGCGCGCAAGCTCGCGCACGACCACGCCACGGGGATTGATCGTGACCGTGACCGTCTCTCCCTCGGGGTTGACGGCCTCGACCTCGACACGGCCATCGTCGCGGCTGATGGTCCCCGGCTGGGTGTAGCCGCCGTCCCGCAGCACGCCCTGAATCGCGGCGTCATCCAGAGGCTGCCCGGTACCGCCGTCACCGCGACCCCGGCGGTCATCGTCCCGTGACCGCTCGCCCCGGCCCTCGTGCTTGCCATGGTGCTTGTCCCGGTCGCCGCCGCGATCCATCCGCGGCCGATCCATGTCGCCGCGGCCAAATCGCTGCAGTGTGCCGTCGGTCGAAAAGCCTGCGCGGATGCTTTCTCCCTGCGCGTCGGCGCCGGAAATCATGATGGCGTCATTGCCCCGCCCGACACCTTCAACACGAGCGAATTCCGCGAAAACGGTGTTCGACCGCACGGCCTCGGGCACAAGCCGGGTCAGGATGTCGGCGGGCAGCGCCGCGTCGTCCCGGGTGCCCAGCATGCGAAGCTGGCCCTGGTCGTCCAGCATGGCCCGGAACGCAGCGCCACCCGGCAGCGTCCCCTCGACACGCTGCCCGCCGCGGCGGCCTTCGAGGATGCGGGCGTCGGTGATGCCCAGATCGGTCAGGGATGGCGGCAGCGTTGCCGCGGGCGCGGCTTCTGCCGGTGCTGCAGGCGGCGTGGCCGTTGTCTGCGCGGCCAGAGGCGCGGCAAGGGACGAGATGGCTGCCAGCGCGACCGCTGAGTTGCGAAGGAGGTGAATCATAAGAAAATCCTTTTGTTCGCGTTCATCGACGGGCTCAAATCGCCCGCGACCGAATCATCTCTAGTCGGTGCTGCCCGAACCGAAGGCCAATGGCCCGTTTGGACTTTGTTTGACTTTCTTCCTGCAGGACGGGGAATGCGCCTCAGCTTGCTCATCGCCACCGTTCTGGTCGGACTGGCCCTGCTGGCGGTCACCCGCGACCGGCAGGACCGCCACCACCTGCCCCGGCCCCCGGCCGGCATGGTGGCGATGCCCCGGCCGCAGGAACCCGGCCCGTGGGACAGCCCGTGGGGCGACCAGCTTTTCCGCGGCCGGGTCGACGAGGTCATGCCCATGCACAAGGCCGTCCGGCTTGTCATGCGCCGCTTTGACGGCAAGGTGCTGGACATCGCCCTGATGCCCGCCCCGCGCGCCGATGCGGGCAGGCACCCGCTGATTTACCGCATCCGCATCCTGACCGATGACCGGGACGTGCTGGACATCCGCATGGACGCCCTGACCGGGCAGTTCCTGGAACTGCGCGGCGAAGGCATCACCGATGCGCGGCGAACCCCGAGGAACGACTGACCATGCGCTGCCTGATTGCCGAAGACGACCCCACGCTTGCCGCCCAGCTCGCGGCCGCCATGAGCGACGGAGGCTTTGTCGCCGAGGTCTTCCACGACGGCGGAAAGGCCGAGTTCGCGGGGGCGACCGATGCCTATGACGTGGCCGTGCTGGATCTCGGCCTGCCGGGCATGTCGGGGATCGAGGTGCTGACCCGATGGCGCGCCCAGGGCGTGACCATGCCGGTGCTGATCCTGACGGCGCGCGGCGACTGGTCCGACAAGGTGGCAGGCTTTCGCGCCGGCGCCGACGACTACGCCGTCAAGCCCTTCCGCCTGGACGAGGTCGTACTGCGTGCACAGACGCTGGTGCGCCGCGCCGCCGGCCACGCGCAGGTGGTCCTGCAGGCGGGTCCCCTTGCCTACGACACCCAGCTTGGCCTCATCACCCGCGACGGCGTGACGCTGAGGCTGACCCCCTTCGAGACGCGCATCCTCGGCTATCTCATGCATCATCCCGACCGGGTGATCAGCCGCACCGAGCTGAGCGAGCATCTCTACGACTCGGACAGCGACCGCGACTTCAAGTCGATCGAGGTCGTGATCGGTCGCCTGCGCCGCAAGATCGGCGACGGGCTGATCGAGACGCGGCGCGGCGAAGGCTATGTCCTGCGGCGAAGGCCATGATCCGCTCGCGGCTCGATTCGATCCGCGCGAGGCTGCTTGCGGCGGCGGCCTTGTGGCTGACCCTGACATTGCTGGCGGCCTGGTGGGTCATCGGCGGCGTGCTCGACCGCTTCGTGACCGAACGCTTCGATGCCGAGGCCGCCGCCATCGCCGAGACCGTCATCGCCGGGGTCGAGATCGCCGCGGATGGCACCCCTGCCCTTGCCCGCCCGCCCACCGACCCGCGCCTGTCCATGCCGCTTTCGGGCCATGCCTGGCAGCTTGAAGCCGATGACGGCGCAGGCATCGCCCGCTCGCCGTCATTGCTGGACCTGCGGCTTGCGGCGCCGGCGGGCAGCTACGCCGGTTCCCCCGGCATCGGCCCCGAGGGCGAGGCGTTGCGGGTGATGCGGCGCCCCTTTACCCTGCCGGGCGGCGAGCAGCCGCTTGCCGTGGTGGTGACCGTGCCGCAGGCCGAGATCGATGCCGCGCTGTCGCGCGTCCGCCAGCCGCTGGCGCTCTCGCTGATCGTGCTGGGCGCCGGGCTGGCAATGGCCAGCGTCCTGCAGGTCGGCTGGGGGCTTCGCACGCTGGACGCGCTTGGCCGCGACATCCGCGCCATCCGGGCGGGCCGCGCTGAAAGGGTCCCCCTGCCCCCGGTCGCCGAACTGCGGCCCGTCGCTGTCGAGATCAATGCGCTTCTGGACGCCAACCGCTCGGTGATCGGGCGGGCGCGCGAGCATCTGGGAAACCTTGCCCATTCGCTGCGGACCCCCCTTTCCGCGCTGGCCAACATCCTGCCGGACGATCATCCGGGGCGGGTGCTGGTGGACCGCATGGATCGCCAGATCACCTGGCAGTTGCGCCGCGCCCGCACTGCCGGCACCCCCCGCCTGCTGGGGCACCGCACGCCCGTCGCGCCGGTCATGGACGACCTGCTGCTGGTCCTGCGCCGGACGGCGGCGACGGGCGGGCTGTCGATCGAGGTGACGGGCGAGCCTTCGGCGCATTTCGCGGGCGAGCGGCATGACCTTGAGGAAATGCTGGGCAACCTTCTTGAGAATGCGATCAAATACGCCGCCACCCGCGTCACCGTCTCGGTTGACCGGGCCGAAGGGATGCTGAGGATCGGGATCGAGGACGATGGTCCCGGCATAAGGGACGCCGACCATGCGCTTGCGCTCAGCCGCGGGGGGCGGCTGGACGAAATGGGGCCGCCCGGCACCGGCTTGGGGCTTGCCATCGTCGCCGATCTCGCCGCCCTCTACGGGGGTCGGCTGACATTGGGACAAGGAACACAGGGGGGGCTGAGGGCCGGGCTGGTGCTGCCGGGGTAACCGGCAGGTAGACCCCGTCGGAAACCCGAAAACAGGCTGTTCCGGCGGATTCCGGGGCGGCAGCCTTGCGACTCGGTGCAGGTCGCGGGCATTGGGGCCGTTCCCATGCTGAAAGGTGCGACATGTCCGACCCTACCGACTTCGACCAGGCGCTCGGGCGCTTTCAGCCTGTCGCCGCCCCCGCCATCACCGGCGCGGAACATGACGCCCGGCTGGGGGGGCTGCAGGCGGCGATGCGCCGGAACGGCGTGGCGGCGGTCTGGCTCGACGCCTCGACCTCGCTGGCCTATTTCCTGGGCCACGCCCTGGGCCGGTCCGAGCGCATCCACGGCGCGCTGATCTTCGCCCAAGGCGACCCGCTGCACGTCAGTCCCACCTTCGAGGAGCCCAAGCTGCGCAGCATCCTGCGAAAGCCCGGCGAGATCGCGACCTGGGAGGAGGACGAGGACCCCTATGCCCTGATCGCCGCCGAGGTCGCGCGCCGCTGCGGGCCGGGCGCGACGCTGGCTCTGGACGAGACGACCCCTTGGCTGTTCGCCGCCCCCATCACTGCCGCGATGGAGGGACGCACCGTTCCGGCAAAGCCCATGATCTCGGGGCTGCGGCAGATCAAGTCGGCGGCGGAAATCGCCATCATCCAGACGGCCATGACCGCAAGCTGGCAGGTGCAGCGGGCGGTCTGGCAGGGGCTGCGGCCGGGCGTTTCCACCACCGAGGTCTGCGCCTTCATCGACGCGGCCCATCAGGCGCTGGGCATGGCGCCGCTGTTCTCGGCCGTGCAGTTCGGCGAGGCGACGGCCTATCCCCATGGGGTGCCCCATCCCCAGCAGCTTGCCGGGGGCGACATGGTGCTGGTCGATCTGGGCGCGACCCTGCACGGCTATCATTCCGACATCACCCGCAGCTATGTCTTCGGCAGGCCCACGCCCCGGCAGCGCGCGCTGTGGGAACACGAGCGTGCGGCCCATGCGACGGCTTTTGCGGCGGCGCGGATCGGCGCCCCGGTCGAGGCGGTGGATCAGGCTGCCCGCGACCTGCTGACGGCGGCAGGGTTCGGCCCCGGCTATGCGGTGCCCGGCCTGCCCCACCGGACAGGGCACGGCCTGGGGCTGGACATCCACGAAGAGCCCTTCATCGTGAAGGGCAACCGCACGCCGCTGGCCGCCGGGATGTGCTTTTCGATCGAGCCGATGCTCTGCCTTTACGGCGAATGCGGCATCCGGCTTGAGGACATCGTTCACATGACCGAGGCCGGCCCGCGCTGGTTCTGCCCGCCTGCCGCGGACATGGACCTGCCTTTCGGGCCGGACGCGCAGGGGGCTGACGCAACGGTTCTGCAACACGGCAGTGGAACATCTGCTGCCACTTCATCTATAGAGCGGGAATAGAATCCGTCGCATGCCTTGCAGACGGACAAAAACGACTTCAACAGTGAGTGAAAGGACCCTTCGAATGAAGCTTCTCTCCCGCGGGCTGATCGCCGCGTCGGCGCTGGCCCTTTCGGCCGCCGCGACTCCGGTCATGGCCAAGACCTTCATCTACTGCTCGGAAGCCTCGCCCGAGGGGTTCGATCCCGCGCCCTACACCGCCGGCAGCACCTTCGACGCCTCGGCCCACCCGGTCTACAACCGCCTGACCGAGTTCAAGAAGGGCACCACCGAGGTCGAGCCGGGCCTGGCCGAAAGCTGGGAGGTGTCCGAGGACGGCACCGAATACACCTTCAAGCTGCGCCAGGGCGTCAAGTGGCATTCCAATGACCGCTTCACCCCCACCCGCGACATGAACGCCGATGACGTGGTCTTCTCGTTCGAGCGTCAGGCCGACCCCGCCCACCCGTGGAACCAGTATATTCCGGGGCTGAGCTACGAATATTACAACTCGATGGACATGCCAAATCTGGTGCAGTCGGTCGAGAAGGTGGACGACTACACCGTCAAGGTCACGCTGTCCCAGCCCGAGGCGCCGTTCCTCGCGAACCTCGCCATGCCCTTCATGTCGATCCTGTCCAAGGAATACGCCGACGCGCTGGAAGCCGCGGGCACCAAGGAGGACATGAACAACGTGCCCATCGGCACCGGGCCGTTCCGCTTCCTGGCCTATCAGAAGGACGCGGTGATCCGCTTCCAGAAGAACGCCGATTACTGGGGCGAGGCGCCGCTGATCGACGACCTGGTCTTCGCCATCACCCCGGATGCCGCCGTGCGCCTGCAGAAGCTGAAGGCAGGCGAATGCCACCTGATGCCCTTCCCTTCCCCGGCCGATATCGAGCAGATCCGGGCCGATTCGAACCTCAAGCTGGATGAGCAGGCCGGCCTGAACGTGGGCTACCTCGCCTACAACACGACCGTTGCGCCCTTCGACAATCCGAAGGTCCGCAAGGCGCTGAACATGTCGATCAACAAGCAGGCCATCGTGGACGCGGTGTTCCAGGGCGCGGCCGAGCCGGCGAAGAACCCGATCCCGCCGACCATGTGGTCCTATAACGACGCGATCCAGGACGATCCCTATGACCCGGAAGGCGCCAAGGCCATTCTGGCCGAGGAAGGCGTCAGCAACCTGCAGATGGAAATCTGGGCGATGCCCGTGCAGCGGCCCTACATGCCGAACGCGCGCCGCACGGCCGAACTGATGCAGGAAGACCTGTCCAAGGCGGGCGTGCAGGCCAGCATCGTGTCCTATGAATGGGGCGAATACCTGTCCAAGTCGATGGACCCGGGCCGCGCTGGCGCGGTGATCCTCGGCTGGACTGGCGACAACGGCGACCCGGACAACTTCCTGTCCGTCCTGCTCAGCTGCTCGTCCGCCAGCGAAGGCGGGGCGAACCGCGCCTTCTGGTGCAACGAGGAGTTTTCCAACCTGCTGCAGCAGGCGAAAGTCACCTCGGACCAGGCGGAACGCACCCGGCTTTACGAAGAGGCGCAGGTGATCTTCAAGGATCAGGCGCCCTGGTTCACCATCGCCCATTCGACGCAATATGTGCCGATGCGGTCGAACGTGACCGGCTTCGTCATGAGCCCGCTGGGCGACTTCACCTTCGAGACCGTGGACATCACGGAATAATCCGGGACCCCCGGATACCAACCGGATGCGCGGGGCCTTTCCCCCGCGCATCCCACAGGAAAGAGGCGAATGATCCGTTTCATCCTCTCACGACTGCTCTACCTCGTCCCGACCTTCATCGGCATCACCATCATCGCCTTCAGTTTCCCGCGTTTCCTTGCGGGCGACCCGGTGCTGCTGATGGCGGGAGAGCGTGGCGTCAGCCCCGAGCGGCACGCCGAACTCAGCGCACAGCTCGGTTACGACAAGCCGCTGGTCATGCAGTATTTCGACTTTCTCGGCCGGCTGCTGCAGGGTGATTTCGGCAATTCGCTGGTCACGAAGAAGCCCGTCCTGGCCGAGTTCCTGTCGCTGTTCCCCGCAACGATCGAGCTTGGGCTGGTCGCCATCTTCCTGGCCGTCGTGGTGGGCGTGCCCATCGGCGTCATCGCCGCGATCAAGCGCGGAAGCTGGTTTGACCAGTTTTCGATGACCGCGGCGCTGGTCGGCTTTTCGATGCCGATCTTCTGGTGGGGCCTGCTGCTCATCATCTTCTTCTCGGGCTATCTCGGCTGGACGCCCGTCTCGGGGCGCATCTCGCTGATGTATTTCTTCCCGAACGTCACCGGCTTCATGCTGATCGACAGCCTGATCTCGGGCCAGGACGGTGCCTTCGCCTCGGCGGTGCAGCACCTGATCCTGCCCTCGATCGTGCTGGCGACGATCCCGCTGGCCGTCATCGCCCGCCAGACCCGGTCCGCCATGCTCGAGGTCATGTCCGAGGATTACGTCCGCACCGCCCGCGCCAAGGGGATGCCCCGCCGCCGGGTGATCGGCGTTCATGCGCTGCGCAACGCCCTGATCCCGGTCGTGACGACCATCGGGCTGCAGATCGGCGTGCTGCTGGCCGGCGCGATCCTGACCGAGACGATCTTTTCCTGGCCCGGCATCGGCAAGTGGATGATCGATTCCATATCGCGCCGTGACTACCCGGTCGTGCAATCCGGCCTGCTGCTGATCGCGGGCGTGGTGATGGTCGTGAACCTGCTGGTCGATCTCACCTATGGTCTCATCAACCCGAGGATCCGCCACAGATGAGCGATGTTTCCGTCAAGCTTTCGGACGCCGCCATCCGCCGGCGTCAACTGGCCGAGTTCTGGTTCTACTTCAGCCGCAACAAGGGCGCGGTCGTGGGCCTTGCCATCTTTGCGCTGATGGTGGTGACGGCGATTTTTGCGGACTGGCTCGCGCCCCACAGCCCGACGCTGCAATACCGTGACGCGCTGCTGCTGCCTCCTGCCTGGCTGGAGGGCGGCCGCGCCGATTTCCTGCTGGGCACCGATCCCGTAGGCCGGGACATCCTGTCCCGCCTCATCAAGGGCTCGCAGTATTCGCTGTTCATCGGCATCGTGGTGGTGTCCATCGCGCTGGTTGGCGGGGTCATCATCGGGCTGGTCGCGGGCTTCTTCGGCGGCTGGGTCGATGCGCTCATCATGCGCGTCATGGACGTGATCCTGGCCTTCCCCTCGCTGCTTCTGGCGCTGGTGCTGGTGGCGGTCCTCGGGCCCGGTCTGACCAACGCGATGATCGCCATCGCCATCGTCTACCAGCCGCATTTCGCACGGCTGACGCGAGCGGCGGTCATGGCGGAACAGCGCCGCGAATATGTCAGCGCAGCGCGGGTCGCGGGTGCGGGAAACCTGCGGCTGATGTTCCTGACGATCCTGCCCAACTGCGTGGCCCCCCTGATCGTGCAGGCGACGCTGTCCTTTTCCTCGGCCGTTCTGGACGCAGCCGCCCTGGGCTTCCTCGGCATGGGCGCGCAGCCGCCCGCGCCCGAATGGGGCACCATGCTGGCCGAGGCGCGCGAGTTCATCTCCCGCGCCTGGTGGGTCGCGACCTTCCCCGGCCTTGCGATCCTGATCGCGGTGCTGGCGATCAACCTGATGGGCGACGGGCTTCGCGATGCGCTCGACCCGAAACTCAAGCGGAGCTGACGCCATGGCGATCTTGAACATCCGCAACCTTTCCGTCCGCTTCGCGACCGCCACCGGCAGCTTCACCGCCGTCGATGGCGTGGACATCCGCGTGGACCGGGGCGAGGTGCTGGCCATCGTGGGCGAATCCGGGTCCGGCAAGTCGGTCTCGATGCTGGCGGTGATGGGCCTGTTGCCCGATACCGCCACCGTCACCGCCGACGAGATGACCTATGACGGCCGCGACCTGCTGGCGATGCCTGCCGCCGAACGCCGCCGCCTGATCGGGCGCGAGATCACCATGATCTTCCAGGAGCCCATCGCCTCGCTGAACCCGGCCTTCACCGTCGGCTTCCAGATCGAGGAGGTGCTGCGCCTGAACCTCGGCCTTGGCCGCCGCGAGGCCCGCGCTCGTGCGCTTGAACTGTTCCGGTCTGTCGGCATTCCCTCGCCCGAGGAGAAGCTGAAGTCCTATCCGCACCAGCTTTCGGGCGGGCAGTGCCAGCGGGTGATGATCGCCATCGCCATCGCGTCCAAGCCCCGCCTGCTGATCGCGGACGAGCCGACGACCGCGCTGGACGTGACGATCCAGAAGCAGATACTCGACCTGCTGATGGATCTGCAGGAGGATTACGGCATGGCCCTGATCCTCATCACCCATGATATGGGCGTGGTGGCCGAAACCGCCGACCGCGTCGTCGTGCAGTACAAGGGCCGGAAGATGGAGGACGCCGACGTGCTGTCGATCTTTGAATCGCCGCAAAGCCCCTATACCAAGGCGCTGCTGTCGGCCCTGCCGGAAAACGCGACCGGAGACCGGCTTCCCACCGTGTCCGACTTCTTTGCGGGCGAGGCCGCGCAATGAGCGCCGTGGTGCTGGAAGGCCGCAAGCTCGTCCAGGACTATCACGTCCCCGGCGGGCTGTTCGGCGGCGCCAAGACCGTGCGGGCGCTGAAGGGCATCGACTTCAAGGTCGAGAAGGGCAAGACGCTGGCCATCGTGGGCGAATCCGGTTCTGGCAAGTCCACCCTCGCCCGCATCATCGCCCTGATCGATCCGCCCTCGGGCGGCGAGTTGCTGATCGAGGGCAATCGCGTGGACATTTCCAAGGCCCGCCCCGGTCCGGCGATGCGGTCCAAGGTCCAAATGGTGTTCCAGAACCCCTACGGCAGCCTCAACCCGCGCCAGAAGATCGGCAACGTGCTGATGGAGCCTCTGGTCATCAACACCAACGTCCCCGCCGCCGAACGGCGCGAGCGGGCCGAGGCGATGCTGGTCAAGGTCGGCCTTGGGCCGGAACACTTCAACCGCTATCCGCACATGTTCTCGGGCGGCCAGCGGCAGCGGATCGCCATCGCGCGGGCCTTGATGCTGAACCCGTCGCTGCTGGTGCTGGACGAGCCCGTCTCGGCACTGGACCTGTCGGTGCAGGCGCAGGTGCTGAACCTGCTGGCCGACCTTCAGGACGAGTTCCAGCTGACCTATGTCTTCGTCAGCCACGACCTGTCGGT
>NZ_JAUNPC010000094.1 GCF_030536915.1 Paracoccus sp. (in: a-proteobacteria)
TGGTGCCCGGAGACGGATTTGAACCGCCGACACGCGGATTTTCAATCCGCTGCTCTACCAACTGAGCTATCCGGGCCCTTGCCGGGCGTCCTGCCCGCGAGTGCAGCGTTCGTAGACAAGCCGAGGACCGCTGTCCAGAGTGAAAATCACTCCTCGGTGTCCGGGCGCGGGATGTCGCCCGCAGGCTCTCCGGGGATGGCATAGTCGCCGCGCAGCCAGCGGGCGAGGTCCACGTCCGCGCAGCGCCTGGAACAGAAGGGGCGATAGTCCGGCACCGTGGGCTTGCCGCAGATGGGGCAGATCATTCGTCTTCTCCCGCAAGGGCGACAGCGACCAGGGGAACACGGTCGCGCTTGCGGTTCAACTCGTAAAGACCCATCGCGGTCCAGCCGACCAGCGTGGTTTCCGTGCCCTCGGCCTTGAAGGCGGCGCGCAGCACCTGCTCCAGCGTGCCGCGGTCGCGTTTTGGCATGGGGGCGAAGTCGATCACCACCTGCCCGCCCAGGCCCCGCAGCCGCAACTGCCTCGGCAGGTCGCGGGCCAGCGCGATGTTGGCCTTCAGCGCGGCGGCGGGCGAGGTGTCGCGGCCGGTGTTCACGTCCACGGCAACCAGCGCCCGGGTCGCCTCGATCACCGCGAAGCCGCCACCGGGCAAGTCCAGTTCGGGGTCCAGCAGAGCGTCGATGGCGGCAGTGACGCCGTGGGCGTCAAAGGCGTCGTCGCTGTCGTCCACATCGTCGGGCGGGGGATCGGCCCAATCGATCCAGGCGGCGCGCCAGGGCAGCTCGGCATCGACCAGCAGTTCGGGACGGCCCTGGGTGTCGCTCATCACCGCGGTCGCCAGCGTGACAAGCTGGGACAGCTCGTCGGCGATTTCCTCGTCCTCGGCACCGGCGGCAGCGCTTCGCATCACGAGGCCCAGGCTTTCCGCCCCCCCTTCCAGCGCCGCAGAGCCAAGCGCCACCAACTGCGCCCGCCGCTCGTCGTCGCGGATGCGGCGGGAAACATTCACGCCCGGCGCACCCGGCGTCGCGATGGCCGTCTGGCCGCGGAACAGGACGCGCTGGCTGACCGGAATGGCCTTGCCGTCGTCGGGCGCGCCCGTCACCTGCACGATCAGCGCCTGCCCCTCGGACAGGCCGCGGGCATCGCGCAAGAAGCCGCGCTCGCCTTCCGGCAGGCGGACGAAGACGCCGCCCTGCCCTTTCACCAGCCGGTCCACCACGGCGCGGCAGATCACGCCCGGCGGCAGGGTGGTCAGGGCGGACAGGTCGAACAGCAGATCCTCGACCCGGCCATCAACCATCAGGGCGGCGGCCTCGCGGCCCCATTGCTGGCCCAGAACGACCTGGCGTCCCTTCATCTGGAAACTCCATCGGGCATGTGGCCCGGAACGATCCCGCAGGCAGCAAGCAGCACCGCCGTTTCCGACAGCGGCAGCCCGACGACAGCGGTGAACGAGCCCTGCATCCACGGCACGAAGGCGCCAGCAGGCCCCTGGATGCCGTAGCCGCCGGCCTTGCCGCGCCAATCGCCGCCCGCGACGTAGCCCGCGATCTCGGCGGCGGAAAGATGGCGCATCCGCAGCGTGGTTTCCACCAGCCGGTGCCGGGCGCGGTCCCCGGCCTGCACCGTGACGGCGGTCAGCACCCGGTGGCGGCGGCCGGACAGCAGCCGCAGGAAGGCCGCGGCCTCGTCCTCGTCCGCGGGCTTGCCGAGGATGCGGCGGCCCGCGACCACGGTGGTGTCGGCGGCCAGCACCACGCCATCCTCGGCGGCCGAAACGGCGGCAGCCTTTTCGGCGGCCATCCGGGCCACATAGGCGCGCGGCGTTTCGTCCCTGCGGGGGGTTTCGTCGATGTCGGCGGGGATGATGGCATCGGGCGCGATGCCGAGCTGCGCCAGCAGTTCCAGCCGGCGCGGGCTGGCCGAGGCCAGAACGAATCGCGCGACGGCCTTACTTGAAGCGGTAATTGATCCGCCCCTTGGTCAGGTCATAGGTGTTCATTTCCACCTGCACCTTGTCGCCGGCCAGAACCCGGATGCGGTTCTTCCGCATCTTGCCTGCCATATGCGCGATGATCTCATGGCCGTTTTCGAGCTCGACCTTGAACGTCGCATTGGGCAGGAGTTCCTTCACGACGCCGGGGAATTCGAGCATCTCTTCCTTGGCCATGTTCTCTCCTGTAGGGAAATCCGCACGCGGCGGACCACGGCGATATGCCGTCAAGTCCCGCTGTTTTCAAGAGGAAAGCCACGGCAATCGGACCGCATGCGGCTTGATGCCGCCTTGCCGCCGTTCACGCGGCATTCACGTCCCTTTGGCCGGTGTCACGCAGTCGTGGGGGGAACGCAAGCCGGGTTTTGCGGTTCACTGCAGGACGACCCGCGCAAGGCGGGCAGCATTGCGCGGCGATGCCGCGCCCGATGAAGGACCTGACATGCCGCGTAGAACCCTCCGCAACTCGACCGCACTGGCGCTGGGGCTGAGCGTCGCCCTGCCCCATTTCACCGTCGCGCAGTCGGCGCCGATCGAGGAGAAGCCGGCTTCGCTGGTCATGGCGCAAGCCGAAGCCGGGAACCCGCCGGAGGTGCCGCCCGAGGCCGTGGAGGGCGCGGACGCATCCGGGGATGCCGTTGAAGCGGCAGAGGAAACCGCCCAGCCGGAAGCGGAGGCCGCCGCTGCGGCTGAGCCCGCAGCCGAGGAGACCGGCGATGCGATGACGGCACCCGAGGCCGTTGTGCCGGAAGCCCAGCCGGAACCGGAGGCCCAGCCAGAGCTGGTCGAGGCAGTCGAGCCGGAGGCCGAACCCGCGCCGGAACCAACCGCTGATGCTCAGCCCGAGGCAGCGGCAGTCGAGTCCGAGGTTGAACCGGCCGCGCCGCAAGCCGAACCCACGGCAGAGCCTCAGGCCGAAGCGGCACCGGAACCCGTCCCCGAGGCGCCTACGCCGGTCGACGTCGAGACGACCACCGAGTCGGAGGTGCAGACGACCGATGAACCCGAGCCTGCGGCCGATGATGCTGCAGAGGCCACGGTTGACACGGAAGCCGCCGAGGCAGGGACGGACGGCGGGATGCCGAGCGAAGCGGACCTTGCGCGTGCGCTGGCCGAGGAAGGCGGGACCGAAGCCGACGCAACCGGGGCCACATCCGAATCCGCAACCGGCGGCAACGCAGCGGATGCAACAACCGCCACCGCTGCCTCGGGCGACAGCGAGGCGGATTCCGGCACGGGCGAGCCCTCCCCGGAAGGTGAATTGGCCGAGGCGCGCGAGGTGCCCGAGGCCGAGGCGCCCACGACCGACATCTCGCGTGAGGCCGCGGCTGGCGGCACACCCCCCGCGGCGGCAGCCCTTGCCGAATCGGCGGCTCCGGTCACGACCAGCGAGACTCGCGAGGTGACGGACGAAACCTCCCGCAGCGCGACCGAGGACTTCCAGACGGACCTGCGCGGCGAGTTGCGGGAAAGCGGCGTTCCGGTTGTCGGCGGCACGGCGCAGCAGGACGCCGCGCAGCAGGGCACCTCGGCAGGGGCCGGGGCCGATCAGGACAGCCTGTCCGCCGCCGCTGCACGGGACGGGGATGACGATGACGACCGCAGCAACCTGGAACAGGTGCTGCGGCAGGCGGTTCTTCCGGCGCTGGCCGGGCTGGCGGTTGGACAGCTTCTGTCGAACGACCGGCAGGTGGAACTGAACACCGGCGACCGCGTGGTGGTGACGCGCCCCGATGGCAGCCAGGAGATCATCAAGGACGACAACGCCCTGCTGCTGCGCCCCGGCTCGACCGTGCAGACCGAGGAATACGCCGACGGCTCGACCCGCACCATCGTCAGCCGCGAGGATGGCAGCCAGGTGGTGACGATCCGCGATGCCGACCTGCGCGTGCTGCGCCGGACGCTGGTGCAGCCCGACGGCACCACCACCGCGCTGATCGACGAAACCGCCGCGGTGGCCCCGGTGGACGTCGCGAACCTGCCCCCGCCCGCCCGCCCGATCACGGTCGCGCCCGGCGAGCGGCTGTCCGAGGATGCGCTGCGCGAGGCGCTGCGGCGCGAAACGCAGGTGGGCCGGACCTTCACCCTGGGCCAGATCCGCAACATCCCCGAGGTGCGGGCGCTGGTCGCGCCGGTCGAGGTGCAGGCGATCACCTTCGACACCGGCTCGGCCGCGATCAAGCCGGACCAGGCGCAGGCGCTCTCTACCCTGGGGCGCGTCATCGCCGACAGCGTGCGCCAGAACCCGGCCGAGATCTACATGATCGAGGGTCATACCGATACGGTGGGCGCGGACGCGATGAACCTCGCGCTGTCCGACCGCCGGGCCGAATCGGTGGCGCTGGCCCTGACCGAGTTCTTCGGCGTCCCGCCGGAAAACATGGTCGTGCAGGGCTATGGCGAGCAATTCCTGAAGGTGCCGCAGGAAGGCGACATCCGCGCCAACCGCCGCGCCGCCGTGCGCCGGATCACCGACCTGCTGGCGCGGAACTGAAGGAACGGGGGCTTCGCCCCCGAGGGTATCTGAACCAGAAAGAAGAGGCCGGGGATTTCCCGGCCTCTTTGCCTTGCCTCAGCCTTGCTTCAGCCCGGCCGCTGCCAGACGGTGCGGAAGGCGTCGCTGGCCGCCAGCGCCGCCGAGGCCGCGCTGAGGTCGAAGCCCGGCAGGGCCGCAAAGGCATCGGCAAGAGCCGCGGCGCCGGCAGCTTCGACCGGGACCAGCAGCGCCTCGCCTGCTTGCGTCCGCAGCCGCCAATGCGCTTGGCCGTCAAGACGGATCAGCCGGATCTGGACCAAATCGCGCAGGGCGACCTCGCCGCCCGGAGCGCTTGCGCCGTAATAACGGATCGCGCCTTCCTCGATCTCGACCAGCCCCGGCGCGGCGATGTCCACGGCAAAGCGCCGCCGCCGCCACGCGCCCCAGCCCCAGAGCAGCGCAAGGCCGAGGATCGCCCCGCCGAGCGGCTGGAGCAGCAGCCCGCCCTGCGCGAAGACCCAGATGCCGAAAAGGGCGGTCAGGGCCGCCGCAGCCACCTCGCGCCAGGGCTTGAAGCGGGCGACCAGTTCGGGGCGGATCACAGCCTCAGGCTCATGTCGCGATGCGGGATGCCGGCGTCGTCGTATTCGGGACCATGAGCGGTGAAGCCCAGCTTTTCGTAGAAGCCGATGGCGTAGGTCTGCGCCCCCAGCTTGGCCGTCCTGACGCCCCGCTCCCGCAGTTCATCCAGCGCCGCCCGCATCAGCGCGGCGCCCGCCCCGGTCCCCCGTTCCTCGGCCAGCATCGCCACACGGCCGATCTTGGCGGTGTCGCCGTCGATCAGCAGGCGCGCGGTGCCGATGGGGCGACCGTCACGGGTCGCCAGCAGGTGGACGGCGGTGGCGTCATGCTCGTCCAGTTCCAGGTCCTCGGGGACGTTCTGCTCCTCGATGAAGACGCGGCGGCGGATGGCGGCGCAGGCGGGGAAGTCGTCGGTGACGGTGATCTTCATGCGAAATACCGCTGCAGGATGGACTGGTAGATGGCCTTCAACTGGTGGACCTGCTCGACCGGGACGCGTTCGTCCACCTGATGCATGAAGGCGCCGACAAGGCCGAACTCGACCACCGGGCAGTGGTCCTTGATGAAACGCGCGTCCGAGGTGCCGCCCGAGGTGGACAGCACCGGGACACGGCCGGTGTGTTCGGTGACGACCTGGGCCACCAGATCGACGAAGGGGCCGGGCCGAGTGACGAAGGACTCGCCGCTGACCGTAACCTCGACGCCGATGCGGACGCCGGTTTCCGTTTCCACGGCCGCCGCCTGCTGCCGCAGCATGGCGGTCAGGCTGTCGCCGGAATGGGCGTCGTTGAAGCGGATGTTGACGGTCGCCGTCGCCCGTTCGGGGATGACGTTCGAGGCCGGGTTGCCGCAGTCGATGGTCGTGACCTGCAGCCCCGAGGGATCGAAATGCGCGGTTCCCTGATCCAGCGGTCGGGCCGTCAGTTCCCCCAGCAGCCGGACCAGCGCGTGCAGCGGGTTTAGGGCGCGATGCGGATAGGCGGCGTGGCCCTGCCGGCCGGTGGCGGTGAGATGCGCAGTCAGGCTGCCCCGGCGGCCGATCTTGATCATCTCGCCCATCCGTTCCGGGTTCGAGGGTTCGCCGACGATGCAGGCGTCCATGCGCTCGCCCGCCTCAACCATCCAGTCGAGGATCGCGCGGGTGCCGTCGCGGGACGGGCCTTCCTCGTCGCCGGTGATGGTCAGGATCACGGCGCCCTCGGGCGGCGTTTCGGTCACGAAATCCACCGCCGCCGCGACGAAGGCGGCGACCCCCGACTTCATGTCGGTCGCCCCCCGGCCCCAGATCACCCCATCCGCCAGCGCGCCGGAAAACGGCGGATGCGTCCAGCTTGCCGGATCGCCCGGCGGCACCACGTCCACATGGCCGTTGAACCCGAGGCTGCGCGTGCCCTTTTCGCCCCAGCGGGCGTAAAGGTTCGGCACGCCGTTCCGGTCCACGCGCCGGCAGGCGAAGCCCGCAGGTTCCAGCACCGATTGCAGCAGGTCCAGCGCGGGACCGGCCTCCGGCGTCACCGAGGGGCAGCGGATCAGGCGGACGGTTAGCAGGGCAGGGTCGGTCATCCCATCATCTCGAAGGCGCGGCGGATCAGGTTCAGCGATGTCAGGATCAGCATGACCAGCGTCCAGCGGCGGAACTGCGCCAGGTCCAGCCGGTCCTGCAACCAGAAGCCAAATTGCATGCCTATCAGCGCCGGCACCACCAGCAGCGCCGACAGCGGCAGGGTCTGAGCGTTCAGGACGCCGGTCCCCAGATGCGCCAGCGCCAGCAGCGCCGAGCCCAGCAGGAAGACGACCCCCTGCACGCGGATCTGGTCCAGCTTGGACGCCCCGATGGACAGCAGATAGACGATCAGCGGCGGCCCCCAGATGCCCGAGATGCCGCCGTAAAGCCCGCCGATGACGCCGGTCACGATCTCGGCCCGGCGGCGATGATGGATCGGCACCGTCAGCGGCCGGCCGGAAAGCTGCCACAGCGCAAAGCCCAGGATCGGCACGCCCAGCGCCAGATACATCAGCGGCTGCGGCAGGATGCGCGCAAAGGGGGCCGAGACGAAGATGAAGGCGCAGAGCATCCCGATGTGCCAGCGATAGTCGCGGATCGATTTCCACGCGGCCCGGAAGCCCTGCCGGGTCGCCTGCTGCACGTTCGTCACCAGCATCGGCAGGATCGACAGCGCCAGCGCCACCGGGGCAGGCAGGAAGGACCCCAGCGCCGACATCATGATCATGGGCATGGCAAAGCCGATCGCGCCCTTGATGATGCCCGCGGCCAGCGTCACGGTCGCCGCGATGAGAACGAGATGGGGATCAAGGCCGAACATGACGCGGAACCTGCCCGCGCGGGCGGGCGGCGGCAAGGGGGCGCGGGAACATGGCAGGCTCCTCCGCAAGCCTGCAGACCCTATAGCCGTTACCTGCCGGTCAGTGAAACTAAACTGCGCAAGGCGCACCGCGGACGCAGCATAGTTGCGCTGCACCTGCGAAGGCGCTACCAGCAAAGACAGCCCAATTTCGCAGGAACAGTTTCCATGCTCGACGCTCGTGCCGCCCTGACCCCTGCCGACGCGCAGGCCATTGTCCCGGAACTGGATGCGCTTCTGTCCCGCGCGACCGAGGCGCTGCGGGCGCGGGTCGGCGGCGGAAAGATCGATGCAGCCGCCCTGGAAACCGAACAGCACGCGGCGCACGCGCTGTCATGGCTGGCGACCTATGTGGAATCGCTGAAGCAGCTTTCCGCCTGGGCCGAGCGGCTGGGCGAGGCTTTCGGCGAGATCGAGGCGCTGATCCTGCAGATCGGCTTCGGCGAATACCTGACCCAGATCGCCGGCGGCATCCCGATGAGCCAGACCGAGTTCGCGCGGCTGTCCGACCTTGGCGTCGAATGGCAGCCCTCGGAGGCCGCTCGCACAGCGATGGGCGGCAATACGCCCGAGGCCCGCGCCCGCATGGTCGCGCTGATGCAGGACAACGCCGGTCGTGCGACGGTCGGGGCCACGGGGCTGGACGAGGATCTGGAGATGATCCGCGACCAGTTCCGCCGCTATGCCGAGGACCGCGTGATCCCCAACGCCCACGGCTGGCACCTGCGCGACGAACTGATCCCGATGGAGATCATCGAGGAACTGGCGGAACTCGGCGTCTTCGGCCTGACCATCCCCGAGGAGTTCGGCGGCCTCGGCTTGTCCAAGGCCTCAATGGTCGTCGTCTCCGAGGAACTGTCGCGTGGCTATATCGGCGTAGGCTCGCTCGGCACGCGTTCAGAGATTGCGGCGGAACTGATCCTCGTCGGCGGCACGCCCGAGCAGAAGGAACAGTGGCTGCCGAAGATCGCCAGCGGGGAAATCCTGCCCACCGCCGTCTTCACCGAGCCCAACACCGGCTCGGACCTCGGGTCCCTGCGGACCCGCGCCACCCGCACCGAGGACGGCTGGGAGATCACCGGCAACAAGACCTGGATCACCCATGCCGCCCGCACCCATGTCATGACCCTGCTGGCGCGGACCGAGCCTGACACCACCGACTGGCGCGGGTTGTCGATGTTCCTCGCTGAAAAGACCCCCGGCACCGACGAAGACCCCTTCCCCACCCCCGGCATGACGGGGGGCGAGATCGAGGTGCTCGGCTATCGCGGCATGAAGGAATACGAACTCGGCTTCGACGGCTTCAAGGTCAGGGCCGACAACCTGCTGGGCGGCCAGCCGGGACAGGGCTTCAAGCAACTGATGCAGACCTTTGAATCCGCCCGCATCCAGACGGCGGCCCGCGCCGTGGGCGTGGCGCAGTCGGCGCTGGAACTGGGGATGCAATATGCCATCGACCGCAAGCAGTTCGGCAAGCCGCTGATCGCCTTCCCCCGTGTCGCCGACAAGCTGGCCCTGACGGCGGTGGAAATCATGATCGCCCGGCAACTGACCTATCATTCGGCCTGGCAGAAGGATCACGACAAGCGCTGCGACCTTGAGGCCGGCATGGCCAAGCTGCTGGGCGCCCGCGTCGCCTGGGCTGCGGCCGACAACGCGCTGCAGATCCACGGCGGCAACGGCTTTGCGCTGGAATACACGATCAGCCGGGTTCTCTGCGACGCCCGCATCCTCAACATCTTCGAGGGCGCGGCCGAGATCCAGGCGCAGGTCATCGCCCGGCGCCTGCTGGGGTAAGCCGCCGTTGCGCGAAGGGCACGCGAAGGACACGGCGGGCGCCGCTCGCGCCTCCGTGCATGGACTTTGCGGCAACCGGGTGGCAGGGCCGTGCGATATTCACGTGAAGTCAAACACCTGATCCCCCGGGGAAGCCTGACATGATCTTTGCCCTTCGCCTTGCCGCCGTCTCGGCCACCCTCGCCACGCTGGCCGCCTGCGGCCCCGCCCTCCTACCCGGTGACGGCACCGGGTTCGAGGGCGGCATCCCCTTCGGGACCTACACCATGGTCGGCTTTGGCCAGGAAGCCGTGCCCACCCGCGATTCCCGCATCCGCCTGACGCCCGGGCAGATCACCGGCAACGGGCCGTGCAACAACTTTGCCGCGACCAACGCCGCGACCCTGCCGCAGATCAACGTCACCGTGATGAACTGGACCGACAATCCCTGCGGCCACAAGGGCTTCGAGGGCCGCTTCCTCGAGGCGGTCACCCAGGCGTCCGAGGCCGAATGGACCGGCGGCGTCCTGAAGATCAAGAGCCCGCTCGGCTGGATGACGCTGGAACGCTCGGGGAACTGATCGCGCGAAGGCAGCCCTTCGGGGTTCCTTTTCCGGGTACCGCACCAGACCGCGGGCAAGGTTATTCCCTTTCATGTCACATGCGCGACCTGAAGGGACTGGCGCTGGTTCCCGCCGTCATCAGGTGTCCTTTGGAATGTGGCCTTTCTCGCCAGCCGTCAGCCGCGCCACAAGCCTTGCGCGGGCGGCAGGCAAGGGCCGCCCCACCTGCGCCTCGGCCAGCCTCGCGTTCAGAAAATGCCCGGTCAGCGCGAAACCTGCAGCAAGGTCGTCCGGCCGTTCCGGCCCGCCCAGAATGCCCGGCAGCGGCAGCAGACGCAGCGCCCATTCGCCTGCCGCCTCGACCGTGACGGCATGGCCCGTCTTGGGCGAGACGTAAGCCAGCGCCTCCCGCACGCCGCTCACGGCGCAGCGGTCCAGCGACAGGCCGAAGCCCAGCTCGTCCAGCAGGAGCAACTCCCACCGCAGGTAGAGTTCGGCCCAGGCAGGGGCCCGTTCTTCTTCATCGCCCAAGTATCCTCGGGGGGCGCGGGGGGCAGACAGCCCCCCGGCTCCGGCGTCCGAGCCAACGCCCCCTCCGCTGCCCGCCTCCATCGCGTCCAGCAATCCTTCGGTCGCATCCGTCAATCGCGGATGCGGGTCTCTCTCCGGCAATGCCCAG
>NZ_JAUNPC010000177.1 GCF_030536915.1 Paracoccus sp. (in: a-proteobacteria)
AGCGCAGCGCGTCGATGTCGTCCTTGTCCCATTCGATGATCTGGCGCCCCTCCATCGCGGCAGGCTCGATGGGGACCAGGTCGTCGAGCCGGTCATGGGTCAGCACGAAGCCGCCGGGATGCTGGCTGAGGTGCCGCGGCGCGCCGTGCAGCTGGGCGGCCAGTTCCATGGTCAGGCGGATGCGGCGGTCGGCGGGATCAAGGTTCAGCTCGCGGATCTGGGCGTCGGTGACGCCCTCCTCGGACCAGGCCCAGATCTGCGAGGACAGCGCGCGGATCAAGTCCTCGGGCAGGCCCAGGGCCTTGCCGACGTCCCTGAGCGCGCCCTTGGCGCGGTAGCGGATCACGGTGGCGCAGAGCGCGGCATGGTCGCGGCCGTAGTTCTTGTAGACCCACTGGATGACCTCCTCCCGCCGTTCATGCTCGAAGTCGACGTCGATGTCGGGCGGCTCGGCCCGCTCGGCGGAGATGAAGCGCTCGAAGAGGAGGTTGCCGTCTGCCGGATTGATCGAGGTGATGCCGAGGACAAAGCACACCGCCGAGTTCGCGGCCGACCCGCGTCCCTGGCAGAGGATGCCCTTTGACTTGGCGAAGCGCACGATGCTGTGGACCGTCAGGAAGTAGGGGGCGTAGGCCAGCTTGCCGATCAGGCGCAGCTCGTGCCCCAGGGTGGCCGCCACCTCGTCGGGGATGCCATCAGGGTAGCGTTCGCGTGCGCCCTCCCATGTGAGCCGTTCCAGCGTCTCCTGCGGGGTCAGCGCCGGGTCGTCCCGTTCCTCGGGATACTGGTAGCCTAGTTCGTTCAGCGAAAAGCGGCAGCGGTCGACGATCTCGAGCGTGCGGGCGACGGCCTCGGGGTAGCACGTAAAGAGCCGGTGCATCTCGGCGGAGGGCTTCAGGTAGCGGTCGGCGTGGCGCTCGCGCCGCAGGCCCAGGGCCTCGACGGTGGTGGTGTGGCGGATGGCGGTGACCACGTCCTGGAGGATGCGTCGGGCGGGTTCGTGGTAGAGCACGTCGTTGGTCACCACGCTCGACACCCTCATGCGGGCGGCAAGCGTCGCCAGCTCGTGCAGCCGCAGCTGGTCGTTCGGGCGCCGGCGCAGGGTGAGGGCCAGGTAGGCCCGGTCGCCGAAGGCCTCGCGCAACCGGCGCAGGCGCATCCCGCAGGCCTCGTCTGCCAGGTCCGGCACCAGCACCGCAATCAGCCCCTCGGCATGGGCGGCGAGATCGGACCAGTCGAGGTGGCACTTGCCCTTGCCGGCGCGGCCTTTGCCCAGGGTGAGCAGTCGGCAGAGGCGCGCATAGGTGGCCCTGTCGGTCGGATAGACCAGCACGGACATGCCGCAGGCCAGGTCCAGCCGGCAGCCCACGACGAGCCGCACGCCGGTGGCCTTGGCCGCCTCGTGCGCCCGCACGATCCCGGCGAGGGAGTTGCGATCCACCACGGCCAGGGCCTCGATGCCCAGGACGGCGGCGGTGGCGAACAACTCCTCGGCCGAGGACGCGCCGCGCAGGAAGGAGAACTGCGAGGTCACCTGCAGCTCGGCATATCGGCTCATCCGAAGACCCCGTGCAGGAACCAGCGATGGGAGCCGGTAGCCACGTCCTCGCCGTCGCCCGCGCGGTAGATCCAGTAGCGCTCGCCCGCGTCGTCCTCGACCCGGAAGTAGTCGCGCACGGCCGTCCGCTCGGCATCCCGCGTCCACCATTCCCCGAAGATGCGCTCGGGGCCGTCGGCCCGCCGCACCCGGCGGCGCACGCCCTTCCAGGCGAACCAGGCAGGCGGATGGTCGGGCAGGAGCGCCATGGTCTCGATGGGCTCGGGACGGGGCAAGAGGCGCGCGGGACGGGGCCAGTGACCGGGCCAGCCGTCGCCCGCGTCCTCCGCCAAGGCGGGGATGCGGCGCACGGATCGCTCGGGCACGTCGCTGGGGACGGACACGATGCGGTAGACGGCTCCCGCACCGACGCGGTTCGCCAGGGTGTCGATCAGCCCGGCCAGATCGGGCGCAGGCTCCTCCAGCAGGCTCGCCGCCTGCCGGGCCTCCAGTGGCTCGGCAAGGGTGGCCGCCAGCACCAGGATCTCGATGCCATAGCCCGGGTCGATCGTTTCGATGCGCGCGCAGAGGAGCCGGGTCAGCGGCTTCGGGTCGCGGACCGGCCGGGCGAGGCCGACACGCACCGTCTGCAGGTCGTTGTCGATCCGGTGGCAGAAGAGATCGAGGCGGCGGGCGCCGAGTCTGCGTTCTTCCATCTGCTCGCACAAGGTCACGACGAGCTTGCCGATGTAGCGGGCGATGGTCTCGGCGGCGGCGATGGGTTCGGCGCACCTCGACGAGGCCTTCCGGGCGGACAGGCTCGATGGGTTCTGCGGCCGCGCCCAACGCTTGGTCGATCCTGCGCCAGAGGCTCGGCCCGAAGCGGCGGGTGAGCGGGGCACGGGGCTGGCCGATAAGATCGCCAATGCGGGTGAAGCCCAAGGTGTTCAATCCGGCGACCGTGGCCGGCGGCAGCCGCAGCGCCTGGAGGGGCAGGGGCGCCAGGACGCCCTCGGCCGCGCCGGGGGCCGCGATGAGGTTGGGGGCGGCGACATGCCGCGCCAGAGCGTGGGCTGCGCCCCAGGTGTCAGCGACGGCCGCACGTGCGGTGACGCCCGACATCACCCGCCGCCCCACAAAGGCCTCCAGCATCGC
>NZ_JAUNPC010000095.1 GCF_030536915.1 Paracoccus sp. (in: a-proteobacteria)
CCTCATCCATCCCGCGCATCCTCACCCCCGCCGTTGCCGTGCAAAAGGTGAATCACAGCCGGATTGCCGCCAGCAGTTTCTACACAGCCTCGGCCGGAACTGTCCGGGGTATGCGCGGTGGCTACTTGTCCTCCAGATAGCCTCAGCGGGAGCTGTGGGCTCTCGCCGAGCATAGTTGCGGAGGCGACCTGATGCGCCGGTAGTGCTAACCCGCCGGGCGCAACCCTGCGTGTCTTCCTGTCGCGATAGGTCTGATTTGTGTCGCCTAGATCGTCGTCAATTTGGAGCAGGACAAGCAGAGGTATGCTTGCAGCAGAACTTTCCCCTGCGTTGGGAAGTGCAGCGAGACAGATACGCGCCTCTATTTTCCCAACGAATCCGACCCCGGCTGCTGTTTAGACTCCCCGGTCCAACAAGTCAGTCGATTCTCATCAACTCAAGCCGCGTGCCTGCGCCCAGATGAACTGTGTTCGTCGCCACCCGCGACCGGCGTGAAGTTCCTTCGGCTTCGCCAGTATTAGGGTTGATGTCGAACTTGGGGAAGTTCGAGGACGAGATGTCCAACCGGATCCGGTGACCCTGCTTGAACAGATTTGCCGTGGCGAAAGGCTGGATCGTGATTTCGAACGGACCTTCGCCGGCCTCGACCAAGCGCGGCTTTTCCCATCCGTCGCGGTAGCGAACGCGGAAGATGCCATCCGACAGGTTCAGTGCATAGCCGCGTGGATAGTCAGCCGACGGCGGATAGACGTCGATCAGCTTCGCCGTGAAATCGGTGTCAGGCGCATCGGTGGACACGCGCAGCCGCACCGTCACCGGGCCGGTGATTGTCATGTCCTCCTCAAGTGGCGCGGTCTCGAAGCTGAGCACATCGCGCCGCGCCGAGAGCGGCATTCCGGGCGAGGTGCAGCCGAAGAAGCCCTCTGCCTCGACCTGGTCGAAGCCGCCACCGGTGAAGATCGGCTCGCCCGAGGTCAGCGCGCCGCCGATTGTCGGGACGGGGTCGCGGGGGTCATAATCGTAGCTGAGGGCGCCTTCCCGGGGCTCTGTCGTGCTCAGCGTCATGTCCGGCGACGGATAGAGGACCAGGGAGGTCGCGTTGCCGGGCGGCCAGTCCGAGGCGCCAATCCAATGGCCGCCGTGATGGAGATGGCCGTCCTTCGTGCGCCGGCCCGAACCGCCACCCATGACAAAGACCTTGACCGGCTGCGGGTCGTCCTCACCTGGTTCATCCTTCAGCCAGCGAGCGAAGAACTTCAGCCGGTAGCTCAGCCAGTCCCGGTCGATCTGTCCGTCGAACGTCGCGGCTGGCCCGAAGTCCACATCCCCGAAAACCGTGCGCGAGCGGTTGCCATGCGTCCATGGCCCCATGATCAGCGTCAGCGGCCGCCCGGCATCGCCCTTGAGCCCCGCGTAGTTCTCCAGGGTTGTCGGGACATAGACGTCATACCAGCTCGACATGAAGATGATGGGCACCCTCGGGAAGCTGTCGTAATAGCCCGCCGCCCAAAGCCCAGTGCGCTTCCAGAAATCGTCAAAGGTGCCGTGCTGCCACTGGTCCAGTAGATAGGCCTCGTAATCGGGGTCCCACCGGACTGGCGAGCGGCCCCGCGTCCACGGAGTCTGGCGCATCCAGCCGAATATATCCTCAGCCTCGATGGCGGCGCGGATTTCCGGGTTCGCGATGGCACGCGGGCTTTCGTGGGCGCGGTTCCAGGCCCAGGTCGCCTGCTTCATCTCGAGCGCACCGCCTTGGCGGATGCCGCAGGTGAAGGCGTTCGAGAAGCCGCCTGAATCGACGGCCATGCAGGCGAGTCCCGGAGGATTCAGGCAAGCCATCGCCATCTGCACATGGGCGTCGTAGCTGAGGCCCATCGTGCCGACACGACCGGCGTTCCAAGGCTGGCCGGCAAGCCAGACCATGCTGTCGTAACCGTCCTCAGCCTCGTTCACGTATTTGGTGAAGGTGCCTTCCGATCCATAGCGGCCGCGACAATCCTGCCAGACGACCGCATAGCCTTCCCGCACCAGCCGCATGGCCAACTCGGGCCGGCTCATCGGCTCAGGGTCCGCCACGGACAACTCGGTCCGCGGCGTGCCCGCCTTGTCGTAGGGCGTGCGCTCGAAGATGACAGGGCGCGCGTCGCCCAGGGGCTGCCCGTTCCGCGCCGGCAGGTAGATGTCGGTCGCGAGCCGCACGCCGTCGCGCATCGCCACCATGACGTTCCGGTGGACGATGACATCGGAGGCCAGCACCTCGGCAGGCGTCAGCTCGGCCGGGTTCGGAACGGGCGCCCGGGTCATTGTGCGCGCCTCACGTCCTGGGCCAGGGTGTCCTCGGCAAGGCCACCCTCAATCTTCAGGCCATCCCGCGTCGCCCAGTAATTCTTCTGCCAGTAGAGCGGCACGATCGGGGTTTCGGCGAACGCGGTGGTGGTCGCCTGCTCGAGCAACTCCATCCGTTTCGTCTCGTCGAACTCCTGCAGGGCGGCTTCGAGTTGAGCGTCAAACTGGGGATCCGAGAAGCGCATCCGGTTGAACGCGCCCTTGCCTGCCTCCTTGTCATAGGTGTGAAGCAGCGACTGCAGCAGCGGCGCCGAGGTGGGTGTGGATGCCCCCAGCGAGAACACGAAGGCGCCATAGTCGCCTGCCGAAGCCGCCTTGGAGTAGACGTTATAGGGGAACACCTTGACGCCGCTCACCTTGAGGCCGCCCCGCGTCAGCATCTGCCCAAGCGCCTGCGCGAGATCCGCGTCGCCGGGAAAGCGGTCATTCGAGGACGAGATGGTGATGCCGAAGCCCTCGGGATAGCCTGCCTCGGCCAGCAGCGCCTTGGCCTGGGCAGGATCGGCCTGATCGGCTGCAAGGGTGGCGACATGGCCGCCCAGGCCCTCGGGCGCGAGCTGGCCGGCCGGGGTGCCTGCCCCGCCCATGATCCGGTCAACGATCAACTGCCGGTCGATCATCAGCGAGATCGCCTTGCGGACACGCGGGTCCTTGAAGGGATTCGCGGCTAGCGGCTTGCCGTTCAGGTCAGTGACGTCGGCAGGCGCCTCGTCGCCCCGCTGCGACAGCGCGAGGTAGATCACCCGGCCCGAAGGGGCCGAGACGACCTCGACGCCCTCGGTCTGTTCCAGGCGCGACACGTCCGCGGGCGGAACGGCGTCGATGACCTGCACCGCGCCCGACAGCAGCGCCGCGACACGGGCCGCGTCGTTCGAGATGAAGCGGACCTCGACATCCTTGAACTCGGGCTTCTCGCCCCAGTATCCGTCATAGGCTTCCAGCCGCAGCGCCTCGCCCGGGGTCCAGGACACGAACTTGTAGGGCCCGGTGCCGATGGCGACCGCGGGCTGCATGAAATCCTCGCTGGCGCGGCCATCGACGGCCGCCTGCTTGACGATGAAGACGCGGCCAATGTTCTCCATCAGCGACGGCGCGGGCTCGGTCGTGGTCACGCGCAGGATGCGGTCGTCCACCTTCTCCAGCTTGGCGATGGCAGCGACCTGGTCGGTGTAGGGCGCGGGCGAGTTCGGCACCTCGTCGGCGCGTTCCAGCGACCAGATCACGTCCTCGGCCGTCAGGGGCGAGCCGTCGTGGAAGGTGACGCCCTCGCGCAGCGTGATTTCCCAAGTTGTCGGATCGACGTTCTTCCAGCTTTCGGCCAGGCCGGGGCTCATCTGGTAGTTCTGGTCGAAATCGACCAGCCGGCCGAAGATCATCTCGGATGTCTGCTGGTTGTTTCCGGTGCGGGAGAACTGCGGATCGATCGAGGATTGTTCGCTCGAACGGCCGATGATGAGGTCCTGGGCGAAGGCCGGGACGGCGCCAGCCAGCAGCGCGGCTGCCGCCACAGAGGCGAGAAAGCGTTTCATGGGGTTCCCTGTCGTTGAAGTTGTTCTTGCTGGGCAGAGCCAAGGCGCGGCGACATGCGCGCCTGGGGATCGTTCAGGTGGCAGGCGGAACGGTGGGCGGGGACGATTTCGGCCAAGGCCGGGCGGACCCGGGTGCAGACCTCCATCGCGAATGGGCAGCGGGGGTGGAAATGGCAACCGGGCGGCGGATTGACCGGCGAAGGGATTTCCCCCTTCACGGTCGAGAAGGCGCGGCGGCGGCGGTCGAGCCGCGGGATCTCCTCCAGCAGCGCCTGTGTGTAGGGGTGGTTGGGCGCCGCGAAGACGGCATCCGCCGGCGCCTCCTCGACGACGCGGCCCAGATACATGATCACCACACGGTCCGAGATGTGGCGCACCACCGACAGGTCGTGGCTGATGAACAGCAGCGTCAGTCCCAGTTCGCGCCGCAGTTCCATGAACAGATTGATGACCTGCGCCTGGATCGACACGTCCAGCGCGGCGATGCTTTCATCGCAGACGAGGAACTCGGGGTTCACGGCCAGCGCCCGCGCGATCCCGATGCGCTGGCGCTGCCCGCCCGAGAACTGGTGCGGATAGCGATCCGCGAACGAAGGATCGAGCCCCACGCGCGCCATCAGCTCGGCCACGCGCGCAGGCACCTCTGCCGCCGGCACTAGTCCATGGACGCGCGGCGCCTCGCCAATGATCTCGGCCACGCGCTTGCGCGGGTTCAGCGAGGACATCGGGTCCTGGAAGATGATCTGCGTCGCCAGCCGGGCACCGCGCGCCTCGGCCCTCCGCAGCGTGGCAATGTCACGACCCTGGTTCAGCACCCGCCCGGCGGTCGGCGGCAGCATTCCGGCCACGACGCGCCCAAGCGTGGACTTGCCGCAGCCGCTCTCGCCGACCAGCCCCACGACCTCGCCCCGTTTCACGGTCAGGTCCACGCCATCGAGCGCATGGACGGTCGCGGGCGGCTTGGCAAGGCCGGCGCGAATGGCCAGCCGCTCGGCCAGGTCCGGTTCTCGGCGGAACAGCTTGGTCACGCCTTCGACGCGGATCATCTCGATCATGGTGTGCCCTCCAGCGGGTGGAAGCAGCGCCAGCCGCGGTTCTCGGCCACGAGAGTCTCGGGCGGATCGACAAGGCAGGTTTCGGTGGCGCGCGGACAGCGCGGACGGAACGGGCAGCCCTCGGGACGGCCGAGCGGCGGCGGCGCCGAGCCGGGGATCTGGCGCAAGGGCCGGCCGCGGTCGTTCGCCATCGGGGTCGAGGCGATCAGACCCTGGGTATAGGGGTGGCGTGGGCTGTCCAGCACCTCGTCCACAGTGCCGCGTTCGACAATCCGACCAGCATACATCACGGCGATCTCGTCGGCCAGGGCGGCGACCACGCCGAGGTCGTGGCTGATCCAGATCAGCCCCATCCCCATCTCGGCCGCGAGCTTCTGGACCTGTGCGAGGATCTGGCTCTGGATCGTCACGTCCAAGGCGGTCGTGGGTTCGTCCGCGATGATCAGGTCGGGTTCGTGCAAGAGCGCGATGGCGATGGCCACGCGCTGGCGCATCCCCCCCGAAAACTCGTGCGGATAGGCGTCGATGCGTTCCTCGGGATGTGGGATGCCGACCTTGGCCAGCACCTCGACCGAGCGCGCCCGTGCATCCGCCCGGCTGACCTTGCGGTGGGCAAGCACGGTTTCCACCATCTGCGTGCCGATCCTGAGGACCGGGTTCAGGGTCATCATCGGGTCCTGGAAGATCATCGCGATCCGGTCGCCGCGCAGCGCCCGCAGGCGGTCGGGCGATGCCGCGCGCAGGTCCTCGCCCTTGAAGTCCAGCGTGCCCTCGACGATGCGACCCGGCGGATCGACCAGCCCGAGCAGCGAGAACCCGGTGATCGACTTGCCCGAGCCGCTTTCCCCGACAAGGCCCAGGATCTGCCCGCGCTTCAGCATCAGGTCCACGCCGTCCACGGCCTTGATGGTGCCGGCGGGCGTGGGAAAATGGGTTCTCAGCCCGCGGACGGTCAGCAGGGTATCGCCGCTCATGTTGCAAGCCTCGGGTTCAGGACCTGGCGCAGCCGGTCGCCCACAACGTTGATGGAAAAGACCAGCACCAGCAGCAGCAGGCCCGGATAGACGCTGATCCATGTCTGCCCCGCCAGTAGCACCTGATAACCGTTGGCGATCAGCAGCCCCAGCGAGGGCTCGGTTATCGGCAGGCCGATGCCGAGAAAGCTCAGCGTCGCCTCGGCGGCGATGGCGGTCGCCACCTGAATGGTGCCGATGATGATCAGCGGCGGCAGGCAGTTCGGCAGAATATGCATGGCTAGGATGCGGGCCGGCGACAGACCAAGGCAGCGTGCGGCCTCGACATAGTCCTTGCCTGCTTCGACCAGCGCGGCGCTGCGGACGGCGCGGGCGAAATAGGCCCACTGCACGATCACCAGCGCGATGATGACCTTCCAGGTCCCCTGGCCGAAGACGACGAGGATCATCAGCGCGATCAGGATCGTCGGAAAGCCCAGCATCAGGTCCACGACCCGCATGATGAAGGCATCGAGCCGGCCGCCCGCATAGGCCGCAATCAGTCCCAGCGCGGTTCCGACCAGCAACGCCAGAACCCCGGCCGTCACACCCACCGACAGGCTGGTCCGCAGCCCGTAGAGCATGGCCGACAGCATGTCGCGGCCCTGCGCGTCGGTGCCGAGCCAGTAGGTCATGCCGCTGTAGCCCTCCGCGCCCGGCGGCAGGCGGGCGTCGAACATGTCGATCTGCCCGAGGTCATAGGGATTCTGCGGCGCCAGCACCGGCGCCAGGATCGCCGCCGCGAACAGCAGCAGGCAGACGATGGCCGCGATGGTCGCCTTGGGGCTGCCAAGAAGACCCCGCAGTGCCCGGACGAGAATGCCGCTCCCGCTCATGCCCGCCTCCGAACACGCGGGTCGAGCGCCGAATAAAGGATGTCCACGACGAAGTTGATGACGATGAACATCGTCACGATCACCAGGATGTAGGCCACCACGATGGGCCGGTCGAGCGCGTTGATGGAATCGATGATCAGCTTGCCGACTCCTGGCCAGGCGAAGATCGTCTCGGTCACGACCGCGAATGCGATCAGAGAGCCGAACTCGATCCCCAAAATGGTCACGATGGGAATGAGGATGGTCTTGAGGACGTGGACCATCAGGATGCGCCGCTCGGAGATGCCGCGGGCACGGGCGAACTTGACGAAATCCAGCGGCATGGTCTCCTGCACGCCGGTCCGCGTGAGCCGGATCACCAGCGCGATCTGCGCAAGCGCGAGGTTGGTGGCTGGCAGGATCAGGTGGCGGATGCCGTCCCATGTCGCAAAGCTGGTGCGGATCCCCAGGATCTCGCCCGTCTGGCCGCGGCCGGTCGAGGGCAGCCAGCCGAGCCAGACCGCGAAGATCATGATCAGCATCATCCCTTGCCAGAAGTTCGGCAGCGAGAAGCCCACGATCGAGCCTGTCATCACGCTTTCATCGACCAGCGTGCCGGGACGGCGCCCGGCCCACAGGCCCAGAGGCAGGCCGATCACCAGCGACAGGATCAGGGCAGTGAACGTCAGCTCCAGCGTCGCCGGCAGTCGCTCGAAAATCACGTCGAGCGCCGGGCGGTTGAAGACGAAGGAGCGCCCGAAATCGCCTGTCAGCGCAGAGCCGAGGAAGTGCAGGTATTGCACCGGCAGCGGCTGGTCGAGCCTGAGCGACGCCGCGACTTGGGCGCGTTCCACGGCACTCGCATCCGCCGGCAGCAGGATCTCGAGCGGATCGCCGATCGCATACACGCCGACGAACACGATGATGGAGGTGACGAGCAGGACCAGCACGGCCTGCATCAGTCGGCGCAGCAGAAAGACCGTCATGTCCGCGCGTCGGCCCGCCGAAAATCGGCTGATTGCTTCATCTGCTTTCCTCTCCCCCACAAGCTTCGGGCAACTTGCGACGCGATTCGGCTTTATGCAATGATATGAGGTAATGGCGTCATCCGATGCGGGAATCGCATAGCCTTGGATCTGAACCTCCTCACGACCTACCACGCGATCCTCGAAACCGGCTCGACCCAAGGGGCGGCGCGACGGCTCGCGATATCCCAGTCCGCAGTCAGCCGGAGGCTGTCGCAACTCGAGGCAGAACTGGACCTTGCGCTGTTCCAGCGCGACAAGGGCCGGCTGGTGCCCACGCGCGAGGCGCGGATGCTGGACGCGCAGATCGGCCTCGTCCTGGATCACGGCGCGCGGCTGCGGACCCGCGCCCGGGAAATCGGCAGCGGCAATGCCGCCTCGATCACGCTGCGCATCGCCGTTCCGGCGAGCCTCACGCTGTCGATCCTTCCTTCGATCCTGCAGGAGTTCCTGGCCAGGAACGATCGCGTGCAGGTCGAGGTCCACAGCGGCGCCTACGACACGATCGAGCGGATGCTTCTGGACGAGCGTGCGGAAGTGGGTTTCCTGCGCATGCCCACGCAACGCGGCGGGCTGGCGACAACGCCGGTCATTTCCGCGCGGACCGTCTGCGTCATGTCGCAGGATCATCCCTTGGCGAGGCAGGAAACGGTGTCGGTCAATGATCTCTTCGGAGTGCCGTTGATCCTGCTCGGCCGCTTGCGGCTTCCGCGCCGGGACATCGACGAACTGTTCTGGGCGCATGGTCTGCGCCCGGATGTCCGCATCGAAGCGCATTCGGTGATGTCAGCTTGCGCCTTGGCGGCGAGGGGTTTGGGCGTCACGTTGGTGAACGAATTGATGGCACGCGACTATGTGCATCTTCCGATCGCCATCAGGCCACTCGCGGAACGTGTATTGCACCACTTCTCTTTCGCAATGGCAGAGCAGGTGCCGCCCAGCGAGACGATGCACGATTTCGTCCGAGTCGCGACGAATCATCTTACCGGGATGCCGTTATCCTGATCTCATTGAACGGGACGCAGTGTTTCTACGCTACCCCTGGGATGCTGATTTCTACCCGAAATTGACCCGAATTTTCCATCGAGAAGTGACCCACCTTCAATGGCTCTGTTGCACAAATCGGGTGATGGCCGAGGTTGCCCTTCTCCCGGTCAGAGCTATCCCACAGCTTCAGTGACAGGCATGCCGAGGGCGGTGTAGCCGTTCAGGACGGCGATACGGACCTGAAGTTCGGCAACCTGGCGATCGAAGTCCCGTGCCATGAGCCTCTGGCCCAGCAGCTTTACACAATGCATCTTCGTCTCGACGCGGCTCCTGCGGTGATATCCGCTCCATCGTCGCCAGAGGGCGCGTCCAAGGTATTTCGATGCCCGCAGCGCCTCGTTTCGGGCCATGGCTCCGGCGGTGACGGTCTTCCACAGCTTCGCATTCTTGCGGGGCGGGATGACAGCGTGAGCGCCGCGGTCGGCAATGGCCTTGTGGCATTTGCGTGTGTCATAGGCACCGTCGGCAGTGACACTGCCGATCTGCTCGTCCGCCGGGATCTGGTTGAGCAGATCTGGCAGGACCGGGGCGTCACCGATGTGGCTCCCGGTGATCTCAACAGCGCGGATCTCCAGTGTTTCCTCGTCGATCCCGAGGTGGATCTTGCGCCAGACGCGTCGCTTCGGGCCGCCATGCTTGCGGGCATGCCACTCACCTTCGCCCTCGACCTTGATTCCAGTGCTGTCGATCAGCAGGTGCAGCGGGCCCTTGGAGCTACGATATGGGATGTTGACGGCGAGGGTCTTCTGACGGCGGCACAGCGTGCTGAAGTTGGGCACCGACCAGTCAAGACCGACCAGGCGCAGCAGACTCTCGACGAACCCGGTTGTCTGCCGGAGTGCCATGCCAAACAGCACCTTCATCGAGAGGCAGGTCTGGATGGCGGCGTCGCTGTAGCTCTGCTGGCGGCCACGCCTGCCTGACGCCGCTGCCTCCCAGCCCATCTCGGGGTCGAACCAGATCGTCAGCGTGGCCTGCCATAGCTGCCCAGGCTGCGGCGATGCTGTTCACGGATATGCGCCAGGATCGCCATGTCACGCCGCTGGCGCTGCGACGGCGGCCGCTGCTTCCAGGCCCGGAACCCGCGGTCAGTCACCCCCATCAGGCGGCACAGACGGCTGCGCGGCAGAGTGCCACGGTAATTGGCAATGAATTGAAACTTCATAGCTTTTGAGCCGCGAAGAACTGAGCCGCCTTTTTTAGCACCTCCCTCTCCTCGCGCAGTATCCGGTTTTCCTTGCGCAGCCGCTCGTTTTCTCGCAGCAGGTCTGCATCCTGATCCGGCACCTTCGTTTCATCGGAAATCGCCCGGGTCCATTTCCCGAGCGTCGAGAGTCCGATCCCCAGATCAGACGCCACCTGACGCCGTGTCAGCCCGCTGGTGAGCGCAATGCGAACCGCATCCCGCTTGAACTCCTCGCTGCGTGTCGTTGCCATATTCGGTCTCCTTCATGGCGAGCATCGCTCTCAGAAGACCGGAACAGAACCGGGACAGGTCCATTGCAGCCACAGGTATCTGCGCGAATTCATCTGTCGAACGACCACAATGGGCTTAGCCTGTGTGGAAACTCTCCGCATCGGGGCCGGTGGTTGTTCGGATC
>NZ_JAUNPC010000178.1 GCF_030536915.1 Paracoccus sp. (in: a-proteobacteria)
TAGCGGGCGCGGTTGAGGCAGCCGAAGGGACCCTTCAGCCCCTCGATGTTGGGCAGCAGGGCGTCCTCGCCGACCTCGACCCCGTCCATGACGATCTCGCCGGTGATCGAGGCGCGCAGGGACAGCTTGCCCTCGATCTTGGGCGCGGACAGGCCCTTGGTGCCCTTGTCCAGCACGAAGCCGCGGATCTTGCCGCCATGGGCCTCGGACTTGGCCCAGACCACGAAGACATCGGCGATGGGCGAGTTGGAAATCCAGGTCTTCGCGCCGTTCAGCACATAGCCCGCATCGGTCTTCTTCGCGGTGGTCTTCATGCCGCCGGGGTCGGACCCCGCGTCGGGTTCGGTCAGGCCGAAGCAGCCGATGAACTCGCCGCTTGCCAGCTTGGGCAGGTATTTCCGCCGCTGTTCCTCGGACCCGTAGGCATAGATCGGATACATCACGAGGCTGGACTGCACCGACATCATCGAGCGGTAGCCCGAATCCACCCGCTCGACCTCGCGCGCGACCAGCCCGTAGCTGACGTAGGAGGCGCCCAAGCCGCCGTATTCCTCGGGGACCGTCACGCCCAGCAGGCCCATCTCGCCCATCTCGCGGAAGATGGCGGGGTCGGTCGCCTCCTCGCGGTAGGCGGCGATCACGCGGGGGGCCAGCTTGCCCTGGGCATAGGCGCGGGCGCTGTCGCGCATCATCCGCTCGTCCTCGGACAACTGCCCTTCCAGCCGGAAGGGGTCTTCCCAGTCAAAGCGGCCAAGGTCGGGGGCGTCCTTCGGGGAAAGCGCGGGCATGTGATACCTCCATTCAGCGGCGGCATGACTAGCATGACGCGGCGACAGCCTGTAGCGATGATTACTTCTGAACCCATGAGTTTCAATCATGATCGGGACGCGCTACCAGTATACCCCCAGCATCCCCGAGCTGCGCGCCTTTGTTCTTTGCGCCCGGCTGGGGACGGTCTCGCGGGCGGCGGATGCCCTGAACCTGACGCAAAGCGCGGTCAGCCGGTCCATCCGCGGGCTCGAGGACCGGCTGGGCGTGGCCCTGTTTCAGCGCATCCGCCAGCGGATGGTGCTGTCGGACGCAGGCCGGGCGATGCTGCGCGACGCGGAAGGCATCCTGAACGACCTCGACCGGACGGCGCAGATGGTGATGGCCTTCGGGGGCAACCGGCAGGTGCTGCGGCTGGCGGTGCTGCCGACCTTTGCCGCGACCTGGCTGATCCCGCGGCTTGGGGGCTTTGCCGCGCGCCACCCCGGCATCTCGCTGGACCTGACCTCGGCGCTGGGGCCGGTCGATTTCGACGACAGCCCATTCGACGCCGCCATCCAGCGGGCGGAACTGGCGCGGCCGGGAACACGGGCGGTGCCGATCCTGCCCGAAACCCTGATCGTCGTGGCGGCCCCCGGCCTGCGGGTTCCCGCGGACCTGTCGGGCGTGCCCCTGATCCAGCAGGCGACGCGGCCGCATCTGTGGCTGGACTGGCTGGCGGCGGCGGGGCTGACGGCCGAGGCCGTCCGCGGCCCGCGTTTCGCCCATTTCGAGATGGTGATCGCGGCAGCCCGCGCGGGCCTTGGCGCGGCGCTGCTGCCCGACATCTTCGCCCAGCCCGACCTGGAACGCGGGACGCTGGCGCAGGTCAGCCCGGTGTCCCTTGTCGGCCCCTCGCCCTATGCCCTGATCCACCCGGACCACCCGCCGCAGGGCACCCTTGCGCTGTTCGCGCAATGGCTGGAAACCCGCCCCGGCATCACCCCGCCCGCGGCGTCGTGAGACGCAGGGGGATGCGGGGCCGGTTCCCCGCCAGACCGGGCAGCGCCGGCCCATCGCCCCTTGCCCGGTTCCAGAGCAGGCAGTCGCCTGTCCCGGCCTGCCTGTGACCGCCCCATCCGAAACACGCGGATCATTCCCGTGACGAAGGCCGTCGTGCCGCGCCTGCCTTGTCATAGCGCCTGTGCCGCGGGATCGGGGCCGCGTCGGACGCGCTCAGAAATCCCAGTGATCCGTGCGGGCCTGGTGGAAGCTTTCGTCCCGGCCGTTCGATTCGCCGTTCAGCACCACCTCGTCCACGTAAAGGTTGCGGTCGCGGTCTGCCGAGCCCTCGTAGCGGTCGTTGAGGAAGGTGATCGCCACCCGGTCCGAGCCGTCAAGGCCGAAGTCGCCGTGGAAGACGAAGCTGTCCCATTCGCCCGCCGCCCGGTCGGCCGTCACCGTGGTCGAGGCGGAAACCACCCTGCCGTTCACGCTGAGCGCGAATGCCGGATCGCCCTTGAAGCTGTCGCCGCTGACCCTGACGGCAAGGGTGTCCTCGCCCCTTGGCTCCGCAGGCGGGGCCGAGGCCGCGCCGCTGGCCACCAGCCGGAAGTTGTCCAGAAGCGCGCCATGTCCGTCGCCGGCCTGCGAGGAAACCTCGCGGATGGTCAGCCGGTCGGTCCCGGTGGTGCCGGTCACGGTGGCGGTGAAGCTGCCCCAGTCGGTTCCCGGCTTGGCCACCGCCACAACCCTGTCGTTCCAGACCACCTCGATGTCCTGGGTCGAGATCGCCCGGTCGGGCCGCGCCCGCAGGTCGAAGCCGAGGCTGTAGGACTGGCCCGCGGCGGCCTCGACATCCTGAAAGAAGCCGTCGCGTCCGCCCGCGAAATCGAGTTCAAGGAAATTGACGCCCTCGGTGGCCCGGATGCCCT
>NZ_JAUNPC010000096.1 GCF_030536915.1 Paracoccus sp. (in: a-proteobacteria)
TCATGGCGAAGGAGATCGCCGAGCAGCCGCGCGTGGTCGAGGATGTGCTCAACCACTACATCCATGACGGCCGGATCGTGCTGCCCGAGGCGGTCGATTTCCGCGACGTGGACCGGCTGACGCTGGTCGGCTGCGGCACCGCCTATTACGCCGCCTATGTGGCGAAATACTGGTTTGAGCGGATCGCGGGCCTGCCCTGCGACGTGGATGTGGCGTCAGAGTTCCGTTACCGTGAGCCGCCCTTGTCGCCGCAAAGCTGGGCGGTCTTCGTCAGCCAGTCGGGCGAGACGGCGGACACGCTGGCCGCGCTGCATTACTGCAAGGGCAAGGTGGCGAAGTCCCTGGGCGTGGTGAACGTCGGCACCTCGGCCATCGCGCGGGATGCCGATATCGCCCTGCCGATCTTGGCCGGGGTCGAGGTGGGGGTGGCCTCGACCAAGGCCTTCACCTGCCAGCTGGCCGTGCTGGCGGTGCTGGCGCTCAAGGCGGCCTCGGACCGTGGGGCGATCACGTCTGAAGAACTGTCGGCGCATCTGGAGGACCTGCTGTCGGTTCCGGCGCTGGTGGCGCAGGCGGTCGGTGCAAGCGACGACTGCCGCCGCCTGGCCGACTGGCTGTCCGAGGCGCAGGACGTGCTGTTCCTCGGCCGGGGGGCGATGTTCCCCATCGCGCTGGAAGGTGCGCTGAAGCTCAAGGAAATCAGCTACATCCACGCGGAAGGTTACGCGTCGGGCGAACTCAAGCACGGTCCCATCGCGCTGATCGACCGCAACGTGCCGGTGGTCGTGATCGCGCCCAGCGACCCGTTGTTCGAGAAGACCGTCTCGAACATGCAGGAGGTCATGGCCCGGCTTGGCCAGGTACTGCTGGTATCCGACGCCGAAGGGATCGAGGCCGGGGCCGAGGGCGCGCGGGCCACGCTGACCATGCCGGCGGGCGCGGGGGCCTTTGCGCCCATCGTCTATGCGGTGCCGATGCAGTTCCTCGCCTATCACACGGCGGTCGCCAAGGGCACGGACGTGGATCAGCCGCGCAACCTCGCCAAGTCCGTGACGGTGGAGTGAGCCTCCGATTTCTTCGGATGGCGGCAACCACTCGGCCCCGGCCGGTGTTCGTCCGCCATGAGCGACACCATCATCGACACCCTGCATGATGCAGACGTTGCCCTGTCCGTTGAGGCAGGGCAGTTCCGCGACCACGCCGCCGTCGAGGCGGCGGGTTTCCTCAGCGAGATCGCCGACCAGCCCCCCGCCTTCACCCTCGCGGCCGCGGCAGCGGTTGCGGGGCTTGTCAGCGGGCGCTCGCGGCTGGCCGAGGGCGGGCTGCGCGCGCTGGCCTCGCTGTGGCTGGCGACGCAGATCAAGTCGCGGATCAAGTCCGCCGTGGTGCGGACCCGCCCCTCGAAGCTGCTGGAGGAGGGGCATTACGAAACCGGGGTGAACGGCCCCGACGAGCATGACTACAACTCGTTCCCCTCGGGGCATACGGCGGATGCGGTGGCGGCGGCCCGTGCCATCGGGCGGGTCGCCCCGGATGCGGGCGGGCCGATGCTGGCGGCGGCGGGCATCGTGGGGCTGGTGCAGGTGCCCCGCGCCAAGCACCATCTGGCGGATGTGATCGCGGGCGCGGTCGTGGGCCTTGTCGCCGAGGCGGCGGTCAGCGCGCTGTTCGACGCCGCGCGGATCAGGCCCCGGCTGCGGGCGGGCCTGCGCGAGCGCCGTCGGTGATCCTCAGGCGCGGCGCGGCAGCAGCGTCGCGGTGTAAAGCACCAGGGCTATCCAGATCATCGGGAAGGCGATCAGCCGCACGCCCTCGAAGGGTTCGTGGAAGATCAGCACGGCGGTCAGGAAGACCATCGTGGGCGCCAGATACTGCAGGAAGCCCATGGTGGACAGCCGCAGCAGCTTGGCGCCATTGGCATAAAGCATCAGCGGCACGGCGGTGATCAGCCCGGTCCCCGCCAGCAGCAGCGTGTCGTGCAGGTTCCTGCCGAAATGCCCGGTGCCCGTCACCAGCAGCCACGACACGTAGACGGCCGAGGGGACGAACAGCAGCAGGATCTCGACCGTGAAGCCCTCGTTCGCAGGCAGGGGCAGGCTGCGCTTGCAATAGGCGTAAAGGCCCCAGGTCAGGGTCAGCGTCAGCGCGACCACCGGCAGCCCGCCCGCCGACAGTGTCAGCAGCAGCACCGCCAGCACCGCCAGCGAGATCGCCGCCAGCTGGGGACGGCTCAGCCGCTCGCCCAGCAGCGCCCAGCCCAGGAAGATGCTGAACAGGGGATTGATGTAATAGCCGAGCGCGGCCTCGATCGCCTGGTCGTTCATCACCGCCCAGACATAGACCAGCCAGTTCAGCGTGATGAGCGAAGCCGTCACCGCCGCCATCATCACCAAGCGCGGCTGGCGCAGCGTCGTGACCACCGTGCCGAGTTGCCCGTTGTGCCGCAGGACAAGCAGCGCCACGGGCAGCGACCACAGGATGCGGTGGGCGATCACTTCCGCGGGGGGCACATGGGCGATCTCGTGCAGATACAGCGGGATCACGCCCCAGATCAGGTAGGCGCCGATGCCGAAGGCCAGGCCGCGGGGGGAATCATGGGGGCTCATGCCCTGTCGATAGCCCCGGCGCGCGGCGGCTTCCACTGGTCCCGCGCAACCCGCTTGGATTTCCTGCAAGGCGGAACGCGGCGCTTGATGCGTTCCCGCGCGCAGCGTAACCCTGCCTCATGCGAATCCTTTTTCTGGGCGACGTGATGGGCCGGGCCGGGCGGCGGGCGATCACCGAGCGGCTGGCCGGGCTGCAGCAGCGGCTGAAGGCCGATTTCACCATCGTCAATGGCGAGAATGCCAGCGGCGGGATGGGACTGACCGCCTCGCACGCGCGGCTGATCCTGGATGCGGGCGCCGATTGCATCACGCTGGGCGACCATGCCTTCGACCAGAAGGACATGCTGTCCTTTGTCGAGGATGAGCCGCGCGTCCTGCGGCCCCTGAACTATGCGCGCGAAGCGCCGGGCCGCGGCCACCGCGTCTTCGAGGACGCCCGCGGGCGCAAGGTGCTGGTCCTGCAGGCGCTGGGGCAGGTGTTCATGAAGCGGCCTTTCGACGATCCCTTCAGCGCCGTGGACAGGGTGCTGCGCGCGCATCCCCCCGGCGGGCTGGTGCAGGCGGCGGTGGTGGATTTCCACGCCGAGGCCACCAGCGAGAAGATGTCGATGGGCCATTACTGCGACGGCCGCGCCAGCCTCGTGGTCGGCACCCATACCCATGTGCCGACCGCCGACACGCAGGTGCTGCCGCGCGGCACCGCCTATCAGTCCGACGCGGGCATGTGCGGCGACTATGACAGCGTGATCGGCATGGACAAGGCCGAGCCGATGCGCCGCTTCCTGACCGGCATGGGGCGCGAGCGCTTCACCCCCGCCGAGGGAGAGGCCACGCTGTCGGGCGTCCTTGTCGTCACCGACGACCGCAGCGGGCTTGCCACGGCGGTTCAGCCGGTGCGCGAGGGCGGACGGCTGATGCAGGCCCCCGCCTGACGGCGCAGGCCGGGGTTTCCTTGCGCTTGCTGCGCAAATCGGGCACCCCTCGCCCCGGCAGCCGACCGGCATGTCCAGAAATGAGGTTCCCTCAATGTTCGGAATCGAACTGACCGGCAGCACCGCCGCCATCACCACCCTTGTCATCATCGCCGGGATGTTCGTGCTGTTCGTGCGCGAACGCCATCCGCCCGAGGTGATCGCCGTGGGCGTGGCCGCGCTGATGCTGGTGTTGGGGCTGGCGCCTTACGAGGACTCGGTGGGGGTGCTGTCGAACAGCGCGCCCTGGACCATCGCCTTCATGTTCATCATCATGGGCGGGCTGCTGCGGACCGGCGCGCTGGACCGGCTTAGCCGGCTGGTGTCGGCCCGCGCCGACACCCACCCGCTGATGACCATCGCGGGGATGTTCGCCTTTGTCTGCGTGGCATCGGCGATCATGAACAACACGCCGGTCGTGGCGGTGATGATCCCCATCGTCATCCAGGTCGCCCGCAAGGCCGGCATTTCCGCGTCCAAGCTGCTGATGCCGTTGAGCTACTTCACCGTGATGGGCGGCATGATCACGCTGATCGGGACCTCGACCAACCTGCTGGTGGACGGCGTCGTGCGGGCCCGCGGAATGGAGCCCTTCGGCATCTTCGACATCGCCCCGGTCGGGCTTGCCGTCACGGCGACGGGGGCCGCCTTCATCGGGCTGGTCGGCTGGCGGCTTCTGCCCGAACGCGGCTCGATGTCGTCCTTCCTGACCGACCGGACGCAGATGAAGTATTTCACCGAGATCGCCATTCCCCAGGACAGCAATCTCGTGGGCATGAACATCGCCGACGCCAAGGTCTTCAAGCGCGAGGATGTGCGGGTCATCGACGTGCTGCGGGGCGATGCCTCGCTGCGCCGCCAGATGGGCGATGTCGTGCTTGAGGCCGGCGACCGGGTCGTGCTGCGCTCGGGGATGGCCGACCTGCTGGAAATGCAGCAGGACAAGGACCTGCGGGCGCTGGACAAGCTGTCCTCGGTCCAGACCGAGACGGTCGAGGTGCTGATCTCGCCCGGCGCGCGGATGATCGGGCGGCGCCTGGGCGACCTGCGCCTGCGCCGCCGCTACGGCATCTATCCCATCGCCGCGCACCGGCGGAACCAGAACATCGGGCGGCAACTCGACGACCTGGAGATCCGGGTCGGTGACACGCTGCTGCTGGAAGGCGCCCCCGAGGACATCGCCCGGCTGGCCGCCGACATGGATCTCGTGGACGTGTCGCATCCGACCACCAAGCCCTTCCGTCGCCGCCACGCGCCCATCGCCACCGCTGCGCTTCTGGGCGTGGTGCTGCTGGCGGCGCTGGATGTGGCGCCCATCATGGGGCTGGCGTTCCTCGCCTCGGCCATCATCCTGATCGCCCGCTGCGTCGATGCCGACGAGGCCTTCGGCTTCGTCGATGCCCGCCTGCTGGCGCTGATCTTCGCCATGCTGGTGATCGGCGAGGCGCTGGATGCGACCGGCGCGGTCAACCTGATCGTGGACGCGGTGGCGCCTTGGTTATCAGGCCTCAGCCCCTTCTGGACCCTGATCGCGGTCTATTTCCTCGGCCTCGTCATGACCGAGATCCTGTCGAACAATGCCGTCGCGGTGATCCTGACCCCCATCGCCATCGAGCTTGCCCTGCAGCTCGGCCACGACCCCCGCGCCTTCGTGGTGGCGGTGATGTTCTCGGCCTCGGTCGCCTTTGCGACGCCCATCGGCTACCAGACGCACATGATGGTCTACGGGCCGGGGGGCTACAAGTTCACCGACTTCATGCGGCTGGGCATCCCGCTGGACATCGTGACGGGGATCGCCGCCTGCCTGATGATCCCGCTCATCTGGCCGCTCTAGTCCTTTGATCCCCCGGTTTGATGGTGTTCTTCGTCCCCGGGGATGAAGGGACGCGCCACGGGGTTCGCTGCTCAGGCGCCGAAGCCGGTGCGGACGGCCTGTTCGGCCTCGGCAGCCAGGGTCTTGCGGTCGCGGCCCGCGACCGGGACGGGCGGATGCAGGGTCACGGTGATCCGGCCCTGCCGCGGCTCTGCCAGCACGGCCAGAAGATGCGGGGCCAGGTCCATGTCGCCCCACCATCCATAGAAGCGCGGATCGCGACCGGGCGGCGCCTCGTAGGCGATGCTCACGGGCTGGATCGCCAGCCCGTCGGGCAGGGCGGGATCGAAAAAGGCCTGGAACAGCGTCGGCTTGAACGGAAGAACCCGCCGGCCGTCGGTGCTGGTGCCTTCGGGGAAGAACAGCAGCCGGTGCCCCAGCGCGGTGCGTTCCGAGAACTCGGCCGCCTGCGCGCGGGCTAGGCGGGGATCGCGGGCGACGAAATGCGTATCCGTCACGCGGGTCAGGATGTTGATGCCGGGCCAGCCCGCGACCTCGGCCTTGCTGACGAAGAACACCGGGGCCGCCGCGTTCAGCGCGAAGATGTCGAGCCAGCTTGAGTGGTTGGCGACCATCGCGCCCGGACCCTTCATCGGCTGCCCGAGCCTGCGCCACCTGAACCCCAGGCACCACAGGCACAACCGGCAGACAGCCTGCACCCAGGATCCCGTCAGGGGCCGGCGGCGCCCGGCGGCAAGGCTTTCCGCCGCCCGCAGCGGCAGGATCAGCAGCACGCCGATCAGCAGGACCGACAGCACCGCGCTGCCCCGCAGAAGGACAAGCACCCATCCCAGCGGCGCGGGGCGGGGGGCTGCAAGCGGCGGCGCGCCGCGCCATGTGCCGGTGCGGGGCGGGGGCCTCTCCTCGGCATCGCGCGGGCCGGTCATGCGCCCTGCCAGCGGTCCTGATAATAGCGTCGGTGCCGGTCGGACATCGCGGCGGTATCCATCAGCAGGAACACGTCCGTCGTGTTGAAGTCGTGGTCGAGCCAGGCGCCTTCGCCCACGACCCCGCCCAGGCGCAGATAGGCCTTGATCAGGGCGGGCATGCCCGCCATCGCCGCCTGACGGTTCAGGCTTTCCGGCGCCACCAGGTCCATGCGCTGGAAATGCGGCGGGCGGGCCACGGGCCGCAATTCCGGCGGTGCGAGGTGCTTGTGATGCAGCCATGACAACGCCTGCGCCAGCGGCGCGACATCGGTGCCGTGAAAGCTCGCGACGCCGAACATGACGTCGATCCGGTTGTTCAGGACGTAATCCGCCAGCGCATTCCACAGCAGGAACATTCCCGAGCCACCGCGGAACGCCGGGTCCACGCAGGACCGGCCGAGTTCCACCAGCCGCCGGCCGGAGGCCCTGAGCGGCGACAGGTCATATTCGCTTTCGGAATAATAGCGGCCGAACCGCTCGGCCACGTCGCTGCGCAGCAGGCGGTAGACGCCGATGACGTGATCGCCCGCCGCCGGGTCGCGCCGGCTGTCGATCAGCATCAGGTGATCAACCACCGGATCGAACTCGTCCCGTTCCAGTCCCGCCACGTGATCGACCATCGGCCCGTCGCCGCCAAGCTCCTGCACGAAGACGCGATACCGCAGCCGCTGGGCCGCGCGCAGATCGGCGTCGTCCGCGCCCAGGCGCACCACCAGCCAGCCGGGATCGGTCTTCATCGTGGCTTTTCCAGCACAGTAGAGCGGCAGAAATGTTGCCGGATTGATACGGAATGTGCCAGCGGGACAAATCCGCTTGACTCAATGAACAGTTGTAACGACTTCATGATTACAATCTTGAATGCATTATCAGGAGCCGTGATTGACCAGTTCCAGTTCGACTTGGCGCCCATCCAGCACAAGCTTGCCCATTTCAGGGAAGTTTATCGTCACCTTGCCGCCGATCCGCGACTGCACCTGTCCCACGCCCCATTCCGGTGCGGCACGGTTCCTGACCAGCATGCCGGGTTCGAGGATCTCGACAGTCATCCGCGCCCTTTCACGAGGTTTGGGCCTCAAGGCTACCGGACGATGAACCCCGTCACAATCCCGCTGAGGCAAACCGGCCCTGCAACGGGCGCAGAACTGGCCGGCCTTGTCGCGGCCCGCTTGTGCCATGATCTCGTGTCGCCGCTTGGCGCCATCGGCAACGGGGTCGAACTGCTGGAAATGTCGGGCGAATATTCCGGCATTGCCAATTCCCCCGAACTGACGCTGATCGGCGAAAGCGTGCGCGCCGCGCGGGCGCGGGTGCGGCTTTACCGGATGGCCTTTGGCCACGCGCCCCCCGACCAGCGCGTGGCCGTGATGGAGATCGCCCAGCTTGTCCATGATTACGCCCGGGGCGCGCGCCTGACCATCGACGTCGAGGCGGGCGGCGACACCTCGCGGATCGAGGCGCGGATGCTGCTTCTGTCGCTGATGTGCATGGATACGGCGATGCCCTGGGGCGGAAACGTGGCCGTCACGCGCGAGGGCGCAGGATGGCGCCTGCGGGGTCAGGCCTCGCGCATGCGGGCGGAACAGGGGTTGTGGCAGTCGCTGGACCCGGCCGGGGGTCCGCATCCGGCGCCCGCGCCGTCCGAGGTGCATTTCGCCATGCTGGGGACACTTGCCGCCGAACACGGCCGTCCCATCGCCTGGTCCCTGGATGCAGAGGGGGCGGAGCTCAGCTTCTGAGCCCCTTCAGCCCCGGATCGTCCCGTCCCCTGTCACGAGATACTTGAAGCTGGTCAGTTGCTCGGCCCCAACGGGTCCGCGCGCATGCAGCTTGCCCGTGGCGATGCCGATCTCGGCCCCCATCCCGAACTCGCCCCCGTCCGCGAACTGGGTCGAGGCGTTCCGCATCAGGATGGCGGAATCGAGCCCGCGGAAGAAGCGGTCCGCCGTGGCGTCGTCTTCCGTCAGGATCGCCTCGGTATGGCCCGAGCCATGGCGGCGGATATGGTCGATCGCCTCATCGACCCCGTCCACCAGCCGCACGGCGATGATGCTGTCCAGGAACTCGCGCCCGAAATCCTCGGGGCGGGCGGGCAGGGTGCCGGGGATCTCGGCCAGGTCGCCATCGGCCCGCACCTCGACGCCCGCGTCCAGAAGGTCGCGCACCAGCACGTCGCCATGCCTGTCGCGGAAGGCGCGGTCGATCAGCAGGCATTCGGCGGCCCCGCAGATGCCGGTGCGACGCGTCTTGGCGTTCAGCACCACGCGGCGGGCCTTGGCCAGATCGGCGGCGCCGTCGGCATAGATGTGGCAGATGCCTTCCAGATGGGCGAAGACCGGCACCCGCGCCTCGGACTGGACCAGCCCGACCAGCCCCTTGCCGCCGCGCGGGATGATGACGTCGATCAGCCCCTGCGCCCGCAGCATGGCGGTCACGGCGGCGCGGTCGCGCATCGGCACGATCTGGATCGCATTTTCGGGCAGCCCGGCGGCGCGCAGCCCCTGCACCATGGCGCGGTGGATCGCGGCCGAGGAATGGATGCTGTCGGTCCCGCCCCGCAGGATGACCGCGTTGCCCGATTTCAGCGCGAGCGCACCAGCGTCGGCGGTCACGTTCGGGCGGCTTTCGTAGATCACGCCAAGGACGCCGATGGGTGTGGCCACCCGTTGGATATGCAGCCCGCTGGGCCTATCCCATTCGGCCAGCACGCGGCCCACCGGGTCGGGCTGCCGGGCGACCGCCGCGACCCCTTCCGCGATGGCCGCGATGCGGGCAGGGTCCAGCCGCAGCCGGTCCACCATCGCAGGCGGCAGGTTCTTTTCGGCGGCATGGGACAGGTCGCGGGCGTTCGCCTCCATGATCCCGGCTTCGGCCTCGCGGATCGCCGCTGCTGCGGCAAGCAGGGCCTCCCGCTTCTGGCCGGAGGGCGCCTGCGCCAGCACGGCCGCGGCGTCGCGGGCAAGCGCCCCTATGCGGGCGATCAGTTCGTCGGCGGATTCGTGCATGTCGTTCATCGTCAAGCCTGACCGGGTCCAGTGGTCCGGCAGAGGTGCCACAGACCCCGGCGGAAGGCCAGTCTGGGTCAAGCGGCACGACAATGGAACGGGAAAGTGCAGGCTTCTGTTGCCAGGTGCCTGCGAACCCCGCCTTACGCGGCTAAGCGCAAGGACTTAGGTTTCGATAACTCGAACTGCTTACGCAGCCAGAGCCACCGGAGCACGGTTGTCGTTGGCAACTGTACTTTTTGCACCGATAACGGTGGTAGCTCACCGAGACAAAGCAAACAGCTTTAGACGTTCGTCGATCCTGTTTCGGCCCCATTCGCCCCCAACGAGGGATGTCTGGTGGAGCCGCCGGGTACCGCCCCCGGGTCCGATCCGCTTATTACCTGCGCGTTTATGTCCATAGTCCGGGCGAACCCGGACGGGACCAATCTAGGAGGCTGCCGGGCCGCTTGCAAGGGTGCTGAAGACATGGCCGCCACACGGGAACGCCGGCAGGGCCGGGGCGTTGGGCGGGCATCCAGAAGGAAAGGAAAAAACATGATCCGCACCGGACTTGCCGCCCTTGCGCTGGGCGCCCTGGCGCTGCCCGCTCTGGCCGACACGCCGCCGCCTGCCGGCGCGCAGCCGCTGTCCCGTATCGTCGCCACGGTCGAGGCGAACGTGACCGATCTCGCCTTCATCGAGGACGTATCTTGGGACGATGACGGCTACTGGGAGGTCGAATACAGGACCACCGGCGGGCAGGAGGTCGAGATCAAGGTCGATCCGGTCAGCGGCCAGACCCGCTGAGGCCAGGCCC
>NZ_JAUNPC010000097.1 GCF_030536915.1 Paracoccus sp. (in: a-proteobacteria)
CCCGAACTGCTGGCGGGCGACCCGGAATGGGCCGCCCGCGCCCGCGACTTTGCCGGGAAGACCCACGAGATCACCAGCTTCCTGGTCGATGTCATGGACTACCGGCCGCAGGGGCGCCGCCTTGACGCGACGGCCACCTATCACGACAGTTGCGCGGGCCTGCGGGAACTCGGCATCGCCGCGCAGCCGCGCGCGCTTCTTGCCCAAGTCGAGGGGCTTGAAATGCGGGGGCTCGAGGGCAACGACGTCTGCTGCGGCTTCGGCGGCACCTTTTGCGTGAAATATTCCTCCATCTCGAACGCCATCGTCACCGAAAAGGCCGAGGCGATCGAGCGCACCGGGGCCGAACTGCTGCTGTCGGGCGACCTCGGCTGCCTGATGAACATGGCGGGCAAGCTGCACCGGCGTGGTGCGAAGACCCGCTGCTTCCATACCATCGAGGTCATCGCGGGCCGCGCGGGCGGCCCCGCCATCGGCGAGGAGGGCTGAGCATGAACGCGCCGCAGGCAGGCTTCAAGGAACGCGCCCAAGCCGAACTGAAGAACGCGGTCCTGAAACTCGCCATCGACCGGACCACCGGCAACGCCGAGCGCAAGCGCGCGGCCGCGGTCACGGCCTTCCCCGAGTTTCAGGCCGCCCGCACACGGGGCCGCGCCATCAAGGACCATGTCATCGCCCATCTCGACCATTACCTCGAGATGTTCGAACGGAACGCCACCGCCGCGGGCGCGACCGTCCACTGGGCCACTGATGACGCCGAGGCCCGCGCCATCATCACCCGCATCTGCCTTGACGCGAACGCCAAGCTGGTGACTCGCGCCAAGTCGATGCTGGGCGAAGAGATCGGCCTGCCCCATGCGCTGGCCGACGCCGGGATCGAGCGGGTCGAGACGGACCTGGCCGAGCACATCATCCAGCTTGCGGGCGAGCGGCCCTCGCATATCGTCTGGCCCGCGATGCACCGCACCCGCGAGCAGGTGGCCATTCTGTTCAAGGAAGCCCACCATCCGCCGCCCGCCGCGGACGATCCCGCGACCATGGTGCAAAGCGCACGGCGCGAGTTGCGCGCCAAATTCCTGGGCGCCGACATCGGCATCTCGGGGGCCAACTTCCTGGTCGCGGACACCGGCGCCACCTGCACCGTCACCAACGAGGGCAACGCCGAGCTGACCACCACGCCGCCGCGCATCCACATCGTGACGGCGGGGATCGAGAAGCTGGTGCCGTCCACCGCCCATGCCTTTGCGCTGCTGCGGCTTCTGGTCCGGTCGGCCACGGGCGGCGAGATGACGCAATACACCACCTTCCACTGCGGCCCGAAGCGTCCCGGCGACGCCGACGGCCCCGAGGAGATGCACATCGTCCTGGTGGACAACGGCCGCACGCGGATGCTGGGGGACGAGTTCCGCGACATGCTGCGCTGCATCCGCTGCGGGGCCTGCATGAACCATTGCGTGGTCTATCGCCAGATCGGCGGCCATGCCTATGGCGGGACCTATCCCGGACCCATGGGCGCGGTGCTGACGCCGGTGCTGGACGGGCTGGCGCAATCGCGCGACCTGCCCCATGCCTGCACCATGAACGGCCGCTGCGCCGAGGTCTGCCCGGTCGAGATCCCTCTGCCCACGCTGCTGCGGGCCTGGCGCACGCGAAGCTGGCGCGAGCGGCTGGAGCCTCGGACGGTCCGCGCGGCCCTCGGCCTCTGGGCGATGGCGGCGCGGCGGCCGGCGCTTTACCGCCTGGGCAGCCGCATCGGCGTGCGGGCGCTGCGGCTGTTCGGGCGCCGCGGCTGGATCGCCAGCCTGCCGCTGGCCGGCGGCTGGACCGCCTACCGCGACCTGCCGCGCCCTTCGGGGCGGACCTTCATGGAACAGTACCGCGCCGAACAGGCCCGGAAGGAAGGCCGCAGATGACTGCCCGCGCCCGCATCCTTGCCGCCATCCGCGCCGCCCGCCCGGCGCCCCTGCCCCCTGCCGAAGCCATCGCCGCCGAGGCCGCCGCCCTGCTGGAAGCGCCCGAGAGCATCCGTCCCCGGCCCGTCGAAGCGACGCTGGCGGCCGAGTTCGTGCGCAAAGCCTCGGCCCTCGGCACGAGTTTCGACCATCTGCCCGACAGGGCGGGGATTCCGATGGCGGTCCGCCGCTATCTGGACAGGCACGGCCTGCCGCCGGCGCTGGCGCTGCAACCCGCCCCGGCGCTCGCCGCGCTCGACTGGACTGGTGTCGAGACCCATGACGCCGTCGCGCCTGACCAAGCGGCCGCGCTGGGGCTTGCCCTCTGGGGCATCGCCGAAACCGGATCGCTGGTCATCCACTCCGGGGCGGATGCGCCGATCCTGCTGTCCTTCCTGCCGCTGCACCACATCGTCGTGCTCGAGGAACGCAGCCTGCTGCCCCATCTCGAAGACTATGCGGCGCGCATGGCGGGGCAGCCGCAGCCCCGCAACGCCATCCTCATCACCGGTCCCAGCGGCACCACCGACATCGAGGGCAGCTATGTCCGGGGGGCGCACGGCCCCGGATTCCTGCATGTCCTCATGATCGGCGGTTGAGACCGGTCTGCCCCTCATCCGCATCCCGGCCCCCCTTGCGTCCGGGCTGCCCTGTCATCGCCGATCCGACCGGAGGTCACGATCATGACGCAGCGTTCCTCGACAGACTTCAGGACAGACCACCCGCCCGTCGATCCCGGCCCGGCCTTCCTCGACGCGCTGCGCATAGTCGTGGGGCCGCGCCACGTCCTAACCCGCCCGCAGGATACCGAGCGCTTCCGCATGGGATACCGTTCCGGCGGGGGCGAGGCCGAGGCGGTGGTCCGCCCCGGCACGCTGCTGGAACTGTGGCAGGTGCTGCAGCTTTGCGTGAAGGCGGGACGGATCGTGATCGCGCAGGCGGCCAACACCGGGCTGACCGAGGGCTCGACGCCCAAGGGCACCTATGACCGGCCCGTGGTCATCGTGAACACGCTGCGGCTGTCGCGGATCGACACGATCCTCGACGGCGCGCAGGTCGTCTGCCACGCGGGGGCGACGCTTTACGATCTTGAACGCAGGCTCGATCCCCTGGGGCGCGATCCCCATTCGGTGATCGGATCAAGCTGCATCGGCGCCTCGGTCGTGGGCGGGGTCTGCAACAACTCGGGCGGCGCCCTGGTGCGGCGGGGCCCGGCCTACACGGAACTGGCGCTGTTCGCCCGGCTGGATGCGGACGGGACGCTGCGGCTGGTCAACAACCTCGGGCTGCGGCTCGGCAACGATCCCGAGACGATCCTGCGCCGACTGGATGCGGGCGAGATCCGGCCCGAAGACATCGATCCACAGGCGGGCGCTGCGTCCGATCACGGCTATGCCGAACGAGTCCGCGACGTGGATGCAGAAACGCCCGGCCGCTTCAACGCCGATCCGGGGCGGCTGCACGAGGCCTCGGGCTGCGCCGGGCGGCTCGCCGTCTTCGCGGTGCGGCTGGACAGCTTCCCGCGCCCCGCCGCGGCCGAGGTCCTTTATGTCGGCACCAACGACGCGGCCGCGCTTGCCACCCTGCGCCGTCGGCTGCTGACCGAACTCGACCCGCTGCCGATCGTGGGCGAGTATATCCACCGCGAGGCCTGGGACATGGCGGCCCGCTTCGGCCGGGACACGCGGCTTTTCATCGAGTGGTTCGGCACCGCCCGGATGCCGGTGATGTTCGCGCTGAAGGGCTGGGCGGATGCGCGGCTGCGCAAGATTCCCCTGACCTCGGACCTCAGCGACCGCTTGCTTCAGGTCGCGGGCCAGCTTGCGCCGGGCCGCCTGCCCCGCCGGATGCGCGACTTCCGCAACCGCTTCGAGCATCACCTGATCCTCAGGGTGGAAGCGCCGTCCGACCGGGCCGGGCGCATCCTGACCGAGACGGTGGGGGCTGACGGCTGGTTCCGCTGCACGCCCGCCGAAGGGTCAAAGGCGATGCTGCACCGCTTTGCGGTGGCGGGCGCCGCGGTCCGCTACGAGGCGATGAACCGCCGCCGCACCGGGGGACTGGTGGCGCTGGACGTGGCGCTGCGCCGCAACGACCGCGACTGGATCAAGCCGGTGCCGCCGGAATGAGCGGACAAGGTCGCCGCGACCCTTTCCTATGGCCACTTCCTTTGCCACGTCTTCCATCTGGACTATGTGCTGAAGAAGGGCGCCGATCCGGCCGCCTTCAAGAAGGCCATGCTGGCGATGCTGGACGCCGAGGGCGCCGAATATCCTGCCGAGCATAACGTGGGGCATCTTTACCATGCCAAGCCCCAGCTTGCCGCCTTCTACGAAGACCTCGATCCGCTGGCGCGCTTCAACCCGGGGATCGGCGGCACGCGCCGCTCCTGAAGTCTCCCGCCGATCCCGACGGGCTTGGTCCCGTGCCCTCATGCCTTCGGCGGGACGGCTGTTCCGCCGGTCTGCCCTGCCTTGGCCTGCGGCGAGGCGGATTGCGCCCCGGCATGTCACGCCTTCATGGCCGTGTCCCGGCGCGCGGGCTTCATCATTGCCTTTCTTCCGGCTATCTGGCGGAGCAATGTTCTGAACCTGCCTGCAAACTCAGGTCTCTGCCCATGGGCATGCCGCCCCCCGCCCTGCGTCGGCGGGCCTGGCAGGCTTGCATCAGCAGGGGAGAGGGAGGTTCCGATCCGGCCTTGCGCGCTGCCGGATAGCGCGCCGATGCGGACTGAAGGAAATGCCGATGCAGACCCCTGCGCCCCTGATGGTTCTTGGCCTCGTCGTCCTTGCCACCACGGCGATCGTCTGCGGCGACACGGCCGGCAAGCTGCTGACCGGGGCGGGGGTGCAGCCGCTGTTCGTGGCCTGGTCGCGTTTCGCGCTGGCGGCCCTGCTGCTGTTCTGGGTGCTGGGCCTGCGGCCGTCCGGCCTGAGGCGTCTGCTGGACTGGCGGCTGATCCTGCGGGCGGGTCTGATCGTCGGCGCCATCTCCTCGATCCTGACCGCGCTTCGGACCGAGCCCATCGCGAATGTCTTCGGCGCCTTCTTCATCGGCCCGATCGTGGCCTATGTGCTGTCGGCCCTGCTGCTGGGCGAGCGCGTGTCCTGGGCGCGCACGGTGATGCTGGCGCTGGGATTTGCCGGCGTGCTGCTGGTCGTCCGGCCCGGCGGCGAGATGGGGATCGGCATGATCTTCGCGGTGATGGCGGGCACGCTCTACGGCTCGTATCTTGCCGCGACGCGCTGGCTGACCGCCTTCTATCCGCCGCCCTTCCTGCTCGGCTCGCAACTGGTGATCGGGGCGGTGCTGCTGCTGCCTGCGGGCCTTGCCGACATTCCGGCAAGCGCCGACCTGCGGATCTGGGTGCTGGTGATCGTCAGCTCGCTCGCCTCCGCCTTCGGCAACTATCTGCTGGTGGTCGTGAACCGGACCACGCCGGCGACGGTCTCGGCGCCCCTCATCTATTTCCAGCTGATCGCCGCCACCGTGATCGGGTTCCTCGTCTTCGGCGACTGGCCGGAGCCCTTGGCCCTGCTCGGCCTGGCCGTGATCTTCGCTTCGGGTGTCGGCGGCCTGGCGCTGGCCCCCAGGCGCTAGGCGCAGAGCGGCATCAGGCCGGGGGCTTTCGTTGCATCGGGCGATCCCGTGCAGCCGGCAGGCCAGATCAGTTGCAGGCGAGCCAGCTTCGGCCAGTCCCGGCACGACAAGCGGGGAGGTCCCTGAAGGCGCCGTGGCTCAGCCAGGTGCCTCGATCCCGAGCCCGGCCGCCTTCTGCCCGTCGATCTCGCAGACGGCGGCCTTGGACAGCGCGGTGCCCTCGGTCGGGGCGGCGCTATCGTCCAAGGCTTCCTGGGGGTTCTCGGCCGCGCTGGCCTCGGGCGAGGCGGCGGTGGCGACCGCAGCCAGATCGCCGCCGCCTGCCGCCTCTGCACCGCTGCCTGCCGGGGCTGCGGCCGTTCCCGGCCCGGCGCCTGCCATGCCGGCATCGCCGGCGCTGGCCGTATCTGCGGGACCCGTGCCCGAGGCCTTCTGGGTATCCTCGGCCGATGCCACCGGCGCAAGGTCGGTGGCATCGGCCGCAACCGAGGTCTCGGCCATGGTGGCGATCTGGGTGCCGAGCTGCGCCCACTGCTCGCGCAGCGTCTCGGCGCTGATTCCGCAGGCCTGTGCCGCGAGATCGACAGGCACCTCGACCACGGCGCCCTCGACGCTGACCCCCACGGTCTGGGGCGCGTCCTGGGCCCAGGCGGTCCCGGCCAGCAGCGGCAGGGCAAGACAGGCGGCGATGGTCAGGCGGTGTGACATGGCTGGAACTCCTCCCGGATGGATCTGCGCGAGACTGCGGGCAGGGGCGCGTCACGGCGGTCCCTGCCCGCGGGCGGCGACGCGGCCGCAGGCAAGGGCCGCCTGCCCCCGGCCTTTGTCCCGGGTCCCGCCCCTTGCGGGCGCGCAGCGGGACGGGCGGCTGTCACAGGTTGTTCCCGAAGGCCGCCCGCAGCGCGTTCAGCGCCAGCGCATCCGGGCCGCCCTCGCATGAGGTGCGCATCGCGACCAGCCTGCGGTCGCCGCCCTCGTCGGTTACGGACACCTCGGTGCCATCGGGGGCGAGCTTGCCGCTTTCGTTCTCTCCGGTGATGACCTCGGGCGCGCCGGTGCCGCCACCGGGGGCCTCCGGTTCCGCCGCCGGGGCCTCGGTCCTGTCGGCGCCCGTCCGGTCCTCGACCACGCCGGCTGCGCCTTTCGGTGATGCGTCGGGGACAGGCAGGGGAGCGTCGGGCAAGGGCTCGTCCGAGACATGGGCCTGCATCGCCGCCCTGACGCTGGCCTGCCCCCCGGCATCGAGCGTCAGGAACTCGCGGCAGGTCATGGTTTCAAGCCGCGCCACGTCCTGGGGCGTGGCATCCTGCCCGAAGGAAGGGGCCGCCGCGGCAATGCAGGCGGCGGCGATGGCCGGAAACGGGAACCTCATCCTTGATCCTCCCTGATGCGCGCTTGGCAGGCCGTTGAAAGGGGAAAGAGCGGTCGCCCGCTCTGACCCGTGCGTCAAAGATTGCCCGCGCCCATCTCGCGGGCGATATGGTCGGCCTGGCGGATCGCAAGCGCCACGATGGTGAGCGTGGGGTTCTCGGCCGCCCCGGTGGTGAACTGCGAGCCGTCCGACACGAAGAGGTTGGGGATGTCGTGGCTCTGTCCCCAGCGGTTCACCACCCCGTCGCGCGGATTGTCCGACATCCGGTTCGATCCGATGTTGTGGGTGGACGGATAGGGCGGCGTCGGCAGCGACCGCACCGCGCCCGCCGCCTTGTGGATCGCGATCCCCCGCTCATAGGCATGGTCGCGCATCGCCACGTCGTTCGGATGGTCGTCGTAATGGACCACCGGCGTCGGCAGGCCGAACTGGTCCGGAACGCCCGTGTCCACCGTGATCCGGTTGGTTTCCTGCGGCATGTCCTCGCCCACGATCCACATGCCGGCCATGTTCTCGTAGCCGTCCAGCGCGCTCGTGAACTCGCGTCCCCAGGCGCCGGGGTCGAGGAAGGCCGCCATGAAGGGCAGGCCCAAGGACAGCGTTTCCAGCTCGTAGCCCGCGACGAAGCCGCGCGCGGGGTCGTGGCGGGATTCGTCGCGCATGATCCCGGCCATGGTCGTGCCGCGCCACATCCGCACCGGCCGCTCGAAGATGCTGTAGACCGAGCCGGTGACATGACGCATGTAGTTGCGCCCGACTTGCCCCGAGGAGTTCGCAAGACCGTCCGGGAACATCGCCGAGGCCGAATTGAGCAAGAGCCGCGGGCTTTCGATGGTGTTGCCCGCCAGGCAGACGATCCGCGCGGCCTGCCGCTGTTCCACCCCGTCCTTGTCGAAATAGACGACGCCCGTGATGCGGCCCTTGTCGTCATGCTCGATCCGCGCCGCGTGGCAGCGTTCGCGCACCTCGAGGTTGCCTGTCTCCTCGCCAAGCGGGATCTCGGTATAGGCGGTGGACCACTTGGCGCCCCATTTGCAGCCCTGGAAGCAGAAGCCCGTCTGCTGGCAGGCCTGCCGCCCGCCGTATTCGATCGAGTTGATCGCCATGCGGCCGGTGTGAACCTCCTGGTAGCCGACGGCCTTGGCGCCCTTTTCCATCACCAGGAAATTGTTGTTGCCCGGCAGGCCCGGCTGGCCGTTGGTGCGGGTCACGCCCATCCTGGCCTCGGCCAGCGTGTACCAGGGGTCCATCTCACCCGCGTCGATGGGCCAGTCGATCAGGTTCGCCCCCTCGACCCGGCCATAGTTCGTCAGCGCCTTCCATTCGTGGTCCTGAAAGCGCAGCGAGGCGCCCGCCCAGTGGGTGGTGGTGCCGCCCACCGCCTTGACGATCCAGGTGGGCAGGCCCGCGAAGTCCCGCGACAGCCGGAAGCTGCCGTCGGACCGGCGCGTGTCCAGCCAAGCCAGTTGCGCGAAGCTTGCCCATTCGTCGTTGACGTAATCCTCGGGCAGGTAGCGGCCGCCTGCCTCCAGCGCCACGACGGAAATGCCCTTCTGCGACAGTTCGTTGGCGAGCGTGCCGCCGCCCGCGCCGGTGCCGATGATGACGACCACGCTGTCGTCGCTGTTGCTGAACGGAGCAGCCATGTTCCCGGTCCTCCCCTTACAGCCAGGCGATGTCGTTGAAGCCGCGGTCGATGTAGCCGCCTTGGCTGAAGCTTTCGCCCTCGTAGCCGAAGAGCGGCCAGATCTCCTTCTGGTTATACAGGTCGGTCACGAGGCCTGCGCGGATGGTACGGAAGAACTCGCCCTTCTCGATGGCGCGCAGGACGGCCACGCGCTCGGCCTCCCACAGGGCGCCGAGGTAGCTCGGATGGCCCTGCCCCTGCGCGGCGGCATCAAGGGCCGCGATCCCGGCCTCGACCATCGGGGCCTTGTCAGCGATGTCATAGCCCTTGACGGCCACCGCATAGCGGTCGTCGGGAATGCGATCGTGGGGATAGATGTCGCGCGCCATCTGCACCAGCGTCGCCATGGTTTCGGGCTTCAGGGCCGTGACCTCCAACGCCCAGGCGGCCCCGCGTTCGGTGACCCAGCTTGCGCCGACCAGAAGGCTGCCCCCTGCCGCGACGCTGCGCGCCAGAAGCTCGCGCCGGGTCATGCCGGCGCGGTCGATCCTGTTCATGTCTCTCCTCCCTTGGGTCCGGCCCCCTCCCCGGGGCCTTGCCTCAGCGAAAGCGGCCTTGCCGCTGCAGCACCTCGATCTGATAGCCGTCCGGGTCGGCGATGAAGAAGAAGCGGGCGATGACCTCGCCTGCGGGTGCGAAATCGACCAGCTTGCGCGGACCGAAGCCCAGTTCGGTCAGCCGCGCGTGTTCCGCCTCCAGGTCGTCGACCGAGACCGCCAGGTGGCCGTAGCCGTCGCCCAAGTCATAGGGTTCCGTCCGGTCCTTGTTGATGGTCAGCTCAAGCTCGAAGTCGTTTTCGGCATTGCGCAGGTAGACCAGCGTGAAGGCCGGGAAGTCCAGCCGCGTGCCCACCTTGAGCCCGAAGGCCCGGTCGTAGAAATCGACCGCCCGCGCCTCGTCCAGCACCCGGATCATGGAATGGATCGCCCTGGCCATCGTGCCCTTCCCCTTCTTCCTTTCCCTCTGGCTACAGCCTTTCCGGCGGGGGCGGGCAGTAGCAGGTTACTACAGCTTCACCTTTCGGCCTTATTCGGCCGCCATGGTGAAGCCCGCCCCGCGCGCCTGCTGCATCTCGATCAGGCAGGCGCAGCGCAGCAGCGAAGCGAAGTTCCGGACGCCGCCCCGGATCTCCTGCACCTCGTCATGCAGGCGCGAGACGAAGGCCGGCGTCGTCATCCCCTCGCGCGCCGCCATGCCGTCAAGGATGCGCCAAAAGCTGCGTTCCAGCCGGATGCTGGTGGAATGGCCGCTGAGCCTCAGGCGCCGGGTCACGGGCTCGTAGCTTTCGGGTGGCTGGCCGGCATAGACTT
>NZ_JAUNPC010000098.1 GCF_030536915.1 Paracoccus sp. (in: a-proteobacteria)
GCGACCAGCGACAGGAAGACGTTGACCCCGATCAGCACCCAGCCGGGCAGCCTGCGGATGTCGGGGGCCAGCGGCTCGACCCGGAACAACTGGCGCCAGACCCCGGCGGTGAAGCAGAAGATCGCAAACAGCATCAGCACCGTGGACTGCGCCAGCACCATCCAGCCCGGCACCAGCCCCTCCAGCAGCGCCCGCGCGCCGATGCCGCCCGCCAGCCCCACCATCCCCGTCCGCACCCAGGCGGCATAGGTCCGCTCGGCCGCGAAGACGGTGCGGTCGCCGGCAAGCTCGGTCCGGCGCTCGGCGCTGTCCTTGGTGACGACGGCGGCCTTGGCCGTGACCTCGGCCGCCTCGGCCGAGGTTTCCGCGGCCTCGGATGTCCGCTCGGCGGCCTCGGTCGTCTGCTTTGCGGCGGCGCTGGAGTCCTCGGCCGCCGAGGCCGCGCTTTCGGCCGCCGCATGGGTCTTCCTCGCGGTGCTGCCGCTGCCCTCGTCCATCCGCGTCCCCCGTCTTGCCGGTCCCGGTCTGCGAGGAAAGGCCCGGCCGGGCCGGCCGGTTCCACCGGAACCCCACGCGGCGGGCCGGGCTGGTCGCGACTACCGGTCATGGCCGCAGGCGGCAGGCGCAACCGGCTTCAGGGCGCAGGGAGGGCTGGGAAAAGCCGCGGCTGCTTCCCCGTCAGCTCTCGCGCTGGCGCAGGGCTTCTTCCGCCGCGTGGCCGCTGTCGTGGATGGTGGCGCGGCGGCGGCGGTCCAGCGTCCGGCCCAGCCGGCGGCGCAGGAAGGCCGAGGAGGAATAGCGCGACACCCGCCCGTAAAGCCGGGCCTCGAGGTCGTCCACCATCGCGGCCCAGTCGCGTTCCACGGGTTCCGCGATGTGGAACTGGTCGTAGTTCACCACCACGTCCACCCGCCGCCCCAGCGGCCCCGCCACCGCATCGACGCGCTGGCGGATCGCCTGCACATCCGCGGGGGTCCGGACGGCCAGCCGCGACAGGTTGATGAACAGGATTTCGCGGCCCGGGTCCCAGGCGATCCGCCGGTCCAGCGGCACCGTCAGCAGGTCGTCCTTGAGCCCCATCGGCGCGTCGGTGAAGATGCGCAGGTCCATGAGGGCCACGTCCCCCACAAGGGGCGCGAATCCCATGCGGTCGAGGATGTCGCGCTGCAGGTCCACGCCCGGCGCGATCTCGGCCAGCCGCAGCCCGTCGGGTTCCAGTCGGAAGACGCAGCGTTCGGTGACATAGATGACCGGCTGGCCCAGCCGGGCGGCGCGGGCGCCGGAAAAGGTGATCTGCTCGACCGAGGCGCCGAACTTCCGGGCGCGGCCCTCGGTTTCGATCTGCAGCCGCCCGTCGCCCGCGCGGACGGAAAGCCCGCCCGCCGTGAAGGTGCCGGTGAAGACGAGATGGCGGGCGTTCTGGCTGATGTTGATGAAGCCGCCCGAACCCGCCAGCTTGGGGCCGAAGCGGCTGACGTTGACGTTGCCCGTCCCGTCCACCTCGGCCATCCCGAGGCAGGCGAGGTCCAGCCCGCCGCCGTCGTAGAAGTCGAACTGCTGGTTCTGGGCGATGGTGGCCTCGGTATTGACCGCCGCGCCGAAGTCGAGGCCGCCTGCCGGCTGGCCGCCGATCACCCCCGGCTCGGCCGTCAGGGTGACGTGGTCCAGCAGCCCTTCCTCGGCCGCGACTGCCGCCACCCCCTCGGGCATGCCGATGCCGAGGTTCACGACCCCGCCCACCGGCAACTCGAACGCCGCGCGGCGCGCGATCACCTTGCGGTCGGTCAGGGGCAGGGGGGCGGCCGCGTCGGCAGGCGCACGGTAGCGGCCGGTGTAATAGCGGTTGTATTGCGTGGCATAGGTCTGGGGGTGCAACTCGGGCGGGGCCACGACCACGGCATCGACCAGCGCGCCGGGGATCACCACCTCGCGGGCGGGCAGGCTGCCTGCGGCCACCACCTCGTCGACCTGCACGATCACCACCCCGCCCGAGTTCCGCGCCGCCATCGCCTGCGCGAGATTGTCGAGGATCAGCGCCTCGCGTTCCATGGTGATGTTGCCGCGCTGATCGGCGGTGGACCCGTGCAGCAGCGCCACGTGGATCGGCATGGCCTTGAAGAACAGCCGCTCGACGCCCGCGACGGTGACAAGCTCGACCAGGTCCTCGGTCGCGGCGGGGCTGATGCGGCCGCCGTCAAGCCGGGGATCGACGAATGTCTCCAGCCCCACATGGGTCAGGCTGCCCGCCTTGCCCGCGGCGATGTCGCGGTAAAGATGCGAGATCACGCCTTGGGGGAAGTTCCAGCCCGCGATCTCGCCCGCCAGCGCCCGCGCGCCCAGCTTGGGGATCAGCCCCCAGTGGCCGCCGATGATGCGCCGGACGAGGCCGGGCGCCGCCAGCCGGTCCAAGCCCCGGCCCTTGCCATCGCCCTGTCCCGCCGCGAACAGCAGGGTCAGGTCGCGGGGGTGGCCTTCCTCGGCATAGCGGTCGGCCAGCGCCTTCAGCAGCGCCTCGGGGACGCCCGCGCCGACAAAGCCCGAGGTGGTGACGGTGTCGCCCGAATGGACAAGGGCGGCGGCGTCGCGGGCGGGGACGATCTTGTCGGGCATGGCCTAGCCCATCGCCCCCAGCAGGATCACCACGACCGTGGCGAAGACCGGGATCGCGACCGACACCACGAAGATGTCGCCGTAGCTTTTCTTGTGGGTCAGCCCGGTGATCGCCAGCAGGGTGATGACCGCGCCGTTGTGCGGCAGCGCGTCGAAGCCGCCCGAGGCAAGGGCCGTGACGCGGTGCATCAGTTCCATGCTGATGCCCTGCTCGCGGGCCATGGCGGCGAACTGCTCGCCCAGGGCCTGCAGGGCGATGGACATGCCGCCCGAGGCCGAGCCGGTGATCCCCGCCAGCACGTTCACCGCCACCGCCAGCGAGGCGACCGGGTTCGTCGGGAACAGCCCCAGCACCGCGTCGCGGATGATGGCGAAGGCGGGCAGAGAGGCGATGACCGCGCCGTAGCCCACCTCGGAGGCGGTGTTGAAGATCGGCAGCAGCGAGCCCATCGTGCCCTGGTTCACGCTGTCGGTCAGGTTGCCGAAGCGGTGCCAGTTCAGCGCGATGGCCAGCACGATCGAGATCACCAGCGCCACGATGATCGCCCAGATGCCCGCCACCGTCTGCAGCGTGGTCGCGCCGTATTGCGGGTCCGCAAGGTAGCTCGCGTCCATGCGGGGGATCACGATGTAGGTGAAGACCGCGTTCAGCACGATCACCGAGACGACCGGCAGGATGGCGATGCCGAAGCCCGGCAGGTCCATGTCCTCGGGCAGCGCGCTGTCGGCGGCGGTGAGGGGATGATCGCCGTAGCCTTCCGACCGGGCGTGGCCGGCGGCGGCGCGGCGGTTCAGCCACAGGACGCCGCCGAACAGCATGATGAGGCCGGCGATGGTGCCGAGGATGGGCGCGGCGAAGACGTTGGTGCCGAAGAAGGGCATCGGGATCGCGTTCTGGATCGCGGGCGTGCCGGGGAAGGCGGTCATGGTGAAGGTGAAGGACCCCAGCGCGATGGCCGCGGGCAGCAGCCGCTTGGGGATGTCGGCGCGGCGGAACAGGGCGTTGGCGATGGGATAGATGGCGAAGGCCACCACGAACAGCGACACGCCCCCGTAGGTCAGCACCCCGCAGGCCAGCACCACGGCCAGGATCGCGCGGTGGGCGCCGACGCTGGCCACGATCTTCTCGGCGATGGTGCGGGCGGCGCCGCTGTCGGCCATGACCTTGCCGAAGATCGCCCCCAGCAGGAACAGCGGGAAATAGATGATCACGTAGCCGCCGAGCGACTTCATGAAGACCTGCGTATAGGTCGCGAGGATCGGCAGGTCCCCCGACATCAGCACGGCCAGCAGCGCCAGCAGCGGCGCGAGGATCAGCACGTTGATCCCGCGGTAGGCGAGATACATCAGCAGCACGAGCGAGAGAACGATGCCGAGCAGTCCCATGTCCGACGTCACCTTGTGATTGTTTGAGAAAGAAAGTTGCAAGAACGCGTGGCGATGACAAGCATTGTTGCGTGTGGGGGCCGCTTCCCGGTGCGCCCGTATCGACAGGATCGCCGAAGGATGCTAGCTTCGGATGTGACCGGCGGTGCCTTCCTTTCGGGTGGCGCGGCGGTCCGACCGGACGGTGTCGGCGATGCGTTTGATCGACCCACTGAAGATTGCCTTGTTCATTTTCATGGCCGCGGGACCGGCGCCGGCCCAGCAGGCGGAACCGCAGCTTTTCTCGGTCACGACCACCGGTCCGTCGGCGGTGCCGGGGCGCGAACGGCTGACCTTCCGGGGCATCGCCTTCGCCATCGGCCCCGACAGCCTGCTGACTGCGCAGGGCGCGGTGGGCGACCCGGCCCGGTTCAGCCCCGCCGTGCGCTTTGCCAGGGCCAGCGTGCCCGACCGGACCATCGAGCTTTCCGGGGACGGCGGCCCGTCATTCCCGGCGGGCGTCGCCGCGGTGGACGGCCCGGCGGCGGTGCTTGTCCGCAACCCGCAGGAACTGCCGCTGGCCAGGGCGCGGCTGAGCGCCTGTCCGCCGGGACAGGCGGGCCTGCGCCTGCGGGCGGATGGCGAGATCCCGGTCGAGCCGGTCCTTTCGGGCGGCGTCGTCACCCATTACCGGGTGACGCGGCCGCAAGGGTGGGACGGGCGCGGTTTTCTGGGCGCGCCGCTTCTTGACGGCGAGGGCCGGGTCGCCGGGATGCTGGCCGACGTGGCGGACGACGGGCGCCATGTCGCGATCGCGCCCATGGCGGCGCTTGCCCATCTGGTGCCGCAGACCACCCCCATCGACTGCGACCCGCGCCCCGCGACGGGCATCGCCGCCCTGAACCGGACCACCGGCGCGCTGTCGGCGCGGGTCGGCAAGACCGAGGAGATGCTGCAGGAAACCCAGCAGGCGCTGAACGTCGTGACCAGCGGCCTTGCCGATGTGGCGGACATCTTCGCCGCCCCCGGCGAGGGCCAGGCCGACATCGGGCCGGTCCTGCGGCTGCTCAGGGATACGCTGCGGCCCGCGCAGCCGCTGGCCGGGCGGGTGTCCAGCATCTCGACGATCCTGCAGCGCCCGACCTGGACGACCAAGGCCAAGTTCTCGGACAGCAGCCTGACGCTGACCCTGACCTTCGCCTACCGGATGCAGCTTCCGGGACCGCCGTTCAGCCCGACCCTGCATCTCTGCAGCAGGCTTCTGATGCCCTACCAGGGCCAGCGGGATTCAGGGCAGTATTTCCGCTCGCCCGCCTTCTATGCCGAGGCCGCGCGGCCCGGACGGTGCAAGGAAGCCTTTGTGAACCTGCCCAATCCCGGCGGCCCCTCGGACTGGGGCGAATACCGGGCAGAGCTGTATCTCAACGACTTCGAGCACGAGTTCCGGGAATATGCCGCGGGGCGGAACTGGATCGACCCGTCGCATCCCTGGAACCGGGTCATCTTTGTCGCGCTGGTCAGGCCCGAGGCGGCGGCCGGCGCGGACCCGCAGGGGGCGGCGGTGATCCAGCGCGCGCTGATCCGGCTGCCCGAGGGCGGCGAGGGGTCGGGGGGCGCGCGGCCGGTCGAATGCCGGGTCTTCGACAGCGACCAGGCGGTGATCGACTTCCTTGCGGAAATGCAGCCGCCGGTCTCGCCCTCGGACCTGTCCACCACCGGCTTCGACGACCTGCCCCGGCTGAAACTCGACCCCGCCAATGCGAGCGACGAATGCGTGCCTTCCTCTGCGTCCTGACGGTCCTGGCAACTGCGGCGCAGGCGCAAGCGCCCGGCCCCGGCGGGGAGGCGGCGGGCTTCGACATCATCCACGACGTCCCCCCGGTCCAGAGCATCGCCATCGATGCCGCGACGGGCGGGCTGTTCGCCGCCGTGGCCCCGGATGGCGAGGGGACCGGATCGGCCATCGTGCAATGGCGCCTGGACCCGGTCCGCCGGGCGGCGCTGTGGCAGACGGAAACCATCGTCAGCGACATCGAGATCAGCCACGGCGGCCTTGTCTATGCCGCGGGCCAGCGGGCCGCCCGGCCCGGCGGCCCCGCGGGGTCGCGCAGCGGCATGGTGATCACCCTCGATCCGGCCCGCCCTGCCGACCCGCCCGCCGTCTTCATCAGCTTTCCCGACAATGCCCGCGTCGATTTCCCGCGCTACAGCCAGGCCGCGCATGACGGCGGGGACCGCATCTTCGTGACCACGCCCACGCAGTTCACCGTGGCCGGCTATCCCGAGCGGCCCTTCCACCCCGGCGAGACGCCCGATGAGCTGCGGCTGCGATGCGGCGTGCCGGCGCAGTTCAGCCTGTTCGGCCCCGCGGACCGGCCGGGCTATGTCGCCTCGACCGCCGATGGCGCGCTGCTGGAAGCGGGGCTGGTCCCGCCGGACCCGGCCGCCGCCTCCGGCGGCTGCTTCCGGGTGGCCAATGTCTTCAGCAAGGACGCCCCGGCCACGCTGAACAGCGTGGTCCACGCGGTGCTGGCGGATGCGGGCGGCACCGCCGATGCGGTGCTGGCGCTTGAGCCGAACACCGGCACCCTTGACCTGCTGCGGCTGGACGGGGCCACGCAGCAGTTGTCCCGCGCAGGTTCCGCTGACCTCGGGGCGGGCGACGGCGCCTTCACGCTGCTGGCCGCCAGCCGCGATGGCTCGGTCATCCTTGTCGGCGGCCCGGCGCGCGAGGCGGTGCTGCGCTTCCGGCGCGAGGGCGACAGGCTTGCCCCTGCAGGCACGCTCTGGACCGGGACCGGCCTGCGGCGGATCGAGGTCAGCGCCGACGGACGCCTTGCGGTGCTGGTCATCCGCGATGCCCGCGGGCTTGACCGCATCCACCTGATCCGCGCGCCGGGGGCCCTGGCCGACGGCGCGGCGGGCCTGCCCCCGGGCGGCGACAGCCTGCGCCTGATCCAGTCCGCGCTGAACGAGGCGGGCTTTGCGGTGGGACCGGCGGACGGCATCGCGGGTCCCCGCACCGCCGCCGCCATTTCAGAGGCGATGGCGCGGGATGCCCGTATCGAATCGGGCGGTTTCGATGTAAAATCAATGATCGAAGGGGTATTCCTGTCCCCCCCGGCCGGGAAATGATCTGGAGAGTTGGAGGCTCGCATGATCACCTTCCTGATATCCGCCTTTCTTGGACTTTCACCCGCGCCGGTCACCGGCTGCCCGGTTCCGCAGGCGACCGGGAACATCTGCTGCATCCTGCCGACAGGGCAGCAGTGCTGTTCCCCCACCGCCGACGGGAACGGACGTCCGACCGGCTGCAACTGCTACTGAACGATCCCGCCCGCCCGCAGGCCGCCGCGCCCGCGCGGTGCCCTTGCATGGCCTTTCCCATGGGGGTTCCAGATGTTCCGCACCGCCGCCCTTGTCGCCCTGCTGTCCGTTGCAGCCCTTGTCCGGGGCGGGGCGGCGGCGCAGGATTTCGTCACCGGGGACGAGATCCGAAAGGTCTCGCCCCGCGCCGCGGCCCCGCTGGTCGAGGCGCTTGTCCAGAACCAGGGGATGCTGGACGCCCATGACATCGACAGCCGGCTGCGGCTGTCGCATTTCCTGGCCCAGGTCATGACCGAGACCGGCGGGCTGCGGCGGCTGGACGAGAACATGAACTATTCCGCCCGCCGGCTGACGCAGGTCTTCAGCCGAAAGACGGTGACGCCCGCCAAGGCCGCGGCGCTCGGCGGCCAGCCCGAGGCCATCGCCAACTGGGTCTACCGCAACCGCCTGGGCAACGGCAGCCCCGAGACCGGCGACGGCTGGGCTTACCGCGGTTCGGGCTATATCCAGTTGACCGGGCGCACCAACTACCGCCTGCGCGGCGAGGAGATCGGCCTGCCGCTGGAACAGCAGCCCGACCTTGCCCGCCAGCCGGGCCCGGGGCTGGAGGCCGCCGCCGCCTACTGGTCGGCGCGGCAGATCAACCGCCCCGCCGACCTGAACGACCGTCCCGGCATCCGCCGGCTGGTCAACGGCCCCCGGATGGAGGGGCTGGACCAGGCGATCCTGTGGCACAACCGCATCTGGTCGGGCATCTACCGCGACCGCCCGCCCTTTCCCGACGAAGCCGCGGCGATCGAGACCGCCGGGATCGACGCGCCGCTGGACGCCCAGCAGGCGCTGGAACGCATCCTCGTGGACGAAGGCTTCGCCGAGGCGGGCGCCATCGAATCCGGCGGCGAGGAGGCGGCGGCGCAGGCGCTGCGCGACTACCAGGAAAGCCGCGGCCTCGAACCCACGGGCGTGCTGGACGAGGACACCTTCTACGCCATCACCGACCCCGAGGAATGGCGCAACGCCGAGGATACGGAAATGGCCGCAGCCCCCTTTTCCGGCGAGGGCGACCAGGGCGTTGGGCATGACCTTGCCGGGACCGCCCCGGCCGCGGTCCCGGTCCTCGATCCCGTCACCGGCAGCGGCGAGGCGGGGACCGAGACGCTCGACATCGGCGAGCAGACGGATTTCGCATCCGCGGGCGGCACCTATTCCGCCTATGAGACCGCCGAGGGACGGCGCGAGGGCGGCAGCTTCATCCCCTTCACCGTGATCGGGGATGACGACCGGGTGGCGGTCCTCGACACCACCGCCTTTCCGTCCCGCGCCATCGTCCAGATCCTGTTCCGCAAGCGCGCGGGGCTGGGCCAGAGCCTCTGCACCGGAGCCATGATCGCCCCCGACGTGGTGCTGACCGCCGGGCATTGCGTCCATGGCGGCACCGCGATGGGAAGCTGGTATGCCGATTTCGAGGTGTTTCCCGGCCGCAACACCGGGTCAAAGCCCTTCGGCGCCTGCAAGGCCACCCGGCTTTACGCGCTGCGGGGATGGACCGCGTCCTTCTTCGTGTCGGATTCGCGGCTTTACGACCTGGGCGCGATCCGGCTGGATTGCGACATCGGCCAGCGCACCGGCTGGTTCGGGGTCGCGGCGCTGCCCGACGCGGCCTTCGGCCAGCCCTCGACCGTGCAGGGCTATGCCGCCGACAAGGAGCCGCCGGGCCGGCAATGGGTCAGCCTCGACCGGTTCCGCGTGCTGGAAACCGAAAAGGCCTTTTACGAGAATGACACCTTCGGCGGCACCAGCGGCTCGCCGGTCTACACGGGCGAGGATTACCGGATCACCTGCGTCCACACCAACGGGCTGCACGGGTCGGGCAACTGGTCGCGCTTCAACGCCTGCACCCGCATCACCCCCCCGCGCCTTGCGACCATCGCGGGCTGGATCGAGGAGCCGCAGCCATGAGATCCCTGACCATCGCCGCGCTGGCGCTGCTGCTGCCCGCGCCCGACCCCGCGCAGGCGGATGCGCTGGACCCGACCATCGTCCATGTCGAATGTTCCGAGCCCGGCGGCAATCCGCGCCGGGGAACGGGCGTCGTCATCTCGCCGGACGGCATGGTGCTGACGGCCAAGCACGTCGTGCTGGGAACCGCGGCGGCCCTGAGCGATGCCACCACCTGCATGGGTGGCCTGGGCCATGCGCTTCTTCCAAAAAGCCAGATGACCGTGCAAAGCCTCAGCGGCGCCTATGACGCGGCCATGCTGAAATATCCGGGGCTTGTCGGGGCGGACCATGTGCAGTTCTGCCCGGTCGAGCCGCGCCACAAGCGGGCCGAGGTGATCGCCGCGGGCTTTCCCCTGCGCAGCGCCACCGGCCAGCCCTCCGAGCGCATGGGCATCCTTGCCACCACCGAGCCGGAC
>NZ_JAUNPC010000099.1 GCF_030536915.1 Paracoccus sp. (in: a-proteobacteria)
CGGCGGCTAGCGCCATCGAGCGGCGCGAGATGCAGACGGCCTGGTATGAGGATCGGGACTACGTGCCTGTCACCGAACGCGGCGCGGCGGTGCAGGCCGCCCGGCGGGAGCGGGCGCTCCTGGCCGAGCTGCGCGCCCGGCTGGAGCTGGCGCGGGAGACTTGGACCCACGCCCGCGAGGACGGCGCCGACCGGGTGACGGCCGGACTGGCGGCGCTGCGGGCCGCGGCGCAGAAGCACGCGGTCGAGCGGGAGCACGGGCGGGAACACGAGCGGGACGTGGTCCAGGAGCAGGCACGGGAGCACACCCTGGAGGCCGGCAGCCTCCGGGAGCGGCTGGCGCGTATCCTGGACCGGGGGATCGACCGCAAGGAGGCCGAGGTCGCGCAGGAAAAAGGGCCGGAGCACGAGGAGGACGACATCCGCGCGCGGCTCGGGCGCATCCTCAAGCGAGACGTGGAGCAGGACCAGGCGGAGGCGGCCGCCTCAGCGCTGGGGCAGGAGTCGCAGAGCATCCGTGACCGGCTGCAGGCGGTGCTGGCGCGTGAAAAGGCCGTTGTGCGCGAGGAGTATGGACATGACCAAGGCGAAGTCGTGCACAGGCACAAAGACCGAGGGCGCGATCATGAGTTATGAGCGCCCAAGCTGCACATGTCCGCGCACTGTCTGATCTGTCCGATTTTCGGACAACAGTCGCTGATGCCACTTGCAAGAATGACCTTAGGAAAATGTCAATCTTCTTTTGTCGCGGCTGACCGCCTTGCACGCGCGTGTTAGCATTCTGCGGGATAAGGGAGGTGCCTGGTTTGGCGAGGAGGAACGATGCCGAACAGCGTTTCCAAAAAGGACTGGGAGAATTTTCGTGCCATGGGCCGGGTGCCGAAAGCCGCCCGCGCCGAGATCATCGCTTCATGGCAGCGCAGTTCACACTTGGCACGAGGAGAGCTGAAGCGGGCGCCTTTGCTGGTAGAGACAGACGTCCAACAGGCGCGGTTCCGGTCGAGCCGTTTCATGCGGGCTGCCCAGCCTGCGGTCCAGAAGGCGGGTTACCTTCTGAACCGCTCGGGCAACATGATCCTGCTCTGCGATCCCCAGGGCCTCGTGATCGACCAGGTCGGCGACCCTTATACCTTGGACATGGGACGCGAGAACCATCTGCACACAGGCGGTCGATGGCGGGAGGAGGATATCGGTACCAATGCAATCGGCATGGCGCTACTGACTGGCATGCCGGTGCAGGTCTTCCGGGCGGAACATTTCTCCGAGGAGGTCCAGCGCTGGTCCTGCTCGGCAACACCGGTCTGCGATCCGGTGACGGAGCGCATCCTGGGTGTGGTCGATGTGTCCTGGCCTGCCGATGCCGTGCGTTCGGATGCCGGCGCGCTCTCGGCTATCCTGGCGGTGCAGGCTGAAACCATGCTGCACCAGATGCTCATGGTCGAGCGCGAGAAGCTGGCCGAGACGGCCAACCTGCGCCGGCTGCGGCGTGGCAACGCGCCGGTGGCCATGCTGGACCGATATGGCCTGAACGTCTTGTCCACAGACAACTTCCTGCGCGCCTTCGATGACGACGGGGTGCTGGACCATCTGCGTGCGGTGCTGCTCGACCTCATGGACCAGCCCGAGGAGCAGATGGTCTCGGCGCTGCAGGGCTTGCTGCCGGGTATGGACCTGGAGGTCATGCGCGACGGCGGCGAGGGAATCGGCCTTCTGCTGAGCAAGCGCCAGAGCCGCCCCGCCATGGCCCCATCCCGGCTGGATCTCGAGACCATCGGGCAGGTGGGCGAGGTGATGGCACGGATCTCTTCGCAGGCGGCGCGGCTTGCGGGTTCGCATCTGCCGATCCTGATCGAGGGCGAGACGGGGGCCGGGAAATCCACGCTGGCCGAGGCGATCCATCAAGCGGGTAGTGATCCGAACCTGCCCTTTGTCCGACTGGACTGCGCGATGCTGACGGCCGAGGGGCTGCGGCGCGATCTGGCCGAGGGGCTGGTCGATCAGCTTTCGTCGGCAGGGGGGACGCTCTGCCTCGAAAGCCCGGCCGCCTGTCCGCTGGACGCGCAGAAGCTGCTGCTGGGACTGGTCGAGCAGGCGGCGGGGGCAGGGATGCGGATCATTACCACCTCGACGCGGTCGCTGGGCGACGAGGCGGGGGCCGGGCGCTTCCGCAGCGACCTGTATTATCGCCTCGCCGTGGCCCGCATCGCCCTTGTGCCCCTGCGCGACAGGCGCGACGAAATCGTGCCGCACTTGCGCGCCATCACCCGGCAGAAGGCCGGGGCGGGGCGCAGCCTGAACTTCACGCCGGCGGCCTTGGCGGCGATCACCGACCATGACTGGCCGGGCAACCTGCGCGAGATGTCGAACCTCGTCGATCTGCTGCTGGCGGTGACGCCGAACGGGCTGATCGACCATCGTTCCCTGCCGCCCGAGTTCAGCCGCGCGCCTGCGCGCGAAGGCGATACCCTGCGCGACGGCGAGCGCGCCCAGATCCTGGAAGCCATCGAACGCGCGCAGGGCAACATGACCGAGGTCGCGCGGCGCCTCGGGATCGCGCGCTCGACCCTTTACCTCAAGCTCGACGCCTACCGGATCGCGCGGCCGCGGCGCGGCTGACCTCGCGTCCGCAGCATGTCCGTCAGCATATCCGACAATCGGACAACCACACCGGGAACGATGGTTCCACTCTGACCCTGGGGAACGGCCCTGCGCCGTCCCGAGGAAAGGGAGGAACTCACATTGGCTTTGGACCACAAGAGCAACCGGACCGTGCAGGTGCTGGGCATCGACGCCGGCGGCACGATGACGGACACCTTCTTCGTCGACAGCGAGGGCGACTTCGTCGTCGGCAAGGCGCAATCGACCCCCGAAAACGAGGCCTTGGGCCTGATCGAATCCAGCCGTGAGGGGCTGGAGCACTGGGGCCTGTCGCTGGAGGACGCGCTCGGCTCGATCCAGACCGGGGTCTATTCGGGCACAGCGATGCTGAACCGCGTGGTGCAGCGCAAGGGGCTGAAATGCGGGCTGATCGTCAATGCGGGGATGGAGGATTTCCACCGCATGGGCCGCGCCATCCAGGCCTATCTGGGCTTCGCCTATGAAGACCGTATCCACCTGAACACCCATTACTACGACGAGCCGCTTGTCCCGCGCGAACGCACCCGCGGCGTGATGGAGCGGATCGACATGTTCGGCACCGTGGTCATCCCGCTGCGCGAGGAGGACGCCCGCCGCGCCGCGCGCGAGTTGATCGCGCAGGACGTGGACGGGATCGTGATCTCACTGCTGCACAGCTACAAGAACCCGACCCACGAGCGTCGCGTCCGCGACATCGTGAAGGAGGAGATCGAGGCCGCCGGCAAGCAGATCCCCGTCTTCGCCTCGACCGACTACTACCCGGTGCGCAAGGAGACCCACCGCACCAACACGACCATCCTTGAGGCCTATGCAGCCGAGCCTTCGCGCCAGACGCTGAACAAGATCTCGACCGCCTTCAAGGATAACGGGTCCAAGTTCGACTTCCGCGTGATGGCGACGCATGGCGGCACAATCTCGTGGAAGGCCAAGGAACTGGCGCGCACCATCTCGTCCGGCCCGATCGGTGGCGTGATCGGCGCGAAATACCTGGGCGAGGTGCTAGGCTACAAGAACATCGCTTGCTCGGACATCGGTGGCACCTCCTTCGACGTGGCGCTGATCACCCAAGGCGAGCTGACCATCCGCAACGACCCCGACATGGCGCGGCTGGTGCTGTCGCTGCCGCTGGTCGCGATGGACTCGGTCGGTGCAGGGGCGGGCAGCTTCATCCGGCTGGACCCCTATACCAAGGCGATCAAGCTGGGGCCGGACAGCGCGGGCTATCGCGTCGGCGTCTGCTGGGCGGAATCGGGCATCGACACCGTCACGATTTCCGACTGCCACGTCATCCTGGGCTACCTGAACCCCGACAACTTTCTCGGCGGCCAGATCAAGCTGGACCGCGACCGGGCGGTCAAGGCGATGAAGGAGCAGATCGCAGACCCGCTGGGCCTGTCGGTCGAGGATGCCGCCGCGGGCGTCATCGAGCTGCTGGACAGCGACCTGCGCGACTACCTTCGCTCGATGATCTCGGGCAAGGGCTCGACGCCGGGGAACTTCGTCTGCTTCAGCTATGGCGGCGCGGGTCCGGTCCATACCTATGGCTATACCGAGGGCCTGGGCTTCGAGGACGTGATCGTTCCGGCATGGGCTGCGGGCTTCTCTGCCTTCGGCTGCGCGGCAGCAGATTTCGAATATCGCTACGACAAGTCGCTGGACATCAACATCGCCATGGATGCCGCGGGCGACCAGAAGGCCACGCAGGCCAAGACCCTGCAATCCGCATGGGAGGAACTGAAGGAGCGCGTTCTCGAGGAGTTCGAGATTAACGGCTATTCCGCCGACAAGGTCACGCTGCAGCCGGGCTTCCGCATGCAGTACCGAGGCCAGCTTAATGACCTCGAAATCGAATCCCCCGTGCCCGAGGCCCATTCGGCCGAGGACTGGGACAAGCTGGTCGAGGCCTTCAACGCGACCTACGGCCGCGTCTATGCCGCCTCGGCCCGGTCGCCGGAACTCGGCTATTCCGTGACCGGCGCGATCATGCGGGGCACCGTGCCGATCCCGAAACCGAAGATCCCGAAGGAAGAACTCGGCCCAGAGACCCCGCCCGAAGAAGCCCGGCTGGGAACCCGCAAGTTCTACCGCCACAAGAAATGGGTCGATGCACAGCTTTACCAGATGGAAACGCTGCAACCCGGCAACCGCATCACGGGCCCCGCGATCATCGAATCCGATGCGACCACCTTTGTCGTGCCCGGCGGTTTCGAGACGTTCCTGGACGGCCACCGCCTGTTCCACCTGAAAGAAGTCTGAGGGGAGGAAGATCAGATGAATATGCAAACAAAGGTCGAGGGCATCGTCCGTGGTGGCGAAACCCTGAAACAGCACCGCGACCGGCTGATGGAGGCCACCAAGCGCACCGGCCATTATGGCGGTATCAAGAAGATGGAACTGCGCGACAGCCAGCCTATCATGTACAACAAGCTGTTCTCGCGCCTTCGGGCCGGGGTCGTGGATGCCCGCGAAACCGCCAAGAAGATCGCGGCCAGCCCCATCGTCGAGCAGGAAGGCGAACTCTGCTTCACGCTCTATAACGCGGCGGGGGATGCGATCCTGACCTCGACCGGGATCATCATCCATGTCGGCACCATGGGTGCGGCGATCAAGTACATGATCGAAAACGACTGGGAATCGAACCCGGGCATCAATGACAAGGATATCTTCTGCAACAATGACAGCCTGATCGGCAACGTTCATACCTGCGACATCCACACGATCGTGCCGATCTTCCACGAAGAAAAACTGATCGGCTGGGTCGGCGGCGTGACCCATGTGATCGACACCGGCTCGGTCGGGCCGGGTTCGATGTCCACGGGACAGATCCAGCGTTTCGGTGACGGTTATCAGATCACCTGCCGCAAGATCGGCCAGAACGACACGCTGATGCGGGACTGGCTGCATGAAAGCCAGCGCTCGGTCCGCACCACGCGCTACTGGATGCTGGACGAGCGCACGCGCATCGCCGGCTGCCACATGATCCGTGACCTGGTGCAGGAGGTGATCGCCGACGAGGGCATCGAGAACTACTGGAAATTCGCCTATGAAGCGATCGAGCATGGCCGCGTCGGCCTGCAGGCCCGCATCAAGGCTATGACCATTCCGGGCAAGTACCGGCAGGTGGGCTTCGTGGACGTGCCCTACGCCCACGAAGATGTTCGTGTCCCCTCGGACTTCGCCAAGGTGGACACGATCATGCACACCCCGTCCGAGATCACCATCCGCCCGGATGGCACCTGGCGGCTGGACTTCGAGGGGGCGTCCCGTTGGGGCTGGCATACCTACAACGCCCATGCGGTCAGCTTCACCTCCGGCATCTGGGTGATGATGACGCAGTCGCTGATCCCGACCGAGATGATCAACGACGGCGCCGCCTACGGGACCGAGTTCCGCCTGCCCAAGGGCACCTGGATGAACCCCGACGACCGCCGCGTCGCCTTCAGCTACAGCTGGCACTTCCTCGTCAGTTCCTGGACGGCGCTGTGGCGGGGGCTCTCGCGCAGCTATTTCGGTCGCGGCTACCTCGAGGAGGTGAACGCCGGCAACGCCAACACCTCGAACTGGCTGCAGGGCGGCGGGTTCAACCAGTTCGACGAGATCCATGCCGTCAACTCGTTCGAATGCGCGGCCAATGGCGTCGGCGCATCCGCGTTCAAGGACGGGATCAGCCATGCCGCTGCCATCTGGAACCCGGAAGGCGACATGGGCGACATGGAGATCTGGGAACTGGCCGAGCCGCTGGTCTACTTGGGCCGCGAGATCAAGGCATCCTCGGGGGGCGCCGGCAAGTATCGCGGCGGCTGCGGTTTCCAGTCGCTGCGCATGGTCTGGAACGCTAAGGACTGGACGATGTTCTTCATGGGCAACGGCCATATCTCCTCGGACTGGGGGCTGATGGGCGGCTATCCGGCGGCCTCGGGCTATCGCTTCGAGGCGCATGATACCGGCCTGAAGGAGATCATCGCCAACGGCGACCCAATCCCGCATGGCGGCGACACCGACCCCGAGAACCCGACCTGGGACGCGATGCTGCCTGACGCGAAGATCAAGCGCGACAAGCAGGCCATCACCACCGAGGCAATGTTCAAGGACTACGATCTCTACCTGAACTACATGCGCGGCGGCCCCGGCTTCGGCGATCCGCTGGACCGCGAGCCGGAAGCGGTCGCGCAGGACGTGAACGGCGGCTACCTGCTGGAACGCTTCGCCGCCAGCGTCTACGGCGTGAAGCTGGTGAAGGGAGAGGGCAACCAGTTCTCGGCCGACGAGGCCGGCACCGAGGCCCTGCGCGCCCAAATCCGCAAGGAACGGCTGGAAAAGGCCGTCCCCACGCGGGAATGGATGAAGGGCGAGCGCGAGCGCATCCTGCACAAGGACGCAGGCGTCCATGTGCAGCAGATGTTCGCGGCCTCCTTCAAGCTCGGGCCGAAGTTCGAGGAAAGCTTCCGCAAGTTCTGGGACCTGCCCGTGGACTGGCAGTTGATGGAGGCGGACCTGCCGATCCCCTCCTACGGTCGCGAATATTCCATGGACATCAGCGAACTGCCGGACGTGAAGACGGTCCAGTTCGTCGACGAATGAGCCTTCCGGGCACCGGCCGGTCCGGTGCCCGCCACCCAACAGGAGAAGCGAAATGGCCTACACGAAAGCCAAGATCAAAGACCTGGTCGACGGCAAGATCGACCGCGACACGCTGCACACCATGCTCTCGACCCCCAAGGACAAGGAGCGGTTCGAGATCTACCTCGACATCCTGCAGGAGCAGGTGCCGTGGGAAGACAAGATCATCCTGCCGCTGGGGCCGAAGCTCTATATTGTGCAGCGTGCCTCGGACAAGAAATGGGTCGTCAAGTCCCATGCCGGCTACGAGTTCTGCGATTGGCGCGAGAACTGGAAGCTGCACGCGGTCATGCGCGTGCGCGAGACGGCCGAAGAGATGGAGGAGCTTTATCCCCGCCTGATGGCCCCCTCGACCAACTGGCAGGTGATCCGCGAGTACTACTGCCCCAAATCCGGCGACCTGCTGGATGTAGAGGCGCCGACCCCCTGGTATCCGGTGATCCACGACTTCGAGCCCGACATTGACGCCTTCTACACGGAATGGCTAGGCCTGCCCGTTCCAGAGCGCGCCTGAGATCAGTCCAATCAACTGGAACGCCGTTTTCGGCGTTCCAGTCTTTCCGAAGATGACACGACGAGTGCATGGAGCAGTGTACCGGCCTTGCGCCGAACCGCCGCCAAGGGAGACTTAGGGCAAATGCTTGATGCAGAGCAAATTGAGTATTTCCGCGAGACTTTTCAGGAGCCGTCGCGGACGCAAGAGGCCGAGATAGCACGAGAGGTGCCTTCCTGCTTCCGCCTGATCACACGATGCGAAGAACTCGATTCTTCAAGCGCCGATACACCGAAGCTGATGCACTTATCCTGATTTACGCACAGCCGACTCGACCCAAGCGGATGAGCAGCTTAGCCTGTGCATATGTCCTGTGCAGAAGATGACCCGTCCGCGACCCCCCTGCCCCGCACCTTGGGCTATGCGCGGGTGAGCACCGACAGCCAGGCGCTCGCGCCGCAGGTGGAGATCCTCAAGACCGCAGGCGCAGGCCAGGTGTTTCGCGAAACCGCCTCGGGGGCCAAGCGCGACCGCGCACAGCTCGCGCGGCTCCTCAAGGAGGTGCGTCCCGGCGATGTGGTGCTGGTGACGCGTCTTGATCGGCTCGCGCGCTCCACGCGCGACCTCCTCAACGTACTAGGTGCCATCACAGAGAGGGATGCCGCCTTCCGCTCCTTGGGCGACCCTTGGGCCGACACCACGAGCGCGCATGGGCGACTTATGCTCACGGTGCTGGCAGGTTTGGCGGAGTTCGAGCGCGAGCTGATCCGTGCCCGCACCGGCGAGGGCCGCGCGAGGGCCAAGGCGGAGGGTCGGAAGATGGGGCGCAAGCCCAAGCTCACGCCGCACCAGCAGCGGGAGGCCAGGCAGAGGCGCGAGGCGGGCGAGAGCATCACGGCGATCGCCCGCAGCTATGCCGTGCATCACTCCACGATTTCACGGCTCTGCGCGTGGGCGGCCGACGAGTGAAGGCTCGCAGCTACGTCCGCTGGGCCGGTCCCTGAACGGCTGCGGCCACATCCGTCTTTGCGAAATCCTGGCCCACGTAGAGAAGCGGGTAGCTCGTCTCGTGAGCCAACGCATAGGCGAAACAGTCCCCGAAGTTGAGTCCGGCTGGGTGATGGCCCCTGCCCCAGGCCGCGTAAGCTTCGGCAACCCGCGCGGCCGTGATCGCAGTGACGGGCACCACCTCCACGCTGCCTTCGGCCACGAGCGTGGCCATCTCTATCCCGATCCCGCGACTGCCCGCGACGATCAGAGCCTCAGCCAGCGTGCCTGCCGAGATCAGGAGACGCGCCTCGGAGCTCAGGACGGCAGCGCAGGCGGCGCTCTCAGGCTCTCCCAGGAGGACCGCCATCAGGGCCGAGGTGTCGAGCACCACCGCATCGAGAGATTGGGGGCTCGTGGCCCTGGAGGCGGGGCGCCCCTCCCCTGCCTTTCTCACTTAGGCAATCCATCATCGCCATAGAGAAAATCCTGGCTACGCGCGGCTTCAGGGCCACGGCGCACACTTCGGGCGGCAGAGCGTTGGAGGCTTTCGACAAGCCGCGCCCGAGCGAAACCGGAGGGAGCGGGTGCCATCGGCACGATACGCGCCGCCGGCTTGCCGTGTCGGGTGAGCACAACCTCCTCTCCCGCCTCGGCCTGACGCACGAGATCGGTCAGGCGAGCCTTAGCGTCGGACAGGGAAATCTGCATCGTCGAGCCCAACCTATCGTTCTCTAGAGGGAAGAAGATGGTCTAGAGGGCGGTCCAGATCAAGCCTCTCCTTGCCCATGAGGCGGGCAATCCCGCCACACTAAGCGACTAAGCGACTA
>NZ_JAUNPC010000179.1 GCF_030536915.1 Paracoccus sp. (in: a-proteobacteria)
CCCTGCGTGGCGCCGCCCAGGATGAAGTCGCGCAGGCGGGAATGGCCGAAGCCGCCCATGACCAGCAGCGATGCCCCTGCCTCCAGCGCCTCGTCCTGCAGCGCCCCGCCGATCGCCTTCCGGCCCAGCGTGACCTCGCGCGCCTGCGCCGCAAAGCCGCGCCGTTCCAGCGAGGAGGCCAGCGCCGCGGCCAGGCCCCGGCGTTCAAGCTTCTTCTCGCCCTCGACCGTCAGGACCGTGATGCGGCAGCCCTGCGGGACCAGCGCCAGCGCGTCCCCCAGGGCGCGGGCGGCCGCCCGGCTGCCGTCCCAGGCGACCGCGATGTGATCGACCCTTTCCACCCGCGCCGCCGGCGGCACGACGACCGCGGGACGGCCGGACCCGAAGATGACGGCCTGCGCCAGGTCCTGCAGCGCCATGCCTTCGCCCGACCAGGGCAGCAGGGACAGGTCGAAATAGCGCGCCTCGTCGGCGGCGGCGTCAAGGACTTCGCCGGGCGCGGCGGGGCGTTCCCTGACCTCGGCGCCGCCCGACGCGGCGATCTGCTGCACGACGCCCGCAAGGCGCTGGCATTCGGCGCGGCTGCGTTCCTCGGCGGTGCGGGCCATCTCGGGGACGTTCAGCATCAGGCTGCCCAAGGGCGAGTTCAGCGGCGGGATCTTGACCGGGAAGGTCGTGACATGCAGCCCCGCCCCCAGCGGCGCGGCCAGCCCGGCGGCGGCCTGCACGGCCTCGGCCGAGGCCCCGTCGGGATAGCTGTTGAGCGGCATGTAGGCGGTGCGGACACGGTTCATCGAGTATCTCCCTTCTCGGTTTCGTCCTTTTCGGGGCGCGCGCCGGACTTCGCAGCCCCCGGTCGCCGGTCCGCCAATTGTCCGGCTGCCTGCGGACCATGGCAACCCAAGGGCACCCGCTGCCCCCAATGGCCGCAGCGGACCCGGACCATGCGGCCCCGGCGCTGTTCCATGGAGCGGGAAAACCCCTCTGCTGTCCATGGCCAGATTGCCGCATCACCTTCCGCCGCGCTGCCCGGCGCCGGGCAGGAAGCGGCAGGCCGGGGGTCGACTTCTTCCCCCTGCGGCCTTCGCATCTGGCCGGGATCGATGCCGGGCTTGCGGTCCTTCCATCTGCCGTTCGCGGCGCAGGTTGGTCTCGAACCCGGCAAAGACGCCGAGCATGTCGAAAAGACCTTGCCGGCGGCGGTCGATCTGCCCAGGCGAGGCGCCCAAGCCGGTCCCGGCTTGGATGTCACCCCAGCCCGCCGCGGCGTTTCCTGCTGCGACAGGTCCTGCTTTCCAATTGCTGCATGACGTAATCGCAGCCGCCCTGCGCTGCCGTGACGATGAATAAAACCGGCGCGGATGATGCCGTTGGGTTCGCACCCCTGCTGCGGGCGGGTCTTTGCCACGAGATGCGGCTCAAGGGCTGGAACGACGTGAGAATGAGGGTGCTGGGGTGCTGATCCACGCCCGCCATGCTCTCCTGCAAGCGCAGATCGGCCTTGCGGGGCTGCGGCTCGCGGAGCTTTGGTCTGGCGCCGCCGGCAGGTCCGGGGAACGGCGGCGCGCCGGCCTTCGACCCCCGCCTGCGCGGGCGCCTCGCAAACCACCCCGACCTGGCGCTGATCGTGGTGCCCATGCTGGAGGCGTGTCAGGCTGTGCGCACGAGGGTTGCCCAGCACCACCGGGCTCACGCCTCGGCGTCACCGGTCCGGCATGATCGACATGCAAGGGCGGATCTTGCGACATGGGGACAAGCTCTTGCGCTCCTGTCTCCATGGTGAGCTTTCAGGGATGATCGGCACGGTCCTGCAGCACTGGACGGCACCTCGGACAAGTTGAAGGTGGAAAGCTGATGCGGCGGTCGATGCCACAAGACAGCTGCGACAAACCGACCATTGCTTGTTTCCGCGCGGATCGACGTCTCCATCTCGGATGTAATCCGGCGACGCTGCCCGCGATCGGCTCGGGGCCGGCGCTCCGGCCCGGCAATGCCCTCGGCCCGGTATTTGGCAAGCCACCGACCCAGTATTCATTCCGAGAGTCCGATCTCCCTGGCGATCCGCGCAAGCGGCATGCCGAGATCGAGATGCGGCCGGATCGCAGAGAAGCGGACGGTGGTTGTCTCCGAGGCAAAGCCGGGCCGCGTCACCGACATGGCGGGGCTTTGCCATGGGCAGGAAAACGGCGGTTTGATTGCCCATGGCCACGCCGTCTTGGCCCCGTTGCGAAAGCAAGCCTGTGGCGGTAAATCAACCAAGTCAAGAAAACAAAGGCATGAACCCCCCTGCGCGGGCGAGTTTCCTTGCTGAGGGGTCGCCTTCCATGAAAATCGGCTACGCCCGCGTTGTCCAATCGCGGGTAGCTGGTCAAGCGCCCTTTGCGGCGTCTCCGCCAAGACCCTCGTCGGCCATTTCCTCACCCAGCAATTCCCGCCCGGGCCGCTTCAGCGCGCCGTCGGCGTGAAGGTAGTGATAGAGGGTCGAGGGCCTGATCCCGCCCAACTCAGCGCAGATCGACGCGATCGAGCGTGTGCGATCGGCCATGAGGTGCCGGGCGTAGCGCAGCTTGTCGGCCGTCATGATACG
>NZ_JAUNPC010000100.1 GCF_030536915.1 Paracoccus sp. (in: a-proteobacteria)
TCCCTGCACGGCGCCATCGGCGATCAGCTTGCCGATGCGCGAGCGTGACAGGGCGGCGGACTCTGGCGCGGCCTCTGCCAGCGCCTTATCAAGCCGCGAGGGGCCGGCCGCTGCAGGGTCGGCCGGGATGGTCAGGACGAGGTCGGGCATGGCGCGGGATGATAGGGCAGAGAGCGGCCCGGTGGAAGTGCCCGAACTCGCATGGCTGCGCCGGCTGGTGACGGGACTGGCGCTGGTCATGGCTTTCGGCATCCTCGCGCTGGTGGCGATCCTGTGGCTGCGGCTTTCCCAGCCGCCGTTGCCGGTGCTGCCGTACGGCCTGACCCTGCCGGATGGAGCGAGCGCGGCAGCCGTCACCTTCGCCCGCGACTGGACGGTGGTCGTGACCGAAGCCGGAGAGATCCTGCTTTATGACCGCGCAGGCACGCTGCGTCAGAGGGTCCTGCCGGATTCCTGAGCCAGTCCCATCTTCTTCGCCCAAATATCCCGGGATCGTCGTATACGACGATGGGGCTGGCCCCCGGTCCGGCGATGAAGCCTTATGGACAGACGCCCCCGAACGTCGGAAAAGATCATCATGAAGAAAACCGACAACCCCGCCGACCCGTTCAAGAAGGCCCTGGCCGAGGCGACCCGTGCCCTTGCCGAAGACCATGAGCTGAACGTCACCTTCACCGCCGATCCCTCGGGCGTGGCGGGCGACACGATGCGGCTGCCGCAGGTCAGCCGGCGGATGACCCGAGACGAGATCGTGCAGGCTCGGGGCACTGCCGACGCGCTGGCGATGCGGCTGCGCCACCACGATGCCCCGACCCATGCCCGCTATGCGCCCTCGGGCCCGATGGCGCGCGAACTTTACGAGGCGATGGAGACCGCGCGCTGCGAGGCGCTGGGCGCCCGCGACATGCCGGGCGCGCTGTCGAACATCGACGCCAGGCTGGGCGCCGAGGCCGAGCGCAAGGGATACGGCCAGATCAAGGCTCCCGCCGACGCGCCGCTGTCGGTCGCGGCGGGCTACCTCGTGCGGCAGGCGGCGACGAACCGTCCGCTGCCGTCCGCGGCGCAGCACGTGGCCGACCTGTGGCGGCCCTTCGTGGAACAGCAGGCAGGCGGCTCGCTTGCCGACGTGAACGCGGCGCTCGCCGACCAGGCGGCCTTCGCACGGCTGTCGCGCCGGGTCATCGCCGACCTCGGCTATGGCGACCAGTTGGGCGACGACCCAGACGAGCCGCAGCAGGACGACTCGGACGAGAACGCCGAGGCCGAGGAGGAAGCCGGCGACAACCAGGCCCGCGAGCAGGAGGAAGGCGACGACGCCGAGGCCAGTCCCGAGCAGAGCCAGGAGCGGACCCAGGACGAGCGGCAGGCGCAGGTCAGTCTGGACGACCAGTCCGACGAGGAACTGGTCGAGGACGCCGAGATGGCGGACAGCGAGATGCCGCCCGACCTGCCGCCCCCGGTCAGCGAGGCCAGCGCCGACTACAAGGTCTACACCCAGGCCTTCGACGAGGAGATCCGGGCCGAGGAACTGGCCGACCCGGCGGAACTCGAACGGCTGCGCGCCTATCTGGACAAGCAGCTCGAACCCCTGAGGGGCGCGGTCAGCCGTCTGGCCAACAAGCTGCAGCGCCGCTTGCAGGCCCAGCAGAACCGAAGCTGGGAGTTCGACAAGGAGGAAGGGACGCTCGACGCCGGGCGTCTGGCGCGGGTGGTGGCGAACCCGACGACTCCGCTGTCGTTCAAGTGGGAAAAGGACACCGAGTTCCGGGATACGGTCGTGACGATCCTGATCGACAACTCGGGCTCGATGCGCGGGCGGCCCATCAGCATCGCCGCGATCTGCGCGGACGTGCTGGCGCGGACGCTGGAACGCTGTTCCGTCAAGGTGGAAATCCTCGGCTTCACGACCCGTGCCTGGAAGGGCGGGCAGAGCCGCGAGAAATGGCTGCAGGATGGCCGGCCCGCCACGCCGGGGCGGCTGAACGACCTTCGCCACATCATCTACAAGGGGGCGGATGCACCCTGGCGGCGGGTGCGCCCGAACCTCGGGCTGATGATGAAGGAAGGCTTGCTGAAGGAGAACATCGACGGCGAGGCGCTGGAATGGGCCCATCGCCGGCTGGCGCGGCGGAGCGAGGCGCGGCGCATCCTGATGGTGATCTCGGACGGGGCGCCGGTGGACGATTCCACCCTGTCGGTGAACCCGGCGAGCTACCTGGAAAAGCACCTGCGCGACGTGATCGCCATGGTCGAGCGCCGGGCCCAGGTGGAACTGATCGCCATCGGCATCGGCCATGACGTGACCCGCTATTACCAGCGCGCGGTGACGATCACCGACGTGGACCAGTTGGCCGGGGCGATGACCGAACAACTGGCCGCGCTGTTCGAAAGCGACCCGAGGAAGCGGGCGCGGGCCATGGGCGGTGCAGGGCAGCGGGGGTGATGGCGGAAACGACAGTGCTACGCCCGTTGCAGCGGCTGCGGCGCCGGGCGTGATGATCCCCAAGGCTTTCGTGCACATGTTTGCGGTTGTGGCACTGGCCGGCTGCGGCATCGTGCCGCTGCGCATGGCCCCCGCCGTTCCGGCCGCAGTCCAGTCGCAGGCCGAACCCGCAGGCTATGCCCATATCCGCTTTTACGGCGACGAGCTTGGTCCCAGCGATGCCTCGGCCGACGACCTGGGCCGCGCCACGCTGGAACGGCTGGCCTCTGGCGAGCCTCTGGACCTGCTGGCACTGTCGGGGGGCGCGGATGCCGGGGCTTTCGGCGCGGGGGTGCTGAAGGGCTGGACCCAGCGCGGCGACCGGCCCGAGTTCGACTATGTCACCGGCGTGTCCACCGGGGCGCTGATCGCGCCGCTGGCCTTCCTCGGCCCCGGTTACGACGACGCGCTGCAACGGTTCTACACCCAGACCACGGCCGCAGACATCTTCATCCTGCGTCCGCTGGCGGTGCTGGCGGGCGCGCCCTCGATCGGGGACAGCGCGCCGCTGCGCGATCAGATCAACCGGATCGTCACGCCGCAGATGGTCGCCGCCATTGCGGCCGAGCGGCGCCGCGGCCGGTTGCTGCTGATCGGGACGACCGATCTTGATGCCCAGCGGCAGGTGATCTGGGACATCGGGCGCATCGCCGCCTCGGGGCAGCCCGACCGGGTGCAGTTGATCCGCAAGATCCTGCTCGCCTCGGCCTCGGTGCCGGGGGCCTTTCCGCCCGTCACCATCGACGTGGTGGCCGGCGGGCGGCGCTATCAGGAACTGCATGTCGATGGCGGTGTCACCCGCGGCGTCTTCGCCTATCCGCCCGATCTGCGGCCGCCGCCGCCGCAGGGTCCGCGGCGGATGTGGGTGATCCGCAATTCCAAGCTCGCGGCCGAGCATGAGGCCACCCCGCCGGGCGTCGTGTCGATCGCCGCGCGCAGCGTGACCACGCTGATCAAGCACCAGTCGGTCAGCAACATCGCCGACATGCAGGCCCAGGCCCGGCGCGACGGCTTCGACTTCAACGTGACGGCGGTGCCGCCTGACCTGAACCTGCCGTCCTACCAGCCGTTCGACGCGGTTTACATGAACACGCTGTTCGCCGCGGGACTGGCGACGGGCCGTTCGGCGCATGGCTGGGCCGATGACGCGCGGCCGCTGCTGGGGCGGCGCTGAGGGAAAGGAAAGCGGATGAGCTGGCAGGACTTCTCGGTCACCCTCGACCCCGCGGCATCCGGGCCGAGGATCGCCGCGCTGCGGGACCTGATGGCGCGCGAAGGTCTGGACGCGGTGATCGTGCCCCGCGCCGACGCCCATCAGGGCGAATACGTGGCCGACGCGGATGCGCGGCTGCGCTGGCTGACGGGCTTTTCCGGCAGCGCGGGCTTTGCCATCGTCACGGCCCTGAAGGCGGGCGTCTTCATCGACGGGCGCTACCGCGTGCAGGTCCGGGCCGAGGTCGATCCGGCCATCCTCACCCCCGTGCCCTGGCCCGAGACCACCGCCAGCGCCTGGCTGAAAGAGGCGCTGCCCCATGGCGGGGCGCTGGGCTACGACCCCTGGCTGCATACCCGCGCCGAAATCGAGGCGCTGGAAAAGGGGCTCACGGGCAGCGGCATCACCCTGCGGGCGATCCCGAACCCCGTCGATGCGATCTGGCCCGACCGCCCGGCCCCGCCGAAAGGTGCGGCGCGCATCCATGACGCGGCGCTGGCCGGTGCGGGTCCTGCGGAGAAGCGGGCCGCCATCGCGGCGGCGCTGCAGGCGGCGGGGCAGCGGACGGCGGTGCTGACGATGCCGGATTCGATCGCCTGGCTTCTGAACATCCGGGGCGCGGACATTCCCCGCAACCCGGTCGTGCAGGCTTTCGCCACCATCGACGCCGAGGGGCGGGTGGGGCTGTTCGCGGACCCCGGCAAGTTCGACGACAGGCTGCGGGCGCATCTGGGCAACGAGGTGACGGTCTCGCCCCCGGAACAGTTCGCCCCGGCGCTTGAGGGGTTGCAGGGTCCGGTCAGGCTGGATGCCGACACCGCCCCCGAGGCGGTGTTCCGCGCCGTCGAAGTGGCAGGGATCGAGATCGCCCGCGACCGCGATCCCGTTGCGCTGCCCAAGGCCCGCAAGACCCCGGCAGAGATCGACGGGATGCGCGCCGCCCACCGCCGCGACGCGGTGGCGGTGATCCGCACCCTCGCCTGGGTGGACGCGCAGGAACCGGGCGGCTTCACCGAGATCGACGTGGTCAGGACGCTGGAAGGCTTCCGCCGCGAGGCGGGCGCCATCGACATCAGCTTCGACACCATCTGCGGCGCGGGCCCCAATGGCGCCATCGTGCATTACCGCGTGACCGAGGCCACGAACCGCAGGGTCGGGGACGGCGAGTTGCTGCTGCTGGATTCCGGCGGCCAGTTCCCCGACGGCACGACCGACATCACCCGGACCATCGCCATCGGCCCGCCCCCCGAAGCCGCGCGGGACGCCTATACCCGCGTGCTGCAGGGGATGATCGGCCTCAGCCGGCTGCGGTTCCCCAAGGGCCTGTCGGGCCGGGACATCGAGGCGGTGGCGCGGGCGCCCCTGTGGACGGCGGGGATGGATTTCGACCACGGCACCGGCCATGGCGTCGGGGCGGCGCTCTGCGTCCACGAGGGGCCGCTGCGGATATCCCGCCGGTCGGAACTGCCCCTGGAACCGGGCATGATCTTTTCCAACGAGCCGGGCTATTACCGCGAGGGCGCGTGGGGCATCCGCATCGAGAACCTGATCGCCGTGGAACCCGCCGCCAGCCCCGACGGGCGCGAGATGCTGGGCTTCGAGACCCTGACGCTGGTGCCGATCGACAAGCGCCTGATCGGGATCGGGATGCTGAGCCGGGTCGAGATCGCCTGGCTTGACGCCTATCACGCGCGGGTGCGGGACGAGATCGGGCCGCTGGTGCCCGAGGATGTGCGGGGTTGGCTGGAGCAAGCGACGGCGCCGCTGCAGGGGTGAGGTCGCAGGGGGCGCTGCCCCCGGCCGTTCCGGCCTCCCCCGGGATATTTTCACGAAGAAGAAGCACCTTGAGCGCGGCGCGGTGCGCTGGCATCTTTTGGGCGCCTTCAAGGAGTCTGAAGATGCCCATTTCCGAAGCCGTCCTGTCCGAATTGCGTGCCATCCTCGGCGACCGGCTTTCGACCGGCGAATCCGACCGCACTTTGCATGGCGCCTCGGAAACCTTCCACCGCGCGCCGCCGCCCGATGCCGTGGCCTTTCCGCTTGATACGGGGGAAGTCTCGCGCGTCCTGAAGGTCTGCAACGACAATGGCGTGCCTGTGATCGGCTGGGGCACCGGCACCTCGCTGGAGGGGCACGCGCTGGCGATCCATGGCGGGCTGGTCCTGGACCTGATGCGGATGGACCGGGTGCTGGAGGTCCGTCCCGAGGACATGCTGGCCGTCGTCCAGCCGGGCGTCACCCGCGAGGCGCTGAACACGGAACTGCGCGCGACCGGGCTGATGTTCCCCGTCGATCCGGGGGCGAACGCCTCGCTGGGGGGCATGGCCGCGACGCGGGCCAGCGGCACGACGGCGGTGCGCTACGGGACCATGCGGCAGAACATCCTGGCGCTGGAGGTCGTGCTGGCGGACGGCCGCGTGATCCGCACCGGCACGCGGGCGGCCAAGTCCAGCGCCGGCTATGACCTGACCGCGCTGATGGTCGGGTCCGAAGGGACGCTGGGGATCATCACCGAACTGACCCTGCGCCTGCACGGCCAGCCCGAGGACGTGTCCGCCGCCGTCTGCGCATTCCCCTCGCTGACCGAGGCCGTCACCTGCGTGGCCCAGACGATGCAGCTTGGCATCCCCATGGCGCGGATCGAGTTCATGGACCCGATGGCCATGCGCGCGATCAACCTGCACATGGGCTCGGACTACCGCGAGGAACCGCACCTGATGGTCGAGTTCAACGGCTCGCCCGAGGCCGTGCGCGCCAATGCCCAAGCCTTCGGCGAGATCGCGGCCGAGCATGGCGGGCAGGGGTTCCAGTGGGCCTCCACCCCCGAAGAGCGCAACCGGCTGTGGGCCGCCCGGCACGCGGGCTACTGGGCCACGCTGAAGCTGCGGCCCGGCGCGACGGGCGTCGTCACCGACATCTGCGTGCCCATGTCGGAACTGCCCGCGGCGGTCGAGGCGGCGGCGGCCGACATGGCCGAGGCCGGCATCCCCGGTAACATCGTGGGCCATGTCGGCGACGGCAACTTCCACACGCTGCTGCTGGTCGAGCCGGGCAACGAGGCCGAGATCGCGAGCGCCAAGCGACTGGCACAGCGGATGGCGGAACGCGCGCTGGCTGTCGGCGGCACGATCAGCGGCGAACACGGCATCGGCATCGGCAAGCGCGACCTGATGCGCGACGAGCATGGCGAGGCCTGCGCGGTCATGGCCGCCATCAAGCGGGCGCTCGATCCCAACAACATCATGAACCCCGGCAAGCTGCTGCCGGACATGAACTGACGGCCTGACGGCTTCGTGAACAGGGCCGCGCCGCTGCCTGTGGCGGCTGTCGTGACTTCGCCCGGAATCCCGTGGAATAGTCCCGCCAAACAAGTCCAAGAAACGGAACGAGGCGGGACATGAGATTGTGGATCAAGGCGGTGGCGCTGGCAGCCGTCACCGCGTTGGCAGGCTGTGCGGGTGCGCCGACGCAGCGGGTGGTGACGGATGTCAGCATCGGGTCGGGCCAGACGGTCCGGGGCGCCTTCACCGGCGGCGCGGTGCCGCTGTTCGGGGATACCGCCCCCCATGTCTGGACCAGCGGCCACCCCTATAACCTGCCGGTGCATGGCGTGGACGTGGCCCGCTATCAGGGCGACGTGAACTGGCCGCTGGCGCGGCAGTCGGGCGTCAGCTTCGCCTTCATCAAGGCGACCGAGGGCGGCGATTATGTCGACCCGATGTTCCGCCGCTACTGGGCCGAGACGCGGGCCGCCGGCATCCCGCGCGGGGCCTATCACTTCTACTACTTCTGCCGCCGCGGGGCCGAGCAGGCGGCCTGGTTCATCGCCAATGTCCCGCGCGAGCGCGGCGCGCTACCGCCCGTCCTCGATCTCGAATGGAACAGCCATTCGCGGACCTGCCGCTATCGCCCGACCCCGGCCGAGGTGCAGCGCGAGGTCGCCATCTTCATCGACATCGTGACGCGCCACTACGGCCAGCGCCCGGTCATCTACACCACCGTCGATTTCTACCGCGACACGGGCGTGCGGAATATCAACGCCGAGTTCTGGCTGCGCTCGGTCGCCGATCACCCGCGCGGCACCTATCCGGGCCAGCGCTGGACCTTCTGGCAATATACCGGCACCGGCACCGCGCCGGGCTTCCGGGGCAACGTGGACCTGAACGCCTTTGCCGGCAGCCGCGCCCAGTGGAACCGCTGGCTGGCGATGCGGATGCAGCGCTGAAGGCATGACGCGGCGCGCCGTCCTGTGGGCCGAGTTCCTGGCCCTGTTCGCCGGCGCGCCGCTGGCCATCGCCCTGTTCCTGCCCCCGCGCGAGATGTTCACGGCGCTGTTTGCCTTTGCCCTCGTAGGGCTAGGGCTGCTGTGGTGGACGGGCAATTTCGACTGGCGCAACCTTCTGCGCGGGTGGGGCAGGGTAAGCTGGACCCGCAGCATCGCCTTTGGCGGGCTGGTGGCGGTCACGGGGTTCGCGATCATGCGGCTGTCGCAGCCGGGCTTTCGGCCGGACCTGTCGCCGGACAGGCTGGGGTTCCTGCTGGTGCTGTGGTGCCTTTACCCGCTGCTGTCGGCCCTGCCGCAAGAGCTGATCTTCCGCTCGCTGTTCTTCCATCGCTATGGCGGGCTGTTCCCCGGCGCGGCGCAGGCGCGGCTGGCCAATGCCGCGCTGTTCTCGCTGGCGCATCTGATGTACTGGTCCTGGGTCGTGCTGGCGCTGACCTTCCTGGGCGGCTTGGTGTTCGCCCATGTCTATCTGCGGCGCGGCTTTCCTGCCGTCTGGGTGCTGCACGGCATCTCGGGCAACGTGCTGTTCACCGTGGGCATGGGGCGCTATTTCTTCTCGGGCAACGTGGTGCAGCCGTTCTGACCGGCTTGACTTGATGGCCCGCGCGGCGTTCATGCGGCACCGGACCACAAGAGGACGCGCCATGAACGCCTATCGCAGCCACACCTGCGGCCAGTTGACCGCCGCCGACGCCGGGAACACCGTGCGCCTGTCGGGCTGGGTGCATCGGGTGCGCGACCACGGGGGCGTGCTGTTCATCGACCTGCGCGACCATTACGGCATCACCCAGGTGATCGCCGACAGCGACTCTCCGGCCTTCCCGGTGATGGAAAAGCTGCGGGCCGAGACGGTGATCCGCATCGACGGAAGGGTGAAGCTGCGGGACGCTTCGCTGGTCAACCCCAAGCTGCCGACCGGCGAGATCGAGGTCTACGCGACCGACGTGGCGGTGCTGGGCGCGTCGGACGACCTGCCGCTGCCGGTCTTCGGCGACCAGGATTACCCCGAGGAGACGCGCCTTGCCTACCGCTTCCTCGACCTGCGGCGCGAGAGCCTGCACAACAACATCATGCTGCGGTCGCGTGTGGTGAAATGGCTGCGCGACGCCATGTGGGACGCGGGCTTCACCGAGTTCCAGACGCCGATCATCACCGCCTCGTCGCCGGAAGGGGCGCGCGATTTCCTCGTGCCCTCGCGCCTGCATCCGGGCAAGTTCTACGCGCTGCCGCAGGCGCCGCAGCAGTTCAAGCAGTTGATCATGGTCGCGGGCTTCGACCGCTATTTCCAGATCGCCCCCTGCTTCCGCGACGAGGACCCGCGCGCCGACCGCTCGCCCACCGACTTCTACCAACTCGACGTGGAAATGAGCTTCGTCGAGCAGAAGGACGTCTTCGCCGCCATCCAGCCGGTGATCCAAGGGTTGTTCGAGGAGTTCGGCGGCGGCCGCCGCGTGGACAGCGAATGGCCGCTGATCCCCTATGTCGAGTCGCTGAAGAAATACGGCACCGACAAGCCCGACCTGCGCAA
>NZ_JAUNPC010000101.1 GCF_030536915.1 Paracoccus sp. (in: a-proteobacteria)
ACGGAACAACCGAGTTACTCGACGCACTGCACGCGTCGGGAGAGGTATACCATATTAGTCACTCTGTCGCCCTCGACGAATCCCCTCAAGGCAGGGCTGCGCGAGCAGCAAACGAAAGCGGAGTGATATCTGACGGCGACTGGCTTATCTGGCTAGATGCAGACGAGTTCCTGAACGTCCACTGTGGACATGGAATGGTAGAGGACCTTATATCTGCACTCGGCCCAGCTTCGGGGATGCTTATTCCGTGGCGCATCTTTGGAGACGGAGGAAACAAGACGTTCCCAGAAAGGTTTATTTCGGAAAGTTTCATCAAGGCTGCTGATCGTGACTTTTCTGGAAACAAGATCATAAAAACTTTTTATCGCCACCATAACCGAAAAATTCGATTATCAGAGATTGCAAACCACCGTCCACATCTTAGAAAATGGAAGCACTTCAAAAGCACAGATTTTCTGAATGCGTCAGGAAATATTCTGAATGCCGAATTCTATCCTACAGCGCGCTGGCTTATCGGGGTGCAGGGAAAAGCTAATTTTCGCATCCCTCCTGAAGATTATGCATGGGAGTTAGCCCAGATCAATCACTACCTCGTGCGGACAAGAGACATGTACGAGTTGAAGGCAATGCGGGGGCGAGGATTTGTCAACATTGAAAAGAACGTTGTGAAGAGAAAGCCACGTCACACCCCAAAATTCTTCGATGAGCACAACCGGAATGAGGTTGAGGACCGTTCCATTCTACGACACGAGCAGTCTACTATGGCAGAGATGAAGCGCCTGCTGAGCAGCCCTGCCATCAAGTCTGCCAATGATGTTACCCTGCGCCTCACGCAAGAGCGTATCGCATCCCTGCGAACTGCGGCTGAGCACGCGACACCCACCAACTCAGGTCATTAGCAGGCTCAAACCCGACTTGAACGGGCAACGCCTTCTCGAATGAAAACGCCGCCCGAAGGCGGCGCTCATATCTAAAGGCTGGTCTTGGCCTCACTCCGCCTTGTCGGCAGGCTTGGCGTTCAATTGGCCGTAGTTCTGGATGCCGATCTCGTCCATCAGGGACAACTGCGTTTCCAGGAAGTCGATATGGCCTTCCTCGTCCTCGATCAGGTCGTCAAACAGCGACTTCGACACCTGGTCGTTGACCTGCGAGCAATACTGCCGCGCTTCGAGATACAGGTTGCGGGCGTCATGCTCGGCAGCGAGGTCCGCTTCCAGCGTCTCGCGCAGGTTCTGGCCGATCCGCAGCGGGTCCAGCTTCTGCAGGTTCGGATGGCCTTCAAGGAAGATGATCCGCTCGATCAGGCGATCGGCGTGGTGCATTTCCTCGATCGATTCCTCGCGCGACTTCTTGGCGATCCGGCCATAGCCCCAGTCGTCCTGCAGGCGGTAATGCAGCCAGTACTGGCTGACGGCCGTCAGCTCGGACCTGAGCGCGGCATTGAGATACTCGATGACCTTCGGATCACCCTTCATGGACAGCCCCTCTGCTTTCAGACCGCCGCCCGCTGCCGCAATCCGCGCAGAACCGCCGGCACCTGCCTTGGGTCTGCATCGACGGCAAAGCCGTCGGCGGCGCGCATCGTCGCGACGAACAGTTTCATGCACCCGCCGCAATCCGCGCGCTTGCCGAGCGCGTGGTAGATCTTGCCGGGCGTCACGATCGTATCAGCATCCGAGGCGCGCATCCAGCCGACCGCGGCGCGGATCTCGCCATCGGTGATCCCCATGCAATGACAGACGATCATCGGGCTGTTTCCTGTTGCGCGATCATGGCAGGGGCCGGGAAGCCGCGGGAAAGGATGATAAGGTTCATGGGGCCGGGCTTTCGTGGATAGCTGGGCATGCGGGGGGCGTCCCCGGTCACTTGGTCAGGATCAGCTTTCCGGCGCGCGTGATTCGCAGCGTGTAGATCTGATCGGCGAGCGCGATCTGGGCCAGATGGCCGCCCGCGGTCAGGGTCGTCGCGTCATGCAAAGGGGCCTGCAGCCGGACCTGGACAGGCGTGGGGTCGCTACCATGGAAGGTGAGGTCGTTCATCTGGGCCTCCAACTTAGTTGAGCGTATTGCTCGGGTATGTCGGAGTGTTTACGTCAGGATTGACCTCTGTCAATAGGATTCCTTCGATCAGGTACAGCGCCCGAGGCAGGAGGTTACAACTTTCCCCCGCAAGCACACAGATAGTTGACAAGAAATGTCAGAGTCTGTTTGGACCGCAGGGAATGCGGCTTTGCCGCTCAGCAAGGTTTGTTCCATGATGTTCGCCCTTCCTCGCGCTGCCCTGCTCCGGCTTTCGCTTGCGCTTGCCGTTGCTGTCGGAATCGGCGCGCCTGCCGCGCTGGCGCAGGATGTTTCCCTGTCCCCCGCGCCGCAGGTGGCGCCCCCTGCGGCTAGCATGGCGGACGAGGCCGGCATTCCCGCCTTGGCGCCCACCGGAACGGACGCGCCTGCCGCCGATGATCCGGCCGCGGCGGATGCCAGCCCCCTCGGGGCGATTCCGGCGGATGCGCTGCCCCATGACCTGTCGCCGATGGGGATGTACCGGCAGGCCGACATCGTGGTGAAGGCGGTGATGATCGGCCTTGTCTTCGCCTCGATCGTCACCTGGACGGTGCTGATCGTGAAGATGATCGAATATCTGATGGCGATGCGCGCCATCAACCGGGGCGCACGCCGGATCGAGGCGGCCGCCAGCCTGCGCGCAGCCCTCACCTCGGCCGACGGGCGCGGCCCCGAGGACCGGATGCTGCGGGCGGCGGCGCGCGAGATGAACCGATCCGCACAGGGGCTGTCGCCGGAAGGGGTGCGGGAACGCATCGGCTCGCACCTGAGCCAGATCCAGGCTCGCGCCGCGCGGCACATGGGGCGCGGCACGGGCGTGCTGGCGACCATCGGTTCGACCGCGCCCTTTGTCGGGCTGTTCGGCACCGTCTGGGGGATCATGAACAGCTTCATCGGCATTTCCGAGGCGCAGACGACCAACCTCGCCGTGGTGGCGCCCGGCATCGCCGAGGCGCTGCTGGCCACCGCCATCGGCCTGATCGCGGCCATTCCCGCGGTCGTCATCTACAACTTCTTCGCCCGCGCCATTTCCGGCTACCGGCTGCGGCTGGGCGAGGCGGCGGCGGGGGTCGACCGGCTGGTCAGCCGCGACCTTGACCGCGCGCAAGCGGGGTTCGCGGTCTGATGGCGGGGGGCATCCGGAACCAGCCTGGCGGCGACGACGACCTGGTGGAAAACCACGAGATCAACGTCACCCCCTTCATCGACGTGATGCTGGTCCTGCTGATCATCTTCATGGTGGCGGCGCCGCTCTCCACCGTGGACATCAACGTGGACCTGCCGGTGTCGAACGCGCCGGTGTCGGGCCGTCCCGACACGCCCGTCTGGCTGACGGTGGGACCGGACCTGACGCTGTCGCTGGGCAACGAGACGATCGCCCCCGATGCGCTTGCGGCCGAGCTTGCAAAGGCGACCGGAGGCGACCTTGAAACCCGCATCTACCTGCGGGCCGACCAGGCCGTGGCTTACGGCGACCTGATGGAGGTGATGAACCGCCTGCGCGATTCGGGCTACCTGAAGATCGCCCTGGTCGGGATGGACCGCGCCAGCGCGCCGCCGGCGGCGCTTGCGGCAACGCCATGAGCGGCGGGCGCCTGGGCACCGCCGGGGCCTGGCTGGCGGTGGGCGCGCTGGTGCTGTCGGCTCATGTGGCCGCCGCCGCCTGGGCCATGCGCCAGCCCGGCCAGCCCCTGCCCGCCGCGCCCGAGGCGATCCTGCTGGACCTCGCCCCGCCGCCTGCGGGCGAGGAGGCGCCGGAGGCCGAGGCCAGCGAAGACGCCGCCGACCCGCCGCCGGAGTTCACCCCCGAGCCGCTCGATCCGCTGCCGCCGCCCGATTTTTCTGAATTGACGCCGCCCGAGCCCGACTTCGTCCCGCCCGAGGTCGAGCCGCTGCCGCCCCCCGATTTCGCCGGGATGGTCCCGCCCGAACCGGTGCCGGAGTTCGAGCCGCCCCCGGTCGTGCCGCTGCCGCCGCCCGATTTCGCCAGCCTCACGCCGCCGCCCGAGGCCACCCCCGCCATCGTCCCCCCGCCGCCCCGCCGCCCCGAGCGGCTGGTCCGGCGCGAGCCGCCCCGAGAGGAACGCCGAGAGGAACCGCGCGAGGAACGCCGTCGCGAAACCCGGCGCGCCCCCGAGCAGCCCCGCGCGGAACGCCGCGAGCAGCGGCGCGAGCAATCCCAGCCTTCCCGCCAGGGGCAGCAGGGCCGCGCGGGCGACAGTGGCGCGCGTCAGGCGCCAGCAGCCGCCTCGGGCGCCTCGCGGCAGGCGCAGGCAAGCTGGGAACAGCGCGCCGGCGCCACCGTCAGCAGGCACATGAGCCGGACCCGTGTCCGCGGCCAGCGCGGGGTCGTGCAGGCGACCGTGACCGTCAGCGTGGCCGCGAACGGCGCCACCCGCGCCCAACTGTCGCGCGGCACCGGCGATCCCCAGATCGATGCGGCGCTTGCCCAGCAGGCGGCGCGGATGCCGAGCCTGCCGCCGCCGCCCAGCGGCCGGTCCTTCCAGTTCACCCAGCCCATCGCGATCAGGGTGAGATAAGCGCAGGGCGGCCCTTTCCGGGGCCGCCCTGCAGGTGACGGAACGGATGAAGAAAGGCGGCTCCAGGGCCGCCTTCGCCTCGGGCTTACCGCTCGGCGGCGGGCACCTTCTGCAGCAGCGGCATCAGCTCGCCCATGTCGGGGCCGTGGTCCATGCCGGTCAGGGCCTTGCGCAGCGGCATGAACAGCCCCTTGCCCTTGCGTCCCGTGGCGGCCTTGACCGCGCCCGTCCATTCGCCCCAGGTCGCCCCCGTCCAGGGACGCGGGGGCAGCATCGCCAGCGCCTGCGGGATGAACTCGGCATCCTCGGGGTCGATCACCGGCGGGGCGCCGTCTCGCATCAGGCTCCACCACTCGCCCAGGTCGTCCAGCTTCGTGATGTTCTGCCGGGCGACCGACCAGAACTGCTCGGCCATGTCATCCGGCACGCCCATGGCCGCGATCCGTGCGCGCACCGCCTCGAAGGGCAGGTGCTGGTTGCGCTCGCGCGTGAGCGGCCAGAGGTCCTCGGCGTCGAACTTGGTGGGCGAGGCGCCGAACTGCGACAGGTCGAAGCCCTCGGCCAGCTCGTCCAGGGACATCCGCAGCATCACCGGCTGGTTCGACCCCAGCCGCGCCATCAGGGACAGCAGCGCCTCGGGCGCGACGCCCTGTTCCCGCAGGTCGCGCAGCGACAGTGTGCCGAGCCGCTTGGACAGTTCCTCGCCCCCCGGACCGGTCAGCAGCGAATGGTGGGCAAAACGCGGGGGTTCCCCGCCCAGCGCGCGGATGATCTGGATCTGCGTCGCGGTGTTCGTCACATGGTCCGCGCCGCGCACGATGTCGGTCACGCCCATGTCCACGTCATCGACGGACGAGGCGAAGGTATAAAGCACCTGCCCGTCCGCCCGGATCAGCACCGGGTCGCTGACGGATGCCGCGTCGATCGACACCTCGCCGATGATGCCGTCGGCCCATTCGATCCGTTCCTGGTCCAGCCTGAAGCGCCAATAGCCCTCGCGCCCCTCGGCCCGCAGCCGCGCGCGGTCCTCGTCCGACAGGTTCAGCCCCGCGCGGTCATAGACCGGCGGCTTCCCCATGTTCAGCTGCTTCTTGCGCTTGAGGTCCAGTTCGGTCGGCGTCTCGAAGACCTCGTAAAGCCGCCCCGCCGCGCGAAGCTGGTCGGCGGCCTCGGCATAGCGGTCCAGCCGGTCGGACTGCCGCTCGATCCGGTCCCATTGCAGGCCCAGCCATTCCAGGTCGCGCTGGATGCCGTCGGCGTATTCCTGCTTCGACCGTTCCCGGTCGGTGTCGTCCAGCCGCAGGATGAAGGTGCCGCCCGTTTTCCGGGCGATCAGGTAGTTCATCAGGGCGGTCCGCAGGTTGCCGACGTGGATATGGCCGGTCGGCGAGGGCGCGAAACGGGTCGTGGTCATCGGCGTCTCCTTGATCCGCCCGCTCTTTCATACCGGGCGATTCTTGTCCATATCGGCCCCTGACCCTGCAAGACCCCGGAGACGCCATGACCGACTGGACCGAGGCCATTGCGCCCACCGCCGCCGATATCGAGGCGCTGGCGCGCGAGGTTCTGGCCGGCCTGCCAACCGAGTTCGCCGGTCCCGCCGCGCAGGTGATCCTGCGGGTCGAGGATTTCGCTGGCGAGGACGTGCTGGACGAGTTGGAAATCGACGATCCGCTGGAACTGACCGGCCTTTACGACGGCGTCCCGCAGACCGAGAAGATGGCGAGCCAGCCGCAGCATTTCCCCGACACGGTCTGGCTGTTCCGCCGGGCGATCCTGGACGAATGGGCCGAACGCGGCGACGTGGCGCTGGGGGCCTTGGTCCGCAACGTGGTGATCCACGAATTCGCCCATCACTTCGGCTGGTCCGACGGCGACATCGCCAGCATCGACAGGTGGTGGGAATGATCGTCACGCCCCAGCCGCAGGCCCCGATCCTGACCGTCACCCTGAACCCGGCGCTGGATATCGCGACCAGCGCCGAAAAGGTGGTGCCTGACCTCAAGCTGCGCTGCGAGGCGCCGGTCTTCGACGCGGGCGGCGGCGGCATCAACGTCAGCCGCGCGATTGCCCTGATGGCCGGGCAGTCCACCGCGGTCGTGGCGCTGGCGGGCCACACCGGCAAGCGGATGCACGACCTTCTTTGCTGCGAGACCGGACTGCAGATCCTGCAACTGGAAGCGCCCGCCGAGACGCGGCAGTCGATTTCGGTGATCGACCGCAGCACCGGCGAGCAGTTCCGCTTCGTCCTGCCGGGTCCCGAGTGGCAGGAGGACGACGTGCGCGAGGCGCTGGACGCGGTGGCCAGCGCCGCGCCCGAGGACGGCATCCTTGTCGTCTCGGGCTCGAACCCGCCGGGCGTCCCCGCCGCTTTTCCGATCCTCTTGGCCGAGCGGCTGGAAGGCCGTGACACCTGCCTTTTCGTGGACACCTCGGGCAAGGCGCTGGCCGCCGCCGCATCGGGGCGCGCCGGTCCCATCGCGGTGCTGCGGATGGACGACGCCGAGGCCGAGGGGCTGGCGGGCCGTGCCCTGCCCAGGCGGAAGGACACGGCCGATTTCGCCTCGCGCCTCGTGCAGGCGGGGGCGGCCCGTGCGGTGATCATCGCACGGGGATCGGACGGCAATATCGTCGCGACCGCGCAGGGCCGCTGGCATGCCGAGGCGCCGAAGGTCGAGGTCGTCAGCAAGGTCGGCGCGGGCGACAGCTTCGTCGCAGGCTATGCGCTGGCGGTTGCCCGCGGCATGGCGGAACCCGACGCGCTGGCGCTGGGCGCCGCCGCGGCGGCGGCGGCGGTGATGACGCCCGCGACCGATCTCTGCCGCCCCGAGGATGTCGAGCGGCTTTACGCGGGACGCGTCGTCACCGTGATCTGATGGGCCGCGCGCCCCGCCGAACCCGCTATTCGCTTGACCTTTGCAGGGGGGTCCGGTTGAAGCGGCGCGTATTTCTCGCACAGACCGGGGTCCCGAAGGATGGACGACAACAACCGCAACCTGATCCTTGCCATGGTGCTGTCGGCACTGGTCATGATCGGGTGGTATGCCTTCTTCGCGCCGCCTCCGCCCGAACCCGTGGCCCCGGCCACGACGACGCAGACGGCGACCGGCGCGGTGACGCCCGATGCACCGGCCGGTCAGGCCCCCGCGCCCACGCTGATCGGCTCGGCCGACGATCCGGTGCTGACCGCGCCCCGCGTGCAGATCGAATCGCCTTCGCTCAGCGGCTCGATCTCGCTGGCGGGGGGCCGGATCGACGACATCCTGCTGACCGGCTACCGCGAGACGCTGGACCCGAACTCGCCCTTCGTGCGGCTGATGTCGCCGACGGCGCAGCCGCGCCTCACCACCGAAGGAACCCCCGCCGCCCCCGGCGCGAATCCCGAGATCGTGGTGCAGAAGCCCTATTACGCCGTCTACGGCTGGATGCCCGGCCCCGGCGTGGACCCCGCGCTGGTTCCCTCGCCCGCGACGCAGTGGACGGTGGAAAGCGGCACGGTGCTGGCCCCCGGCCAGCCGGTGACGCTGGCCTGGGACAATGGCGCAGGCCAGATCTTCCGCCGCAGCTTCGAACTGGACGACCGCTATCTCTTCACCGTGACGCAGAGCGTCGAGAACCTGGGGACCGCGCCCTTCGTGGCTGCGCCCTATGGCATCCTCGCCCGCCACGGCCAGCCCGACACGCAGAACTTCTTCATCCTGCACGAGGGCGCGGTCGGCATGAGCGACGGCCAGCTGCTTGAGGCCAAGTACAAGGACATGGTCAAGTTCGACGCGGCCGGACAGGAAGGCCCCGCCGAGATCACCCAGGTCACGGAAAACGGCTGGGTCGGCTTCACCGACAAGTACTGGATGACGACGCTGATCCCGGCGCCGGGCCAGTCCTTCACCTCGGTGGTGAAATACGCGCCGGGCGCCGACATCTACCAGGCCGAGACGCGCCTGCCGATGCAGACGGTCGCGCCGGGCACGCAGCTTTCCTCCTCCAGCTACCTTTTCGCCGGCGCCAAGGAGTGGGAGACGATCAACGCCTACCAGCAGACCAAGGGGATCGACCGCTTCGTCGATTCGATCGACTGGGGCTGGTTCTACTTCCTGACCAAGCCGATCTTCCGCCTGCTGCACTGGCTCAATGGCGCCATCGGCAACATGGGCTGGTCGATCATCGCGCTGACCTTCATCCTCAAGGCGCTGGTCTTCCCGCTGGCCCGCAAGTCCTATGTCTCGATGGCCCGGATGCGCGAGCTTCAGCCCGAGATGGAGGCGATCAAGGAGCGCACCGGCGACGACCGGGCGAAATACCAGCAGGAGGTCATGGCGCTGTACCGCAACGCCAAGGTGAACCCGGCGGCGGGCTGCCTGCCCTTGCTGCTGCAGATCCCGATCTTCTTCGCGCTGTACAAGGTGATCTTCGTCACGCTGGAACTGCGCCACGCGCCCTGGATCGGCTGGCTCCGCGACCTGTCGGCGCCCGACCCCTCGTCGCTGCTGAACCTGTTCGGGCTGCTGCCCTGGGACGCGCCGGTGCAGGGGACGATGCTGCATTCGCTGTCGCTGCCCGCGCTGGCGATCATCCTCGGCATCAGCATGTGGATGCAGCAGAAGCTGAACCCGGCACCCACCGACCCGGCGCAGAAGATGATCTTCGCCTGGATGCCCTGGATCTTCATGTTCATGCTGGGCGGCTTCGCCTCGGGGCTGGTGCTTTACTGGATCACCAACAACATCATCACGATCATCCAGCAGTACGGGATCATGTCGATGCACGGCCACCGGCCCGACCTGTTCGGCAA
>NZ_JAUNPC010000006.1:0-8079 GCF_030536915.1 Paracoccus sp. (in: a-proteobacteria)
GCCCGTCGATCACGATCTCGCCCGCCGTGGGCTCGATCAGCCGGTTGATGTGGCGGATCAGGGTGGACTTGCCCGACCCCGACAGGCCCATGACGACCTGGATCGTGCCGGGCTGGACCGAGATGTTGATGTCGCGCAGCCCCAGCACATGGCGGTGCTTCGCGTTCAGTTCGGCCTTGGTCATGCCGCGGCGCACCGCATCGACATGATCCAGCGGCCTGGCGCCGAAAATCTTGTAAAGGTTGCGGATCTCGATCCCGATGGGTTCAGGCATTCGCGCCCTCACGGTGTTTCTGCAGGCGGCGGCCAAAGGCCTGGCTGATGCGGTCGAAGATGAAGGCGATGCCGACGATGGCGAAGCCGTTGAAGACGCCCAGCGTGAAATACTGGTTGGAAATCGCCCGCAGCACCGGCTGGCCCAAGCCCTGCACCCCGATCATGGATGCGATCACGACCATCGCCAGCGCCATCATGATGGTCTGGTTGACGCCCGCCATGATCGTCGGCAGCGCCAGCGGCAATTGGACGTTCCACAGCTTCTGCCAGGCGGACGAGCCGAAGGCGTCGGCGGCCTCGATCACCTCGCGGTCCACCTCGCGCACGCCCAGGTTCGTCAGCCGCACGACGGGCGGCAGGGCATAGACGACGACGGCGATCATCCCGGCCACGCGGCCGATGCCAAGAAGCATCACGACCGGGATCAGGTAGACGAAGCTGGGCATGGTCTGCATCACGTCCAGCAGCGGGTTCATCGACGCCTGCGCCCGGCCCGACCGCGCCATCAGGATGCCCAGCGGGATGCCGACCGCGATGGCGATCAGTGTGCAGACAAGGATCATGGCAATCGTCCGCATCGTGTCTTCCCACATCCCGAAATAGCCGATGGCGGCCAGGGTCAGGACGCTGGCCGCCGTCAGCCGGACGCTGCGGCTGCCTGCCCAGGCCAGCCCGCCCACGATCAGCAGCACCAGCGGCCAGGGCATCCCCAGCATCAGGCGTTCGGAAAAGATCAGCATCTGCCGCAGGGGATCGAAGAAGCCCTCGATCGCCGAGCCGTAGCTGCGCGTGAACTCGCGGAAGGCGTCGTCGATGACGCGCTTGAGGTTGCGAAGGGTTTCCTCGTTCATCTGGGGAAACCGGTTCATCCAGTCCGGCATGGCGTTCCTGCTTGGTGCTTGCGGATGGGATCAGATGGGCCGCGGGCAAAGTGGCCCGCGGCACCGGCTCAATGGATCAGAGCGCCGCCTTGATCTTCTCGGCGGCCTCTGGCGTCACCCATTTTTCCCACAGCTCGGGCTGGGTGCGCAGGAACTCGCGCGCGCCATCCTCGCCGGTGGCCTGGTTGTCGGTCATCCAGGCGATCAGCTTGTTGACCGTGTCGTTCGACCAGGACCGGGTGTTGAGATAGTCCATCACCCCCTGCGGCGCGCGTTCCGCGAAGTCCGAGGCGATCAGGGTGTAGACCACGTCCGACTTCCAGTCGTTGGGCTTGGGGTCCGGGCAGTCCGCCTTCGAACTGCAGCGTTCCCATTCCGCGTCATCCAGCGGCACGCCATGCTGCAGGCGGACCATCTCATACTTGCCCAGCAGCGCGGTCGGTTCCCAGTAGAAGGCGACGATGGGTTGCTGGTTCTCGTAGGCCCGCGCGATCGCACCGTCGAGGCCCGCGGCCGAGCCGGTGTCCAGCAGGTTCCAGCCCATGTCCGCGGCGCCGTAGGCCTTGAACATCTGGGTGGTGACGATGGTGCCGCCCCAGCCCTCCTGGCCGTTGTAGATCGCTCCCTTGTCGGGGTTCTCGGGGTCCGGGAACAGGTCGGGATGCTTCAGCAGCTCCGGGATCGTCAGGATTTCCGGGTGGGCGTCGGCGATGTATTTCGGGATGAACCAGCCCTGCTGGCCGCCATCGCTCAGCGCGTTGGCGCCATAGACGATCTTGCCGTCGGCGCGCGCCTGCTCGGTCAGGTCGGGCAGAAGGTTGATCCAGGCCTCGGGCACGACCTCGGGGCGGCCGCGCTCGATCAGCGAGGTGATCGAGGGCACGGTGTCGCCGGCCACGATCTCGGCGTTGCAGCCGTAGCCGTTGTTCAGGATGAACTGGTCGAGGGCGGCAAGCACCTCGGCGCTCTGCCAGTTCATGTTCGACAGCGACAGGTCGCCGCATTCCTCTTGCGCCAGCGCAGGGGCTGCGGCCAACGCAGCGCCAAGCGCCGTCAAGGTCAGGATCTTCCGCATTCTCTCCTCCCGTCCAGAGCGTTGGTGGCGGCTGGCCGGCGGCTCTGGGGCGCCGGCAGCCTGCGCGGGGGCGGCCTCAGCCGGCGCCGCGTTTCACAGGAACCGGCTGCCCCTCCCCGTCGGGCCGATAGCCGAAGGGCGCAAGGAAGCGGGCCATCTCGCTGGGGGTGGCCTCGGTGCCGGTGTAGATGCGGACATAGGATGCGATGCGGGTCAGCCGGGTGGCGACCGTTTCGCGCGTCTGCATCGAGATATAGCCGATCTGGACCAGATAGATCGTGCGCGCCCGCACATCGGCGTCGATCTCCTCATAGCCGAAGCCGCGCAGCATGACGCGCAGCGCCTGCATCCGCGCCTCGTCGGCGCGCCTGACGCGGTCCATGGTGCCGTCGGACTGCAAGGCCCAGCTGCGGACGGCGAACTCGAAGCCCGCATCAAACTGTTCACCCACGATGAAGCAGGCCAGCAGGTTCAGTGCCGCCTCGGCCGGGGTTTCGGCATAGGCCTCGGCGGCGGCGACGAAGCCGCGGGTGTTGGTCTGCTCCCACCGGTCCAGCAGTGCTTCCAGCAGTTCCTCGCGGCTTTGGAAGAACCAGTAGAAGCTGGTGCGCGACAGGTTCAGCCGGTCGGACAGCACCTGGATGCGGACGCTGTCCACGCCACCCTCGATCAGCGCCTGATACGCCGACTCAAGCCACAACTCGCGTGAGCCGCGTTCCTTCAGGCGCCTGGCGGGGGGCGAGGTCACATCCATGAATCGGATGATAGCGTCGGATGCCCATCTGACAACGAAAATTGTTCAGGCTAGAACATCGAATGTTCGGGGTGATCGATTTTCTTGACAGGTGTGAACAGTGGTTCCACTCTGCCGTCGACACCCCTTCGCAAGAGCGCGCCATGTCGAACGATCCGCTGCTTCAGCCCTTCACCCTCAGGCACCTGACGCTGAGGAATCGCCTGCTGCTGACCTCGCATGAGCCGGCCTATGGCGAGGACGGGCTGCCCAAGGACCGCTACCGTGCCTATCACGTGGAACGCGCGAAGGGCGGGGTGGCGCTGACCATGACGGCGGGCTCGGCCGTGGTCGGGCCGGACAGCCCGCCCGCCTTCGGCAACCTGCTGCTTTACAAGGACGAGGTCGTGCCGTGGATGCGGCGGCTGGTGGACGAATGCCACGATCACGGCGCCGCGGTGATGATCCAGGTCACGCACATGGGCCGCCGCACCCGCTGGGACCGGGGCGACTGGCTGCCGGTCGTGGGGCCGTCGCACGAACGCGAGGCCGCGCATCGCGCCTTCCCCAAGCGGATCGAGGACTGGGACATCGCCCGCATCACTGCCCAGTTCGCCGATGCCGCCGAGCGGATGAAGGAAGCGGGCGTGGACGGGATCGAGTTGCAGGCCTATGGCCAGCTTCTGCAGCAGTTCTGGTCGCCGGGCATCAACGACCTCGACCCGCCCTATGGCGGCAGCCTCGACAACCGGCTGCGCTTCACCTTCGAGGTGCTGGACGCGGTGCGAAAGCGCGTCGGTCCCGATTTCATCGTCGGAATGCGGGTCGTCACCGATGAGCAGATGCAGGATGGCGTGACCAAGGACGAGGGGATCGATATCGCCCGGCGCTTGCGCGACAGCGGGCAGGTCGATTTCCTGAACATCATCCGCGGCCATATCGACACCGACGCGGCACTGACCGACATGATCCCGATCCAGGGGATGCCGTCCGCCCCGCATCTTGAATTCGCCGGGGAGATGCGGGCCTCGGCGCAGATGCCGACCTTCCACGCCGCCCGCATCCAGGACGTGGCCACCGCCCGCCATGCGGTCGCGGGCGGCCTTCTGGACATGGTCGGCATGACCCGCGCCCATATCGCCGACCCGCATATCGTCAGGAAGCTGACGGCGGGACAGGAGGACCGCATCCGCCCCTGCGTCGGCGCGAACTACTGCCTCGACCGCATCTACCAGGGCGGTATCGCGCTCTGCATCCACAACCCTGCCTCGGGGCGCGAGGAAACGATGCCTCACACGATCCCGCCCAGCCCGCAACCGCGCCGGGTGACGGTCGTGGGCGCCGGTCCCGCCGGGCTTGAGGCGGCGCGGGTCGCGGCCGAGCGCGGCCATGCCGTCACCGTCTTCGAGGCCGCAGACCGCCCCGGCGGGCAGGTTCGGCTGGCCGCGCTGCAGCCGCGCCGGCGCGAGATGGAGCAGATCGTCTCGTGGCGCATGGCGGAATGCGAACGCCTGGGCGTCACCTTCCGCTTCAACAGCTTTGCGGATGCGGGCGACGTGCTGGACAGCGCGCCGGATGTCGTGATCGTCGCCACGGGCGGGCTGCCGCATACCGAGGTGCTGGCGCAGGGCAACGAGCTTGTCGTCTCTGCCTGGGACATCCTGTCGGGCGACGTGAAGCCCGGCGCGAATGTGCTGGTCTTCGACGACGCGGGCGACCATGCCGCCCTGCAGGCCGCGCAGGCCATCGCCGAGACGGGCGCCGAGGTCGAGGTCGTGACCCCCGACCGGACCTTCTCGCCCGAGATCATGGCGATGAACCTCGTGCCCTACATGCGCGCCTTGCAGAAGGGGAACACGACCTTCACCGTCACCTGGCGGCTGCAGGAGGTGAGCCGCGACGGCAACATGCTGCGCGCCACGCTGGGCAGCGACTACGGCGACTTCCGGCGCGAGCGGATCGTGGATCAGGTCGTCGTCAACCACGGCACCCGGCCGCTGGACGAGTTGTATTTCGACCTCAAGCCGCAGTCCTCGAATCTGGGAGAGGTCGATTACGACGCCCTGATCGCGGGGGGGCCGCAGCAGGTCGCCCGCAATCCTTCTGGCGGCTTCCAGCTTTACCGCATCGGCGACGCCGTGTCCGCCCGCAACACGCATGCCGCCATCTATGACGCGCTGCGGCTGGTGAAGGATCTCTGAGGATGGCATTTCCCGGACAGGCCAAGGTCGTCATCATCGGGCTTGGCGGCATCGTCGGCGCATCCGTCGCCCATCACCTGATCGCGCGCGGCTGGGACGACATCGTCGGCATCGACAAGTCGGGCATCCCGACCGATATCGGCTCGACCGCCCACGCCTCGGATTTCTGCTTCACCACCAGCCATGATTTCCTGAGCACCTGGACGTCGCTCTATTCCGCCGATTTCTACGAAAGGCTCGGCCATTACGCCAAGGTCGGCGGGATCGAGGTCGCGCGGAAGGGCGACGACGCCCGCATGAATGAACTGAAACGCAAGGTTGCCTCGGGCAAGGCCTTCGGCACCCGCGCCCGGATGATCTCACCCGCCGAGGTCAAGGAACGCTTCCCGCTGATCGAGGAGGACGTGATCCAAGGGGCCATGTGGGACCCCGATGCGGGACTGGTCATCCCGCGATCCCAGACCGTGGCGGGCAAGCTGGGCGATCAGGGCGTGGCCTCGGGCAGGCTGCGGGCCTTTGCCAACACCCCCGCGACCGCGCTGGAGATCGAGGACGGCCGCATCAGAGGCGTCGTCACCCCGCGCGGCACCATCCGCGCCGACCTGGTGATCGTCTGCGCCGGACTCTGGGGGCGGCTCATCGCCGAGATGGCGGGCGAGGACCTGCCGGTCTTCCCGGTGGACCACCCGCTAACCTTCTTCGGCCCGTTCAAGCAGTTCGAGGGCACCGGCAAGGACATCGGCTATCCCTTGCTGCGCGACCAGGGCAACTCGGCCTACATGCGCGACACGGGCGACCCCACGACCGCCGAGGGCGGGCAGATCGAATGGGGCTACTACTACGACGCCGCGCCCCGACTATGCCACCCGCGCGACATCCTGGAAAAGGAGTTCACGCGGCTCTCGCCCTCGCAGCGTGACCTCGACATCGAGGATCTGATGGAGCCTTTGGAGCGCGCCATCGAACTGACGCCCGTTCTGGGCGAGTTGGGCTATAACGAGGGCCATTCCTTCAACGGGCTGCTGCAGGCGACCACCGACGCGATGCCCTCGGTGGGTGAAAGCCAGAAGGTCCGGGGCCTGTGGTATTCGGTCGCCGTCTGGGTCAAGGACGCCCCCGCTATCGGCAAGCTGCTGGCCGACTGGATCACCGACGGCCGCACCCATGTCGACCACGCAAGCATCGACTATGCCCGCTTCAGCCCCCACCAGCTTGAGGCGGACTACATCACCGCCCGCTGCACCCAGACGGCATCGGCGATCTACACCCCGCCCGTCCACCCGCGCGAGCCCTTCGAGGGCGGCCGCAATATCCGCCGCTCGCCCTTCCACGAACGCGAGGTCGAACTCGGCGGCTACTTCATGGAACTCGGCGGCTGGGAACGCGCGCATGGCTATGCCGCGAACGAGCATCTGCTGGAGAAATACGGCGACCGCGTGCCCGTCCGCGCGCATGAATGGGACAACCGCCATTTCTGGCGCGTCTCGAACGCCGAGCAGCTTGAGATGAGCGAAAGCTGCGGCATCATCAACCTGTCGCATTTCCACATCACGGACATCTCGGGGCCGGATCATGTCGCGCTGCTGGAATGGCTCTGCGCGGCGCGGATCGGCGGGGACGCGAATGTCGGCAAGGGCATCTATACTCACTTCCTCGACGATCAGGGGAATGTGCGTGCCGATCTTACGGTCCTGCGCTTCCCAGACCGCTGCCTGCTGGTCAACGGCGCCGATGCGGGCCCGCGCGACCTGACCTACATGCGCCGCGTGGCGCAGGACCGGGGGCTGGACGTCACCCTGACCGACGCGACCGAGGAGCGCATCACCATCGGCTTCTGGGGCCCCGAGGCCCGCGCGAAGCTGCAGCAGGTGGTCGAGGACCCGGCCGCGCTGGAACCCGAGGCCTTCCCCTTTGCCGCCCTCCGCAGGGTCCGCATCGCGGGCTGCGAGGTCACGGCCTTCCGCATCTCCTATGTCGGGGAACAGGGGTGGGAACTGCACATGGCCTATGAGGACGGTCTTGCCGTCTGGGACGCGCTGTGCTCGACCGGCGCCATCGCCGTGGGGATCGAGACCTACGCGAACTCGCGCCGGATGGAAAAAAGCCTGCGCCTGCAGAACGCCGACCTGCGGACGGAATACAACCTGTTCGAGGCGGGCCTTGCGCGGCCCAGGGTCAAGGAGGCCGATTTCCGCGGCAAGGCCAGGCATCTCGAATATGCTGCACGGGACCACCAGCCGGCGATGCTCTGCACGCTGGTGATCACGGACAACATCGACCGGCACGGCATCGCCCGCTACCCGGTCGGCATCCTGCCGGTTCTGGACCCGGGCACCGGCGAGACGCTGGTCGATGAACTCGGACGGCGATCCTGGGCAAGCTCGGTCGCCTATGGCCCGAGCGTGGGACGCAACATCGCGCTGGCTTGGCTGCCCTGGTCATATTGCCAGCAGGGCCGCAGGCTGAACGTCGACTACATGGGGGAAATCCTGCCGGTCGAGGTCGCCGCCGTGGGACAGGCCGCGCTTTACGATCCCGAGAACCTGAGGCCCCGAAGCTGAGCCATGCCGCTGCCGGTCCCCGGCAGCCTTGCATTGTCCCGCGGACAAGCGGCCTCGTCCGAGCCGCAGGATGAACATGGCGCCAAAGACAGCGGATGACCTTCCTTCGACGCTCTCGAAGACTGATCCTCAAGGCACTGCCCAAGATGGCGCGGGGAGCAGTGGCAGAGCCTCACCGATGCTTTCCCGCAACACCGGGGCGATACCGCTTCCCGATCGAGCGGCTGCGTCACGCGCCTCGGCGCAGGCGCGTATCACGGCATTGCGGGCGAGGGCACGCTGAAAGAGGGGCGCTGACGGGCCTGAATGACGCCCCCGATAGCCGGACCAGACGCCCATCGAGGAAGCCGGG
>NZ_JAUNPC010000006.1:8179-58152 GCF_030536915.1 Paracoccus sp. (in: a-proteobacteria)
CGGGCCTGAATGACGCCCCCGATAGCCGGACCAGACGCCCATCGAGGAAGCCGGGACGGGCGGGGCGCTGGCAAAACTGGTCGAGGCCGCAATCAACCGGCAGGCCGCGCCCCGATTGCCGCGGCGTTTTCAGGGGCGGCAACCCTCGGTCCTTGACTTTTCCCGCAAACTGGCCATGTTGCCCCGGTCGCCACCCGCTGCCGCGTGAGCAGCCGCAGGGCATCTTGTTCCCGCCAGGGCCGACGATCAGACTGGTTCCCCATGTCACGCAGGGTTGCCGGCGGGTTTCGTATCTGACCCGCGCCCCCTTGCCTGCCGCAGCCCCGCGCCGCGGCCTTCCGCGCGTTCCGGTACGAGGGGCGGCGACCAAGGACATGAGATGACCGACACCACCACCCGCCCGGCCCGCGCCCGGACCGACCGCAACCAGCACGACCACGAAAAGCCGCGCTCGGCCGGCTTCGACGCCCGTCGCGGTCCCGGCCGCGCCAAGAAGGCCCGTACCGAACCCGAGCCCTTCATCCGCCGCGCCATCCCGGACATGGACACGCCCTTCACCCGCATGGGCATCGACCCGCGGGTGGCGGTCAACCTGCCGGAACTCGGCCTGAACGAACCCACCCCGATCCAGACCGAGGCGATCCCGGCACTGGTCGCGGGCCGCGACCTGCTGGGCCTCGCCCAGACCGGCACCGGCAAGACGGCGGCCTTCAGCCTGCCCATGCTGTCCCGCCTTGTCATCAAGGGCGAGCGGGCCGAGCCGCACAGCTGCAAGGCGCTGATCCTGGCCCCCACGCGGGAACTCGCGACCCAGATCGCCCAGAACGTCGAGGGCTTTGCCCGCGGCACCGGCATCCGCAGCTTCCGCGTGGTCGGGGGCGCCTCGATCAACGTGCAGATCGACCGCCTGTCACGCGGCGTCGACGTGCTGATCGCCACGCCCGGCCGCCTGATCGACCTGATCGAGCGCAAGGCCGTCCGCTTCGACCAGACCCGCTATCTGGTGCTGGACGAGGCTGACCAGATGCTGGACATCGGCTTCATCCACGCGCTGCGCAGGATCGCCAAGCTGCTGCCGCGCGACCGCCAGACGATGCTGTTTTCCGCCACCATGCCCAAGCTGATGGAGGAACTGGCCGAAAGCTACCTGACCGACCCGGTCCGCGTGGCGGTGAACCCGCCCGGCAAGCCCGCCGAAAAGATCGACCAGGGCGTGCATTTCGTGAACCAGGGCGACAAGGCGGCGCTGCTGGCCGAGTATCTGGCGAAGCATCCGGGCGAGCTTGCCATCGTCTTCGGCCGCACCAAGCACGGGTCCGAAAAGCTGGCCAAGCTGCTGGAGAAATGGGGCTTCAAGGTCGCCGCGATCCACGGCAACAAGTCGCAGGGCCAGCGGGAACGCGCGCTTGCCTCGTTCCGGGCCGGCGACACGCAAGTGCTGGTGGCGACCGACGTGGCGGCGCGCGGGCTCGACATCCCGCAGGTGGCGCATATCTACAACTACGATCTGCCGAACGTGCCGGAAAACTACGTCCACCGCATCGGCCGCACCGCGCGGGCGGGACGCGATGGCCGTGCGGTGGCCTTCTGCGCCCCGGCCGAGGCGGGGGAACTGCGGGCGATCGAAAAGGCGATGAAGGCCGCAATCCCGGTGATCGGGGGCGAGCCGCCGGTCGGCATCCCCGCCGCGCCGCGCCCTTCGGGCCGCCCTGCCAGGCCGGGCCGCCCCGAGGGCCAGCACAAGCGTCCCGCCCGCCGCCCCTCTCGCGCGCCGAAATCGCAGCAGCGCGACGGCTGATTACGGCTCTGAGAACCATCTGGAAAACGCGCCACCGGCGCGTTTTTCACATTGAGGCCTCGTCGCAGGCCGCTGGCGAACATTCCGTCGACCCAGAGAGTGGCGGTCGGGCTGCCTTATCCCTGCGCTTCCCGCGAGAACGGCATTCAGCGAATCTTTACCTCCGGATGCAATGACTGTGGGGATGGGCAGCGTTGCGGGGCGGAACCGGCTGGGCTAACGCTGGGCCGAAACTGGGAAAGGAAACCTCATGCGCGCGCTCTGGTCCCGTGTTCTCGCCGGAATCGTTGCTGTGGTCGCCCTCGGCCCGCTCGGGGTGGCGGCGCAATCCTTTGACACCAATGCCCAGTCGGCCTGGGTCTATGACGTCGCGACCGGCAGCGTGCTGATGGAAAAGAACGCGCATGAGCCCATGCCGCCCGCCTCGATGTCCAAGCTGATGACCGTCTACATGCTGTTCGAGGCGGTGGATCAGGGCCGCGTGACGCTGGACACGCGCTTTCCCGTATCCACCAAGGCGCGGCAGATGGGCGGCTCGACGATGTTCCTGAACGAACTCGACCGGCCCACGGTGGATGAACTCATCAAGGGCATCATCGTGCTGTCGGGCAACGACGCCTGCGTCGTGGTGGCCGAAGGGCTGGCGGGAACCGAGGAAGCATTCGCCCGCGAGATGAACGCCCGCGCGCAGGAACTCGGCCTCGAGGACACGCATCTTGTCAATTCCTCGGGCTGGCCCGCACCGGGCCATGTCATGTCGGCCAGCGACCTGGGCAAGCTCGCCCAGCATCTGGTCGAGGATTTCCCCGAGCTTTACAGGAACTTCGCCCTGAACAGCTTTGAGTATGACGGCCGCGCCCCGGCCAATACCCGCAACCGCAACCCGATCCTCGGGCTTGGCATCGGGGCGGACGGGCTGAAGACCGGGCACACGCAAGAGGCGGGCTACGGTCTTGTCGGCTCGGCGGTGCAGGACGGGCGGCGGGTGATCTTCGTGGTCAACGGCCTGCCCTCGGAACGCGCGCGGGCCGAGGAATCGGAACGGATCGTCAACTGGGCCTTCCGCCAGTTCACCATGAAGACCGTCATCCCCAAGGGCGAGACGGTCGCCTGGGCGCCGGTCTGGCTGGGCCAGTCGCGCCGCGTCGCCCTGACGGCGCCCGAGGGCGTGAACGTGCTGATCCCCGCCGGCGCCGCATCCGGCGTGACTGCCGAAGCGGTCTTCGACGGTCCCATCGAGGCCCCGATCGCCGCCGGGCAGCGGGTGGGCGATCTGGTCGTCTCGGTCCCTGGCTCGGTCGAATCCCGCCTGCCGCTGGTCGCCGCGACCGAGGTGCCCCGCGCGGGCTTTGTCGGGCGGCTGCAGAACGCCGCCTTCCGGCTGGGCGAGCGCGCCGTGGCCGCTGTCGGCGGCTGAGACGGCGCCACGGTGTTCATCAGCTTCGAAGGCATCGACGGGTCGGGCAAGTCCACGCAGGCGCGGCTGCTGGCCGAAAGCCTGCGGGCCGAGGGCCGCGAGGTCGTTCTGACCCGCGAGCCGGGCGGCTCGCCGGGGGCGGAACAGATCCGCCGCCTGCTGGTCGAGGGCCGTGCCGACCGCTGGTCCCCGGAAACCGAGCTTCTGCTGTTCACCGCCGCCCGCCGCGACCACCTGGAACGCACCATCCTTCCCGCGCTGGATCGCGGCGCCTGGGTGGTGACCGACCGCTTCGCGGATTCCACCCGGGTCTATCAGGGCGTCGCCCGCGCCGATCTGGCGCAAGCCGTCGAGGACCTGCATCGCCTGCTGATCGGGATCGAGCCGGACCGGACCTTCGTGATCGACCTCGACCCCGCCGAGGCGCTTGCAAGGGCGACAGGCCGGATGCCCGCCTCACCCTCCCCCGTTGCGCATGATTCCGCCGGGGCCTCGCTGCCCCCTTTGGCCGAGGGTGTCGCATCGCCGGTTTCCGTCGGGACTGTCACGCCTGCGGATGCAGACCAGCAACCTGATCCCTCACTCCCTCGGGCCATGGATCTTGCCGCCGAAGACCGCTTCGAGGCGATGGGCCTCGGCTTCCAGACCGCGCTGCGCCACGGCTTCCGCGATCTCGCCCGCGCCCATCTCACCCGCTTCCGGCTGATCGACGGCAGCGGCCCAGCCGAAGCCGTGGCCGCCCGCGTCAGGGCCGCGATATGAGCGACGATCCCGATCTTCCGGTCGAATCCGACCGCGTTCCCGGCGCGCCGCACCCGCGCGAGACGCGCCGGCTGGTCGGTCAGGACCCAGCCCTTGCCGCCTTCCGGACCGCCGCCGCCTCGGGCCGGATGCATCACGGCTGGCTCATCACCGGCCCCCGCGGCACTGGCAAGGCGACGCTGGCCTGGGTCATCGCCCGCTGGCTTCTGGCCGAAACAGGCTCGCCCGACCTGTCGGTGCCCGAGGATCACCCCGTCGCCCGCCGCCTGCGCGCCATGTCCGAGCCGCGCCTGCATCTGGTCCGCCGTTCGCTTGACGACAAGGGCCGCCTGCGGGCCGAGATCGTGGTCGAGGACATCCGCAAGCTGCTGTCCTTCTTCCACATGAGCGCGGCCGAGGGCGGCCGCCGCATCGCCATCATCGACGCCGCCGACGACATGAACACCGCCGCCGCCAATGCCGTGCTGAAGATGCTGGAGGAACCGCCCGAGGGCGCGGTCCTGCTGCTGGTCGCGCACCAGCCCGCGCGGCTTCTGCCGACGATCCGCTCGCGCTGCCGCGAGCTGCGACTGATGCCCTTGTCGCCCGAGGACATGGCGACGGCGCTCGCGCCGCTTGAGGTGGGGGGCGATCCGGCGCGACTGGCGGCGCTTGCCGGCGGTTCGGTGGGCGAGGCGCTGCGGCTTTCGGGCCAGGACGGGCTGGACCGCTATGCCGATCTCGTCGCGCTGTTTGCCCGGCCCGAGATGGACCGGCAGGCCGCCGCTGCCTTCGCGCAGGACGCGGCGGGCCGTCCGGGGGCCGGGGGCGATCCCTTCGACCTGACCATGACGCTGCTTGACCGCTTTCTGTCCCGCGCCGCGCGCACCGGGCTGATGGGCGCGCCGCTGCCCGAGGCAGCAGACGGCGAAAGCGCCGTGCTGGCCCGCATCTCGCCCGACGACCGCGCCGCCCGGCACTGGGCCTCTGCGCAGGCCGAACTCTCGGCGCGCGCCCGCGCCGGGCGGGCGGTCAACCTTGACCCTGTGGCGCTGGTGATGGATATGCTCCTGACCCTGGCGCAGGCCCCCGGTGCCACCGAGGCGCGGGGCCGAGGATGACGCGATGACCCCGACCGACAATCTTGCGCCGGCATTGGTTGACAGCCACTGCCACCTGGACTTTCCCGATTTCGACGGGCAGCAGGCCGATCTGGTCGCCCGCGCCCGTGCCGCCGGCGTCACCCGCATGGTCACGATCTGCACCCGCCTGCGGCTGGAACCGCAGGTCCGCGCCATCGCCGAGGCGCATGAGGGCGTCTTCTACGCCGCCGGCACCCACCCGATGCAGGCGGCCGAGGAGCCGCTGGCGACGGTGGACGAACTGGTTACCCTGTCAGCGCATCCCAAGTGCGTCGGTATCGGCGAAACCGGGCTGGATTACCACTATACCGCCGAGAGCGCCGCCACTCAGGCCGAGAGCCTCGTGATCCACATCCAGGCCGCGCGGCAGACCGGGCTGCCACTGATCATCCATTCGCGCGATGCCGACGGTGACATGGCCGCGATCCTGACGCGCGAACATGCCGCGGGGCCGTTCTCGGCGGTTATGCACTGCTATACCTCGGGGCCGCAACTGGCGCGCACGGCGCTGGACCTCGGCTTCTACCTGTCCATGTCGGGGATCGCGGCCTTCCCGCGTTCCACCGAGATCCGCGAGATCTTCGCGGCCGCCCCGCGCGACCGGGTTCTGGTGGAAACCGACGCGCCTTTTCTTGCGCCCCCGCCCCATCGCGGCAAGCGCAACGAGCCGGCCTATGTCGCCCATACCGCCCGTGTCGGCGCCGAGCTTTTCGGCATGACCTTCCCTGAGTTCGCGGCGCTGACCAGCGCCAATTTCGACCGCCTGTTCTCCAAGGCCGCCGCATGATCCGCGCGACGATCCTCGGCTGCGGGTCGTCGGGGGGTGTGCCGCGGCTGGGCGGGAACTGGGGTGCCTGCGATCCGGCGAACCCCAGGAACCGGCGCCGGCGCTGCTCGCTGCTGGTCGAACGGCGGGGCGCCGGGGGGACGACCCGCATGCTGATCGACACCGGGCCGGACATGGTGCCGCAACTACTGGATGCGGGCGTGGGGCTGCTGGACGGCGTGGTCTGGACCCATCCGCATGCCGACCATATCCACGGCATCGACGACCTGCGCCAGATCGTCCATAACCGGCGATCCATCCTGCCGGGCTGGGCCGACCGGCCCACCACTGCGGCGCTGATGAGCCGCTTCGGCTATGCCTTCGAGACGCCGCCCGGATCGCCCTACCCTCCGATCCTTGAACTGCATCTGATCGGCGGCCCCTTCACGATCCAGGGCGAGGGCGGCGCGATCCATGTCACCCCCTTCACCGTGGACCACGGCATTCCCGCGCTGGGACTGCGCATTTCCGAGGGTGAGGACGCCCCGGCGCTGGTCTATCTGCCCGACGTGCTGGCGATCCCCGATGACGCCTGGCCCGCGATCATGGACGCAGAGGTCTTCATCTGCGACGCCCTGCGCCGCACGCCGCACCCGAGCCACGCGCATCTGGCGCTGGCGCTGGACTGGATCGAACGGTCCAGGACCAAGCGCGGCATCCTGACCAACATGCACATCGACCTCGACCACGACGCGGTGATGGCAGAGACGCCCGACCACGTCATCCCGGCCCATGACGGGATGGTCGTCGAGCTTTGAGCGCCCTTTTCGACGTCATCCTGCCGGTTTTCCTGGTGATCGGCGCGGGCTATCTCGTCTCCTGGCGCGGCTGGTTCAGCCCGGCGGGGGTGGACGGGCTGCAGCGCTATGCGCAGAACTTCGCGGTTCCGGTGCTGCTGTTCAGTTCGATGGCGGCGCTGGACCTGTCGGCCGACTTCGATCCCTGGCTGCTTCTGGCCTTCTACATCGGCGCGCTGAGTTCCTTCCTCGTCGGCTGGATCGTCTCGCGGCGGGTGATCGGGCGGTCGCCCGAGGACGCCGTCGCCATCGGCTTCGCCTGCCTCTTCTCGAACTCGCTGCTGCTTGGCGTGCCGATCATGGAACGGGCCTACGGGCCGCAGTCGCTGGCGGGCAACTTCACCATCATCGCCCTGCATTCGCCCCTGCTCTACACGCTGGGGATCACGGTGATGGAGTTCACGCGCGCCCATGGCACCGGCGTCTCGCCCGGCCGGGTCGCGGTGCGGGCGCTGAACGGGGTGCTAAGGACACCGCTGGTCATCGGCATCCTTGCCGGGCTGGCGATGAACCTGCTGACGCAAGGCGGGCTGGTCCTGCCGGAAGGCTTCTGGGCGGCGGTCGAGATGATCGCGCGCTCGGCCCTGCCCGCCGCGCTGTTCGCGCTGGGGGGCGTCCTGCTGCGCTACAAGCCCCAGGGTGACGCGGCGTCCATCGCGCTGATCTGCGGCTGCTCGCTGATCCTGCATCCCAGCCTGACCTATGGGCTGGGGCTGGCCTTCGGGCTGGACACGGGCGGGCTGCGCTCGGCAGTGGTGACGGCGGCGATGGCGCCGGGGGTGAATGCCTATCTCTTTGCCAATCTTTACGGCGCGGCCATCCGCAGCGCGGCCTCGGCGGTGCTGATCGCCACGGCGCTGTCGATCCTGACCGTCTGGGGCTGGCTCGAGATCCTGCCCTAGACCCGCACCTCGTAATAGCCGAGGGCGGGGCCGATCTCGTCTTCCTCATAGCGGAAATGCGACCGCACGGCGCGGTCGAGGGCTGCGAAACCCTCGGCGCAGGCATCGAACTGGGCCGGTTCCGGGGCCAAGGCCAGTTCATCGGCAGCCTCGGCCAGAACCTCGATCAGATGCTCGAGTCCGCGATGCTCCTGCCGCAGCCGGAACAGCACGGCGTTCAGGGCCGTGTTCCCCTGCACCTCAAGCTGGGGATACAGGTGGAAATCCTCGATCTGGTGATGCGTGGTGATTGCCCGGCAGGAAGCCCCGCAGGCCGTCCCGAACAGCCGCAGGTTCTGCGCCATCGGCATCCCGCGCACGGCGGGCGCAAGTTCGCCCGGCTGCGCCAGCCCCGCCCGGATGTCGCCCATCAGCGCGGCGATGGCGGACAGGTCGCGCAGATAAAGACGGTGGATCGCCGCCAGTCCCCGGCCGTTCAGTTCCTGAAACGGTGTCAGGGTGAAGGCGGGCGCCTTGGGACGCGCCGCCTCGTCGTCGATCTCCTCGGGCGTCATGAGGGGGTCAGCCCGCGCAGCCGCTCGCCCCGGCGGCGCAGCAGTTCCACGGTCGCCAGCAGTGCGATCGAGAAGATCACCAGCAGCGTGGCGACGGCGAGGATCGCGGGGCTGATCTGTTCGCGGATGCCGTTCCACATCTGGCGCGGGATTGTCTGCTGGTCGGGACCGGCGATGAACAGCACCGCCACCACCTCGTCGAAGGAGGTCACGAAGGCGAACAGCGCCCCCGAGATCACGCCGGGCAGGATCAGCGGCATCGTGACCTTGAAGAAGGTCGTCCTCGGGTTCGCCCCTAGGGACGCCGCCGCTCGGTTCAGCGACTGGTCGAAGCCGATCAGCGTCGCGGTCACCGTGATGATGACAAAGGGGATCCCCAGCGTCGCATGGGCGAGGATCACGCCCAGATAGGTGTTCGCCAAGCATCCCGAGTTCGACAGCACCGGCGCCAGCAGCTGCCCGAAGGCCGAGGTCGTGTCCACGCAGGCGGACGAATAGAAGAAGAACATCCCCGTCGCCGTGATGATGATCGGCACAATCATGGGCGAGATCAGCACCGCCATGATGATCCGGCGAAACGGCATCTCTTTCCGCGCCAGCCCCAGCGCCGCCAGCGTTCCCAGCACGGTGGCAAGGATCGTCGAGAAGATCCCGATGATGATCGAGTTCTTGGCCGCGTTGATCCAGCGCGCGTTGTTCCACGCATCCGCCCACCAGCTCGTACTGCGCGGTGCATCCGGGTTCGCCATGCCGAAGGTCAGCAGCGTGTCATACCAGCGCAGCGAATAGCCCTCGGCGTCGAAGGAACGCATCTTGTCAGTAAAGGTGAAATAGGGCTCGGCGTTGAAGCTGAGGGGGATCACCACCACGATCGGCGCGATCAGGAAGAAAAAGATCGCCACGCAGATCGCGATGTAGATCCAGTGCCAGATCCGTTCCAGCGGCGAGGCATAGGTTGGCAGCGCCATTCGGTTCACCCCAGCTTGAGATTGTCGATCCCGACCATGCGGTCGTAGACCCAGTAGAGGATGAGGACGCCCGCCAGCAGCAGCGCGGCCAGCGCCGCGGCCATGGACCAGTTCAGCGTTTCCGTCATGTGCATGGCGATCATGTTGGAAATCAGCTGCCCCGACGAGCCGCCCACCAGCGCCGGCGTGATGTAGTAGCCGACCGCGAGGATGAACACGAGCAGCGCCCCCGCCCCCAGACCCGGCAGCGTCTGCGGGAAATAGACCCGGCGGAACGCCGTCCAGCTTGTCGCCCCCAAAGACCGGGCGGCGCGCACATAGCTGGGGTTGATCGTCCGCATCACCGAATACAGCGGCAGGATCATGAAGGGCAGCAGGATATGCGTCATGGCAATGATCGTGCCGGTGCGGTTGTAGATCATCTGCAGCCGGCCGTCCTGCCCGATCACCCCCAGCCAGACGAGAATGTCGTTCACGACGCCCTGCTGCTGCAGCAGCACCATCCAAGCGGTGGTCCGCACCAGCAGCGAGGTCCAGAAGGGCAGCAGCACCAGGATCATCAGCAGGTTCGACCGCCGCGTCGGCAGCGTCGCCAGCAGATGCGCGATGGGGAAACCCAGCACAAAGGTCAGCCCGGTGATCAGCAGCGACAGCCAGAAGGTCCGCATGAACAGCATGCCATAGACCTGCTGGCGCTCGGGGACGCTGACGATCTCGTTCTGGTCGTTGCGGGTCCGGTCCATCGCGGCGAGATAGAAGTTCGCCGTATAGGCCGTCGAGGCCGAACGCATGGCCCGCCACAGGGTCGGGTCCTGCCAGCGCGCATCGACCCCGGTCAGCGCCTCGCGGTAAGGCGGCTCGAACCCGCCGCGCGCCTGCCTGCCGGTCGAGGTGAACAGCGACCGCGTCCCCGGCACGTCATAGTTCATCCGGGTGCCCACGATGCCGATGGTGCGGGCCTCGGCCGCCGCCGTCAGGTCGGCGGCCAGCGCGGCGAAGGCCGTCTCGTCCGGCTGCGTTCCGGGCGCGTTCTCGGCGAACCATGCGGAGATCTGCGGCATGTTGGCCGCAAAGCCGTCGTTGTACATCGAGCGGTGCAGCATCTGCCCGATCGGGATCACAAAGGTCACGACCACGAACAGCAAAAGCGGCGCGACCAGCAGAAAGGCCCGCCGGCGCGCGCGGGCCGAACTGCGGGCCAAGGCGCGGGCCAGCGGCCGCCCGTCGGCGGTCGTCAGCGCGCCGGGAGCGCCGCCGGCCTTGGCGACGATGGCTGCATGGGGATCAAGAGCAGTTGCCATGTCGGTCCTATGAGCTTGGCCAGGGGCCGGTCGTCATTCGCTGCCCAGCCACGCGGTAAAGCGGGCGCGCAACTCGGTCTCGTGGTCGGCCCAGAAGGACGGGTCCACGAACAGGGCGTTGGTCATGTTGTCGGGCGCGGTCGGCAGGTGCGGGCCCATCGGCGTGGTGCCGTCGCCCGTGAAATTGCCCACCATCGCCTGCGCCGACCGGCGCGGCGGGCCATAGGGCAGGATCTCGGCGGCATGAGCCAGAACCTCGGGCGAAGTCGAGAAGGCGACGAAATCCCGCGCGGCATCCGGGTTGGGCGCACCCTTGGGGATCACCCAGCCCTCGACCTCCAGCATCTGGGCGTCCCAGAGGATCGCCAGCGGCAGCCCGTCCACCTGCGCGGCCTTGAAGACGCGGCCGTTATAGGCATGGGCCAGCGCGACCTCGCCATCGGCAAGAAGCTGGATCGGCTGCGCCCCGGCTTCCCACCAGACGATCTGGTCGCGGATCGTGTCCAGCTTGGCCAGGGCGCGATCCACCCCTTCGGGTGTGGCGAGCACGTCATAAACCTGATCCAGCGGCACGCCGTCGCCGACCAGCGCAAGTTCCATCGTGAACTGGGGCGTGCGGCCCAGACCCCGGCGGCCGGGAAAGCGCTGCAGGTCGAAGAAGTCGGCGGCCGTGGCGGGGGGCGTCTCAAGCCGCCCTGCGTCATAGGCGATCACGGTCGAATAGATGTCTGTGGCGACGAAGCACTCGGTCAGGGTGCCGGGCAGGAAATCCTCGGCCACCGAGCCGCCCGGCGCGGGCGCGAGGCGGGAGGGATCGATCGGTTCGGCGTCGCCTTCCTCGCAGAGCCGCATCCCCGCCCCTTGCCCGACGCTGGCGACATCGGCGGAAACGTTGCCGGCCTCGACCTGCGCCTTGACCATGCCCGCGGGGTCATCGGTATCGACGAAGCGCACCGGACGACCGGTCCGCTCGGTAAAGGGACGGGCCATCGCGGCATCCTGCAGCGCCGCGAAGTCGCCGCCCCACGAGACGATCACCAAAGGCGTCTGCTGCGCCCAGGCAGGCGCGGCAAGCATCATGGCGGCAAGGATCAGCGGTCTGTGCATCGGACTGTCCGGGTTGCAGGGGGCAGCCGGGGCGCGGACGCCCCCGCCATCATCTCAGCCGGCAAGCCAGGCGTTGAAACGTTCGGTCAGTTCGGTGCCGTGGTCGGCCCAGAAGCCGGCATCGTTGACCAGCGCGCTTTCGGCATTCTCGGGCGTGGTCGGCAGATAGGGCGCCATCCCGGTCGTCCCGTCCTTGTAGGTGCCGACGCTGGCCGCCGCCGATTTCCGCGGCGGACCATAGGCGATGTATTTCGACAGGTCCGCCTGTCGCGTCGGGTCCGAGGCGAAGGCGATGAACTGCATCGACTTCTCGACATCGGGCGCGCCCCTTGGCACCACCCAGTAGTCCATGTCGAGGTTCGCGCCGTCCCAGACGAAGGCGAAGGGCTTTCCTTCCTCGACAATGGCGTCGAAGATCCGACCGTTATAGGCCAGGGTCATCGAGACCTCCTTGTCGGCAAGCAGTTGCGGGGCCTGGGCGCCCGCTTCCCACCAGACCACCTGGTCCTTGATGCTGTCCAGCTTGGCAAAGGCGCGGTCCACGCCCTCGGGCGTCGCCAGCACGTCATAGACCTGGTCGGCCGGCACCCCGTCGCCCAGCAGGGCGAATTCCAGCGCGTATTTCGGGCGCTTGATGATGCCGCGCTTGCCGGGGAACTGCGCCGTGTCGAAGAAATCCGCGACCGTCGTCGGAGCCCCGTCCGGGAAGGCCGAGGTGTCATAGGCGATCACCGTGGACCAGACCATGATGGCGGTCGCACAGTCATGCAGCGCCTGCGGCAGATAGTCGTCGGCAGCCGGGGTCCCGTCCGCCGCGGCAGGCAGCGTCGCGGGGTCGATCGGCTCGATCAGCCCCTCGTCGCACAGGCGGATCACGTCCGACTGCTCGACATCATAAACGTCGCTGGTGACGTTGCCGGCCTCGACCTCGGCCTTCAGCTTGGCCGGGGGGTCCGAGTTGTCGACCATGTTGGCCTGGATGCCCGTCGCCTCGGAAAAGGGCCGGGCGAAGGCCTGGTTCACCGCCTCGCCGAAGGCGCCGCCATAGGTGGTGATGTTGATCGAATCCTGCGCCTGCGCCGCACCTGCGACGGCAAGCGCCAAAGCTGTTCCCGCGATCAGCTGTCGTGCCATGTCCGCTCTTTCGCAACCATAAGGGTGAAGGCGGCGCCACGCCGGGCGCCGCCGCCGGACCGTCAGCCGGCCAGCCAGGCGTTGAAACGCTCGCTCAGCTCGCCGTCGTGATCGACCCAGAAATCGAGGTTCGAGGCGATCCCCTGTTCGAGGTTCTCGGGCGAGGTCGGCAGATGCGGCGACATCGGGGTTTCGGTGCCCGCGACATTGCCGACCAGCGACGACGACGACCGGCGCGGAGGGCCGTAGCTGATGTGCTCGGCCGCCTTGGCAAGCTGCTCGGGGCGGGTCGAGAACTCGATGTATTTCAGCGCGTTTTCCATGTTGGGCGCGCCCTTGGGGATGACCCAGCCTTCCATCTCGTAGATCTGTCCGTTCCAGATGATGTTGAAGGGCTTGTTCTCGCCGATGGCGGCGTTGAATATCCGGCCGTTGAAGGCAAAGGCCATCGTGACCTCGCCATCCGCCAGCAGTTGCGGCGGCTGGGCGCCGGCTTCCCACCAGATCACGTCGTTCTTGATCGTGTCCAGCTTGGCAAAGGCGCGATCCACGCCCTCGGGCGTCGCCAGCACGTCATAGACCTCGGCCGGCACCACGCCATCGGCCATCAGCGCCAGTTCCAGGTTGAACTTGGCCCCTTTCCGCATGGTGCGCTTGCCGGGGAAGGCGGCGGTGTCGAAGAAATCGGCCGGGGATGCCGGCTTGGCGTCGGGGAACTTGCTGTCGTCATAGGCCAGCACCATCGAGTAGACGTCGGTCGCCACAAAGCAATCCGTCAGCGCGCCCTCGATGAAGTCATCCTCGGCCGAGGTGCCATCCGCCGCCGCGCTGAGGATCGACGGATCGATCTCTTCCAGCGCACCCTCGTCGCAGAGCCGCACGGCATCCGCATACTCGACCGAGGCCACGTCGGCGGTGACATTGCCCGCCTCGACCATCGCCTTGATCGGGGTCGCCGGGTTGTCGGCGTCGGCCACGGTGATGCGGATGCCGGTCTCGGCCTCGAAGGGCGCGTTATAGGCGATGGCGTGCGACTGGCCGTAGGCCCCGCCCCAGTCCAGAACGTTCAGCACCCCGCCGCCTTGGGCGAAGGCTGCCGAGCCGAATCCGACCAGCGCCGTGGTCGCGATCAGAAATTTCTTCATGTCTTTCCTCCCTTTATCGTTGATTTCTCAGACCGGGTCGAGCGCCCGTGCGTCCTGCGGGTTCCAGCCGATCCGGATATGCTGGCCGGGCTGCAGGCGCGTCTGGCCCAGCGTGTTGCGGAACTTCATCACGAAGTCCTCGCTGCCTGCGACCTTCATCCGCGCCCGCAGGATGTCGCCCATGTAGATCACGTCGCGCACCTCGGCGTCGATCGTATGGGTGCCCGCGGGCATCAGGTCGGGCTTGAACTCGACCCGTTCGGGGCGGATCGAGACCAGCGTCTGCTGCCCCACCTCGCGGATGTTGACGGCGGTGGCGTCGATCAGCTCGCCATTCGCCAAGCGCACTTCGGCGCGGGTGCCATCCAGCTTCTCGATGGTGCCGGACAGCTTGTTGTTCTCGCCGATGAAACCCGCGACAAAGCTGTTTTCCGGCTGCTCATACAGAACCGCGGGCGGCGCAAGCTGCTGGATGCGCCCGTCGTTGAAGACGGCGATGCGGTCCGACATCGTCAGCGCCTCGCCCTGGTCATGGGTCACATAGACGACCGTAATCCCGAGATTGTCGTGCAGCGACTTGATCTCATACTGCATATGCTCGCGAAGCTGCTTGTCCAGCGCGCCCAAAGGTTCATCCATCAGCACAAGCTGCGGGTCGAAGACCAGCGCACGGGCCAGCGCGATCCGCTGCTGCTGGCCGCCCGAAAGCTGCGCCGGGCGGCGGTTGCGGAAGCGGCCCATCTGCACCATGTCCAGTGCCCGGATGATCCGGCTTTCGCGTTCAGCCTTGCCCATGCCGCGCACTTCCAGCGGAAAGGACAGGTTCTCGCCCACCGTCATGTGCGGAAACAGCGCGTAGTTCTGGAACACCATGCCGATGCCGCGCTTGTGCGGCGGCACGTCGTTGATGTTGCGATCCCCCAGCCTGATCTCGCCATGGGTCGCCGTCTCGAAGCCCGCCAGCATCATCAGGCAGGTGGTCTTGCCGGACCCCGACGGCCCCAGCATCGTCAGGAACTCGCCCTTGCCGATCGACAGATTGAGGTCCTTCACCACAAGCGTCTGGCCGTCGTAACTTTTCTGGACGTGGTCGAAGACGACGAATCCGTCATTGCCGGTCGGGGTCAAGGCGTCTGCTCCCTGTCTTCCTGTTCTTTGTTGCGTCACTCTATGCAACGGAAACGCAAAGCTGCAACGTGATAATGCGGCAGGTTTTACGGGGCGCGGCACGGACCGGGAACTTGCTGGATGCAAGGGCATCCTGCCGGACAGCACGGCATTCCATGCTCGCGACATGAAAAAGGCGCCCCGAGGGGCGCCCTTGTCTTGGTGCGGTCGAAAAGACTCGAACTTTCACTCCGGTTAAGGAACAGCGACCTCAACGCTGCGCGTCTACCAATTCCGCCACGACCGCATTCCGTGGTGGGCGTGACATAGCCGCGCCCGCCGCGTTTGAAAAGGGGTCATTCGGCGGCAACCGCTGCGCCCGGCACATAATTCAGCACGGGCGCGAGCCAGCGTTCCGCCTCGGTCAGGCTCATCCCCTTGCGGGCGGCATAATCGGCGACCTGGTCGGCCTCGACCTTGGCGACCCCGAAGTAATAGGCATCCGGGTGCGCGATATAGAGGCCCGAGACGGATGACCCAGGCCACATCGCCATCGACTCGGTCAGTTCGACCCCCGTGGCAGCGGTGGCATCCAGCAGGTCGAAAAGCGTGCGCTTCTCGGTATGGTCAGGCTGGGCGGGATAGCCGGGCGCGGGGCGGATGCCGCGGTAGGGTTCCGGGATCAGTTCCGCGGGCGAGAAGGATTCGCCCGGCGCATAGCCCCAGAACTCGCGCCGCACCTGCTCATGGACCATCTCTGCCAGTGCCTCGGCGAAGCGGTCGGCGAGCGCCTGCAGCAGGATCGCCGAGAAATCGTCATGCGCGTCCTTGAAGGCCTGCACGCGGGCCGATTCGTCGCCTGCGGTCACAACAAAGCCCCCAATCCAGTCGGGCTGGCCCTCGGGCGCCACGAAGTCCGCCATCGCCACGTTCGGGCGGCCGTCGCGCTTGGTCACCTGCTGGCGCAGGGTGTGCATGGTGGCCAGTTCAGCCGTGCGGGTGTCGTCCGTCCACAAGCGGATGTCGTCGCCAATCCGGTTTGCAGGCCAGAAACCGATCACCGCCCTAGGGTTGAGCCAACCTTCCTCGACGATCTGCGCCAGCATCGCCTGCGCGTCGGCGAACAGCGCGCGGGCCGCCTCGCCTTGCGCGGGGTCATCCAGCAGCTTGGGATATACGCCCTTCATCTCCCAGGTCTGAAAGAACGGCGTCCAGTCGATGTAGCGGGCGACCTCGGCCAGTTCCCAGCCATCAAGGGTCTTCGTGCCGACGAACTGCGGCGGCGTCGCCTCGTAGGCCGACCAGTCAACCTTCACCGCATTCGCCCGCGCATCCTCGATCGACAGCCGGGCACGCTTGTCGTCGCCACGGTTGTAGCGGGTCGCGACCTCCTGATATTCATTTCTTACATTGCTGATGTAGCTGATCTTTTCATCCGAAAGCAGGTTCGAGACGACACCCACGGCACGGCTTGCATCGGTGACATAGACGGTCTGGCCCTTGTGATAGCGCGGGTCGATCTTGACCGCCGTATGCACCCGGCTGGTGGTCGCACCGCCGATCAGCAGCGGAATGTCGAAGCCCTCGCGTTCCATTTCCGCGGCGACATGCACCATTTCATCCAGACTGGGCGTGATGAGGCCGGACAGACCGATGATGTCAACCTTCTCGGCCTTGGCGGTCTCAAGGATCTTCTGCGCGGGCACCATCACGCCGAGGTCGATGATCTCGTAGTTATTGCAGGCGAGGACCACGCCGACGATGTTCTTGCCGATGTCATGAACGTCGCCCTTCACGGTCGCCATCAATACCTTGCCGGCGGAACTTGAAGCGCCTTCGGACTTCTCGGCCTCCATGTAGGGCAGCAGATGCGCCACGGCCTGCTTCATGACGCGGGCGGATTTCACCACCTGCGGCAGGAACATCTTTCCCGCGCCGAACAGATCGCCGACGACGTTCATCCCCGCCATCAGCGGACCCTCGATGACATGCAGCGGGCGGGCGGCGGCCAGCCGCGCTTCCTCGGTGTCCTCGGTGATGAACTCGGTGATGCCGTTGACCAGCGCGTGTTCCAGCCGCTTGTCCACCGGCCAGTCGCGCCAGCGCAGGTCCTTTTCGCGCGCCTTGGCCCCGCCCTCGCCCTTGTAGCGTTGGGCGAGGTCCAACAGCCGCTCGGTGGCGTCGTCGCGGCGGTTCAGGACCACGTCCTCGCAGGCTTCGCGCAGTTCCGGGTCGATCTGGTCGTAGACGGCGAGTTGCCCCGCGTTCACGATCCCCATGTCCATGCCGGCCTGGATCGCGTGATACAGGAAGACCGCGTGCATCGCCTCGCGCACCGGCTCGTTGCCGCGGAAGCTGAAGGACAGGTTCGAGACGCCGCCCGAGACATGAACATGCGGCAGTTGCTGGCGGATGCGACGCGTGGCATTGATGAAATCGACGCCGTAGTTGTCATGCTCCTCGATCCCCGTCGCCACGGCGAAGATGTTGGGGTCGAAGATGATGTCCTCGGGCGGGAAGCCCACCTCGTTCACCAGCAGGTCATAGGCGCGGGCGCAGATTTCCACCTTGCGGTTTTCCGTGTCGGCCTGCCCCGTCTCGTCAAAGGCCATGACCACCACCGCCGCGCCATAGCGGCGGCAGAGCCGGGCATGGTGCAGAAACGCCTCCTCGCCTTCCTTCAGGCTGATCGAGTTCACGACCGGCTTGCCTTGCGTGCATTTCAGCCCGGCCTCGATCACCTCCCATTTCGAGGAATCGATCATCAGCGGCACGCGGGCGATGTCGGGTTCCGCCGCGATCAGGTTCAGGAAGGCGGTCATGACGGCGGCGGAATCGATCAGCCCCTCATCCATGTTCACGTCGATGATCTGTGCGCCGTTTTCCACCTGATCCCGCGCGACCTCCAGCGCCGCCGGATAGTCGCCCGCCGTGATGAGCTTGCGGAAACGGGCCGAGCCGGTGACGTTCGTGCGTTCCCCCACGTTCACGAAGGGGATCTCGTCGGTCTTGACGAAAGGCTCCAGCCCCGACAGCCGCAGTTGCGGCGCGATCTCGGGCACGGCACGGGGAGCCTTGCCCGCCACCGCCTCGGCAATCGCGGCGATATGCTCGGGCGTGGACCCGCAGCAGCCGCCGACGATGTTGACCAGTCCTTCCTCGGCAAAGCCGCCGATCTGGGCGGCCATCAGCGCGGGCGTCTCGTCATAGGCGCCCATCTCGTTGGGCAGCCCTGCGTTCGGATAGGCGCAGACCAGCGTGTCCGCGACCTCGGACAGTTCCGCCAGATGCGGGCGCATCGCATCCGCGCCCAGCGCGCAGTTCAAACCCACGGTCAACGGGCGCGCATGGCGGATCGAGTGCCAGAAGGCCGTCGGCGTCTGCCCCGAGAGCGTCCGCCCCGACAGGTCGGTGATCGTGCCCGAGATCATCACCGGCAGGATCAGGCCGGTGTCCTCGAACACCTCCTCGGCGGCGAAGATCGCGGCCTTGGCGTTCAGGGTGTCGAAGATTGTCTCGATCAGGATCAGATCGGCCCCGCCTGCGATCAGCCCCCGGATCTGCTCGGCATAGGCCAGGCGCAACTGGTCGAAGCTGACGGCGCGGAAACCGGGGTTGTTCACGTCGGGGCTGAGCGAGGCCGTCCTGTTCGTCGGCCCCAGCGCCCCTGCGACCCAGCGCGCCCGTCCGTCCTGCGCGGTCGCACGGTCCAGCGCCCGCCGCGCCAGCGCCGCGCCCTCGCGGTTCAGGGCGAAGACGCGTTCCTGCATCCCGTAATCGGCCTGCGCGATCGAGGTCGAGGAAAAGGTGTTCGTCTCGACGATATCCGCGCCCGCGACCGCGTATCGGAAATGGATTTCCTCGATCGCCTCGGGCTGGGTCAGGTTCAGAAGGTCGTTGTTGCCCTTCTGCGGGTGGTCCGAATGAAGATGGCAGGCGCATCCCCCTGCCCGGTTCGTCTGCCCCTGAAAGTCATCCTCGGACAGCCCGAGCTGCTGGATCTGCGTGCCCATCGCCCCGTCGAGGATCAGGATGCGCGCCTGGGCGGCGGTGCGGATGGCATCGAACACAGGGGACAGCTTGGGCATGACGGACCTCGGGCAATTACCGGTCCGGTATAGCGGGCAAAGAAGGAAAGGTGAAACTCATGTCTTGCAGATAAGACATGAAATCAGCTCATGATAAATCATTGTGCCAGACCAGCCTTCCCGCGTCGCGGGCCTATGCGAAATCAAGCGGATCGTGGTTCTTGAAGACATAAACGTCGTCGCCGACCTTCATCACCGTGTCGGGACCGGCAGCATGAAGACCCCCGAATACCCGCATCTCCATGATCGCCTTCATCCCGACGTTGCCGCCGATGCTGATACTGTCCACGCCGATCTCGAAATCGGTAAAGGTCGCCCTGCTCTGCCCCGAGGAATGGATATTGAGAAAGACGAAGTGATCGGCCCCCGCGCCCCCGGTCAGGAAACTGGTGCTGGTGCCGTTCATGTTGCAGACGAACTGGTCGTTTCCGTTGCCGCCATCCAGGTAGTCGGTCCCCGCGCCACCGTCGAGATAGTCGTCGCCGTCCCCGCCGTTCAGCACATCATTGCCGTTGTTGCCGTAAAGCGTGTCATCGCCCGACTGGCCATGCAGGGTGTCGTTGCCCTCGCCGCCATGCAGCGTGTCGGCATGATTGCCGCCAAGCAGCAGGTCGTGACCGCCATTGCCGATCAGCCGGTCGTCGCCGTCGCCGCCGGTGATCGTGTCGTTATCGGCGTTTCCGTCGATCACATCCGCGCCGTCGCCACCATCCAAGCTGTCATGCCCGCCGCCGCCGAGCAGTTCGTCATCGCCAGCGTCGCCATGAATGGTGTCGTTCCCGACCGCGCCCAGAAGCCGGTCGTTCCCCGTCCCTCCGCGGATCAGGTCGTTGCCGTTGCCGCCGTCAAGCGTATCCGCGCCGTCATTCCCCCAGAGCGTATCGTTGCCGGCGCCCGCGGCGATGCTGTCATCGCCTGCGCCGCCTTCCAGCCAGTCGTTGCCGGTGCCGCCGGTGATGGTGTCGTCGCCCCCGAGGCCATGCACGCGCCCGCCGTCGCGGGTGAAACGCTCGCCTTGGATGTCCTGGTAGCCGACCGCGATGCTGTCCGCGTCCTCTGTGCCCTGGATGATCCCGTCCGGCCGGCGGTGGTTCATCAGGATCACCTGCCCGGCGCCCCAGTCCAGCATCATGTCATCGACGACGCCATCGCCGTCATGGTCCAGGTATTGCCCTGCTTCCATGATGCGGTCGGTGCCCCAGAGCTGCCCGCCCAGCGTCAGCCGGTCCCCCTGGTCATGGCGCATATCGGTGATCACGGCCTTGCCGGCCGACAGGATGAAATGATCGGCCCCGCGTCCGCCGGTCAGGATGTCGCTGCCCGCGCCATCGTGCAGCACGTCGTCGCCGTCGCCGCCCGACAGCACGTCATCCCCCGCGCCGCCATGCAGCGTGTCGTCATCGCCCTGCCCGAACAGGTAGTCGCGGCCAGAGGTGCCGGTCAGGACATCGTTCCCCTGCCCCCCGTAAAGCATGTTCATCGCGTGATCGATGGCCGTCAGCGTGTCGTTGCCGCCATGGCCGGCGGCATAGCCAAGGCCGTCCAGGTTCAGCCAGGTCCCATCCTCGGCATAGACGTTGCCCGGCAGCAGCGCGGCGGTGATCCGGTCGTTGCCGGCGCGGGCCGGATCATTCTCATCCAGCAGAAAGCCGTTCATCCCGTGGGCATAGCTGTCGGGATGCTGGAAGTTGATGAAGCGGCCGTTGTTGATGGTGACAAAGGACGAGCCGCCGGTCTCGGCGCCGGGGAACCAGCCGAGGCCGATCCCGGCATCGGCGAACACCTCATAGGCGCGCGCCATCCAGAAAGACACGTCACCCGAGCGGGCATCGTTGACGGCCGAGCCGAGCGCGTTCGTCTCGGTCAGGATCACGTCATCATCGCCCAGGGCCGCATACTGCTGACGGATGAAGGACTCGAAGCCCTCGATCTCCTGCCCGGCCGAGCGGGTCCAGTGGGGATAGAGATGCGCCGACCAGACCAGATCCCCGCCTGCCGCCTGCCGGATCTGGTCAAGGACGCTGCGCCCGCCTTCGCTGGAGGCGGTTCCGGCCAGAACGTCGAACTGGGCGGAATACATCCACCCGCCGATCATGATCTTCGCGTCGGAATGCGCCCCGACCAAGGCGGCGAACTCGGCCATGTGGTCGCCGTAAAGGCGGACGAACTCGCCGCTGCCCCCGGCGAGGTTTTCCGCGCGCCCGTAGGCGGCGGGCTCGTTCGCGGCCTCAAGCGCGTAGATGGCCGCGTCCACGACGGGGTGGCGGTCCAGCCAGGCGAGCATCCTTTCCCATGTCCCGATCATCCGGTCATGGACCGATCCGCCCAACGCGTCGCGCATCTGCGCCAGATCGGCGCTGTTATTCTCGCCCAGTTGCTGCGTCCCGCCGTCGGCATAGACCATGACGATCCCGAACCCCTGCCGCGCGGCTTCGACAAGGAAGCGTTCATACATGGGTTCAAGGCTGCCATCGGCGTTGAACGAATAGGCGTTGAAGGGAAGCCGCAGGGTGTTCACGTCCGGAAGGCTCTGCCGCAGCAGCCGGGCATAGGCCTCGGGCTGGTTTTCCATCCCCATGGGCCGGGTCTGGAACTGCGACTGCCAGATATAGTATTTTTCGTTGCTGGCGATATTGCCCGCGTATGTGCCGTCGGCCCTGTCCGCCCACATGACCTCTTCGGCCATGACCTGCAGGTTGATCATGTTGATATGGGCAGTAGCTGACATGGACAGCCTCTTTTCTACTTCAGGTTGATTGGTCCGACTCTCTCGTTCTTATAGTTGTTGAGACTGGATAGAACACGTTAATGGATAGTTAAAACTCCAATAAACAACTTTAAGTTGTATAGACCGAGCAAGCTGCTGTATGCCGCCGCAGAGGCGGTTCCGAATGCAGGTATCCGGCCTCAAATCATTGATGTATCTCAATCATTCCTGCAGCCATGCGCAGGAGGAACGATGGCCTGCCCCGCGGCGCCAGACGAAGCCGGACAGAAGTGCATGGGATTTTAGGCAGAACAATGCCGCGCCGTTCAGCGGCAGGCTGGCCGGGAACCGCGCCTCAGCGATTCACGGCCATGTCGTCGCGGTGAACAAGGGCCGCGCGGACCTGTTCGCCGAGAAGCGCGGCGATCTCGTCGCTGCGCTTGCCCGCGATCTGCACGGCATCGGTTGAATCGTAGCGCGCCAGTCCCTGCCCCAGCGCGGAGCCGGACGGCCCGCGGATCAGCACCGGATCGCCGCGATGAAAGACGCCGGTGACCTGACGCACCCCGGCGGGCAGCAGCGAACGGCCATCCGCCAAGGCCCGCGCCGCGCCCTCGTCCACGATGACCTCGCCCCGCGGCTTCATCGCCGCGATCCAGCGCTTGCGCGCGGCCTGCGGATCGCCTTCCGCCAGGAACCACGTCACCCGCGCGCCACCCGCCACAGCCGACAGCGGCCGCATGACCGAGCCTTCGGCAATCGCCATGGCGCAGCCGCCGGACACGGCGGTGCGGGCTGCCATCAGCTTGGTCTTCATGCCGCCCTTGGACAGCCCGGACACGGGATCGCCGCCCATAGCCTCGATCTCGGGCGTCAGCGCCTCGACCACGGGCAGGTGCCGGGCCGAAGGGTCGATCCGGGGATTCGCCGTGTAAAGCCCGTCCACGTCCGACAGCAGCAGAAGCTGGTCCGCCCCGCAGGTGACGGCGATCTGCGCGGCCAGCCGGTCGTTGTCGCCGTAACGAATCTCGTCCGTCGCCACGGTGTCGTTCTCGTTGACGATCGGCACGACGCCCAAGCCCAGCAGTGTCTCCATCGTCGCGCGGCTGTTGAGATAGCGGCGGCGGTTCTCGGTATCCTCCAGCGTCACGAGGATCTGCGCGGTGGTCACGCCATGCGGGGCCAGCATTTCCTCATAGGCGCGGGCCAGCCGGATCTGGCCCACGGCGGCGGCGGCCTGCGACTGCTCCAGCGTCAACGCGCCCGAAGGCAGGCCCAGCACCCGCCGTCCCAGCGCGATGGACCCCGAGGAGACCAGCACCACGTCCGACCCGCGCTTGCGCCACAGCGCCACGTCCTCGCACAGGCCGCGCAGCCAGTCGGCGCGCAGCCCCTGATCCCCGACCAGCAGCGCGCTGCCGATCTTGACGACCAGCCGGCGGGCCTTGGCGATGGCGGGCGTCACGGCTGCCATGTGGTCGTTTTCTCGACCTTCGGCGCACGGGTGGGCGCAATCTTCTCCCACAAGGCGCGCAGCACCTCGGTCAGCCCCTCGCGCGAGACGCCGGACATGGACAGCACCTGCCCGCCGACCTCGGACTGCAGGGCGGCGAGACGCTCGGTCCGGGTCTCCTCGTCCAGCGCGTCGATCTTGTTCAGGACCGTGATGCGCGGCTTCTCGGCCAGAACCGGCGAATAGGCTTCCAACTCGGTCAGGATGGTGCGGGCGTCCGCCGCCACGTCCTCGGAGGTGCCGTCCACGAGATGCAGCAGCACGTTCGAGCGTTCCACATGGCCTAGGAACTGGTCGCCCAGCCCCTTGCCTTCGCTCGCCCCTTCGATCAGGCCGGGAATGTCGGCCATCACGAACTCATGCCCGTCGATGCCGACGACGCCGAGGTTCGGGACCAGCGTGGTGAAGGGATAATCCGCGATCTTGGGCCGCGCGTTCGACACGGCCGCCAGAAAGGTGGACTTGCCCGCGTTGGGCAGCCCCACCAGCCCCGCATCGGCGATCAGCTTCAGCCGCAGCCACAGCGTCCGTTCCACCCCCGGCTGGCCGGGGTTCGCATGACGCGGCGCGCGGTTGGTCGAGGTCTTGAAATGCAGGTTCCCGAAGCCGCCGTTGCCCCCCTTGGCCAGCAGCACCCGCTGCCCCGGCCCGGTCAGGTCGGCGATCACCGTCTCCCCGTCCTCGTCGAGGATCTCGGTTCCCACCGGCACCTTCAGCACGATGTCATCGCCCGAGGCCCCGGTGCGCTGCGCCCCCATCCCGTGCTGGCCCGATTTGGCGAAGAAATGCTGCTGATAGCGGAAGTCGATCAGCGTGTTCAGCCCGTCCACCGCCTCGGCCCAGACATCGCCGCCGCGTCCGCCGTCGCCGCCATCCGGCCCGCCGTATTCGATGAACTTCTCGCGCCGGAAGGATACCGCCCCCGCGCCGCCGCCGCCCGAGCGGATGTAGACCTTGGCAAGATCGAGGAACTTCATGGGGCTTTCTCCGGCGTGATCCTGCCGGGATACGCGCCCTGCCCCACCCACGCAAGCAGGGCGGCCTGCCCGTTCGGACGGTCGCAAATATCCCGGGGTGAGGGCCGCAGGCCCGAGGGGCAGCGCCCCTCTCTTACAATCGCCGCCGCGCTTCCCCAAATCGGCGGCATGACCCAGAGCATCGCCTTCGACAACTCCTATGCCCGCCTCGGTCCCGGCTTCTACACGCGGACGCCGCCCACGCCGGTCGCCCAGCCTGGCCTGATCGCCGTCAACGACGGCCTGGCCCAGCGCCTCGGCATCGACCCGGACTGGCTGCGCAGCGATGCCGGGCTGGCGATGATCGCCGGGAACAAGGCCCCCGAGGGCGCCGAGCCCATCGCCCAGGCCTATGCGGGCCACCAGTTCGGCGGGTTGTCCCCGCAACTGGGCGACGGTCGCGCGGTGCTGCTGGGCGAGGTCGTGGCCCCCGACGGCGCCCGCTTCGACATCCAGTTGAAGGGTTCCGGCCCTACCCCCTTCTCGCGCCGGGGCGATGGGCGCGCCTGGCTCGGCCCGGTCGTGCGCGAATACGCGGTCAGCGAGTTCATGCACGCGATGGGCGTCCCTACCACCCGTGCACTTGCCGCCGCCACGACCGGAGAGATCGTCTGGCGCGAATCCGCCCTGCCCGGCGCGGTCCTGACGCGCGTGGCCGCGAGCCACATCCGCGTCGGCACCTTCGAGTTCTTCGCCATCCGCGGCGACACCGACCGCCTGCGGGCGCTGGCCGATCATGTCATCGCCCGCCACTACCCGGATGCGGCTTCGCCCATGGACCTTCTGGGCCAGGTGGTCGCGCGGCAGGCGGAAACCATTTCCCATTGGATGGCGCTGGGCTTCGTCCATGGCGTGATGAACACCGACAACATGGCCGTGTCGGGCGAGACCATCGACTACGGCCCCTGCGCCTTCATGGACGCTTATCACCCGGATACCGTCTTTTCCTCGATCGACCGGCATGGCCGCTACGCCTGGTCGCAGCAGCCGCAGGTCGCCGTCTGGAACCTTGCGCAGCTTGCCTCGTGCCTGCTGCCCCTGATGCCCGACCCCGAGGGTGCGGTGCCCGAGGCCACGCGGATCGTCCACGGCTTCCCCGCGCTCTATCAGGCCGCATGGCTCAGGCGCTTCGCCGACAAGCTGGGGCTGACTGACGCCACGATGGAGGACCGCCCGCTGGTCGAGCGCCTGCTGACGATGATGGCCCAGCAGGAGGCCGACTTCACCCGCACCTTCCGCGGGCTGGTCACGGGCAATGCGGCGGCCGAGTTCGCCGACCCCGAGCCTTTCCAGGCTTGGGAACGCGTCTGGCGCATGCGGGGTCCCGATCTGGACCTTGCGGCGCGGGCGAACCCGGCCCGCATCCCGCGCAACCACCGCATCCAGCAGGCCATCGACGCGGGTGTCGCGGGCGACTTCGCGCCCTTCCACCGGCTCGCCCTCGCCGTCACCCATCCCCGCGACGACCGCGAGGACTGGGACGACCTTGCCCTGCCCCCGGCCATGGGTGAGGAAGTGCGCGTGACCTATTGCGGCACCTGAGCGTTCGTCGGACAACCCCTTCGACCCGGACCCGGACGGACTGACCATGCGCCTGCGCCTTGCCAGCTACAACCTGCACAAGTGCCGGGGCACCTTCGGCCCCTATGCGCCCGAGCGGAACCTCGAGGTCATCGCCGGCCTCGGCGCCGACGTGGTGGCCTTGCAGGAGGTCGATTTCCGCATGGGCCAGCGCCCCGAGGCCCTGCCCCGCAACATGATCGAATCGGCGACGGGGCTGGTCCCGGTCGAACACCGCCGCACCTCGGACCAGTCGCTGGGCTGGCACGGGCAGACGATCCTGCTGCGCCCGGACCTGGTCGAACACGCGCGTTCCCAGCCTTTGGCGCTGCCGGGGGTGGAACCGCGCGGCGCGGTCATGCTGCGGCTGCCGGAACTGACGGTGATCGCCACCCACCTGGGGCTGATGCGCTCGTCGCGCCGCGCGCAGCTTGCGCGGCTGGCCGCCAAGGTCGGGCGGGCCGGCGGCAACCCGGTGGTGCTGACGGGCGACTTCAACGAATGGCGGGGCGAGCGCGGGCTCGAGGCGCTGACCGACCTTGACGTGATCGCGCCGGGGGAAAGCTGGCCCGCTGCCGCACCGCAACTGCGCTATGACCGCATCGCGGTTTCGCCCGGCATCGAGGTGCTGGACTGCGGGGTGATGGACACGCCGCTGGCCCGCATCGCCTCGGACCACCTGCCGATCTGGGCCGATCTCTGGGTGCGCGGACAGGGCTGAGGGACTGGTGGCGCAAACAGCGCGCTCGCGGCTTTCGCCGCGCGGCTTCCGGGGCTAGAAGACGCGCGAACCCGCCCCAAAGGACAGGAACCGCCCCATGACCGCCATCATCGACATCTTCGCGCGCGAGATCCTCGACAGCCGCGGCAACCCGACCGTCGAGGTCGATGTGACGCTGGAAGACGGCACGATGGGCCGGGCGGCGGTGCCCTCGGGGGCGTCTACCGGGGCGCATGAGGCGGTGGAAAAGCGCGACGGCGACACGTCGCGCTACATGGGCAAGGGCGTGCTGGAGGCGGTGGCGTCCGTCAACGGCGAACTCTCCGAGGCGCTGATCGGCGAGGACGCGACCGAGCAGCTGGCCATCGACCGCATGATGTGTGAGCTGGACGGCACCCCGAACAAGGGCCGGCTGGGCGCCAACGCGATCCTTGGCGTCAGCCTCGCGGTGGCCAAGGCCGCGGCCGAGGCGACCAGCCAGCCGCTTTACCGCTATGTCGGCGGCACGGGCGCACGCATCCTGCCGGTGCCGATGATGAACATCATCAACGGCGGCGAACACGCCGACAACCCCATCGACATCCAGGAGTTCATGGTAATGCCGGTTTCGGCAGAGAACATCCGCGAGGCCGTTCGCATGGGCGCCGAGGTCTTCCACACGCTGAAGAAGGAACTTTCGGCAGCCGGCCTCGCCACCGGCGTGGGCGACGAGGGCGGCTTCGCGCCGAACCTGTCCAGCACCCGCGACGCGCTCGACTTCATCCTGCGGTCCATCGAGAAGGCGGGCTACAAGCCGGGCGACGACATCATGCTGGCGCTGGACTGCGCCTCGACCGAATATTTCAAGGGCGGCAAGTACGAGATGGTCGGCGAGGGCAAGTCGCTGACCTCGGCCGAGAATGTGGATTACCTCGCAGCCCTCTGCGCCGATTACCCGATCCTGTCGATCGAGGACGGCTGCGCCGAGGACGACTGGGACGGCTGGAAGCTGCTGACCGAGAAGCTGGGCGGCTCGGTCCAGCTTGTGGGTGACGACCTGTTCGTGACCAACCCGGCGCGGCTGGCGGAAGGGATCGCCCAAGGCTGCGGCAACTCGCTGCTGGTCAAGGTGAACCAGATCGGCACCCTGTCGGAAACGCTGGACGCGGTGCGGATGGCGGATCGGGCGGGCTACACCTCGGTCATGTCGCACCGCTCGGGCGAGACCGAGGACGCCACCATCGCCGATCTCGCCGTTGCCACCAATTGCGGGCAGATCAAGACCGGCAGCCTTGCCCGGTCCGACCGGCTGGCGAAATACAACCAGCTCATCCGCATCGAGGAAATGCTGGGCGCAACCGCCGAATACGCGGGCCGCTCGATCCTGCGGGGCTGAACTCCCGGACCGCCGGAGCCGACTGCCTCTGTCTCGGCGGCCTACCTTGCTGAAAACGGCCCCTCAGGCCCCATGCGACGGGAAAGCAGCCGTGACGGCTGTTTTCCGCACGGATATTGGAAATCCCAGGCCTTCCATCACCCGCGGCCCAGCGTCAGCCCGATCCCCTGGCACGGCCGCCGGGCCTTGGTTGGTTGACGGGCGGAATCTTGCCCGCCATGGTGGCATTCGCGCCGGCCAGCCCCTATCTTCCGACGAAAGACATTCCAAGGATCGACATGACTCTGAGGACCGAACATGCACCCGCGGAACGCGTCCTGGGCGAGGCGGTGCGGCGTGGCGCGCTCGGGCGCTGTCCCAACTGCGGGCAGGCGCGGATCTTCACCGGCTACCTGCGGGTCAAGGACCACTGCCCCAACTGCAACGAGGAACTGCACCACCACCGGGCCGACGACGGCCCGGCCTATGTGACGATCCTCATCGTCGGGCATGTGGCGACCGTCCTGCTGCTGTCGGTCTACCTGCTCTACCGTCCCTCGTCCGAGGTGCTGATGGCGGTGTTCCTCGGCGGCTCTCTGGTGGCCTCGCTGATCCTGCTGCCGATCATCAAGGGCGCATGGGTCGGGATGCAATGGGCCAAGCGGATGCATGGCTTTGACGGCGTCGCCGAGGATCGGCCCCCGCAGCCGTGACCACCCCTTCGCCCCTTGCCCCCGATCCCGCGTCCTCCGGCAAGCCGGCGGCGGACCGCATCCGCGACGCGGCGACGGTGATCCTGATCGACCGGGACCGGGCCGGCGGACCTTCCGTCCTGATGGGGATGCGGGGGGCGGGCGCGGCCTTCATGCCCTCGAAATACGTCTTTCCCGGCGGTGCGGTGGATGCCGAGGATGACACGCCCTGCCCCGACGCGCTGTCCGACCAGTGCCGTGCCCGGCTTGCCGCCGAGCCGCTGGCGGGGGCCGGCGTCACGCCCGACGCTCTTGCCTGCGCGGCCCTGCGCGAGATGGTCGAGGAAACCGGCCTGACCCTTGCGCCCTCGGCCGACGACCCGCTGCTGTTCGTGTTCCGCGCGATCACGCCGCCCGGCCGGCCGCGCCGCTTCGACGCCCGCTTCTTCCTGATCGACGCGCGCAATATCGTCGGCGACCGCGACGACTTTTCCGGCGCCTGCGACGAGTTGAGCCATCTGCACTGGGTCCCGCTGACCGAGGCCCGCGCCCTTGACCTGCCCTTCATCACCGAGGTCGTGCTGGCCGAGGTCGAGGCGCTGGTCCGCGCAGCGGCGGACGGCCCGCTGCATGTGCCTAGGACCGTGCCCTTCTTTGACAATCGCGGGTCCGAGCCGCGTTTTCTTCAGCTTTCCTGATCGCGCATCAGCGCGTCGAGCCGCGCCCGTTCCTCGGCCGTAAGCCCCGCAGGCGCAGGCGCCGCATCAGGCCGGCGTCCGCGCAGGAACAGGAATGCGCCCACGGCGGCGACCAGCGCCATCAGCGGCCCGGCCCAGTAGAGGATCAGGTTCCCGCCCTCGGCCCGCGGCTGGAACAGGACGAACTCGCCGAAGCGGTCGGTCACGGCGTCGATCACAGCCGCATCGCTGTCGCCCGCTACCAGCCGCTCGCGCACATACAGCCGCAGGTCGCGGCTGATGGGGGCGTTCGATTCGTCGATGTTCTCGCCCTGGCAGACGGGGCAGCGCAGCATCTGCCCGATCTCTCGCGCGCGGGATTCCAGCGCCGAATCGGCCAGCACCTCGTCCGGCTGCACCGCCCAAGCCGCCTGCGCCGCAACCAGCGCCAGCACGGCGGCGATCGCCCGCAGCCCCCTCATTCCGCGGCCACCGGACGGGGTGCGACCTTCCGCGGCGCGGTCGCGGCCACCCGCCAGCGCCGGTCGGTCAGGCTGATGAGGCCCCCCAGCGCCATCAGCCCCGATCCCATCCAGATCCAGAAGGCGAAGGGCTTGATATAGCTGCGGACGGCCCATCCCCCGCCGGCCTGGGGATCGCCGATGACAAGGTAGATGTCACCGACGAAGGAGGTGCGGATCGCGGCCTCGGTGGTCGGCATCGCCTGCACCGGATAGACGCGCTTTTCGGGATGCAGCACGCCGATCTCGCGCCCGTCGCGCATCACCCGCAAGGCGGCGGTGGTCGAGACGTAGTTCGGACCCTCGACCTCGGACACGTCCTCAAGGGTGATCTGGTAGCCCGCGACCTCGAAGGTTTCGCCCTCGCGGGCGACGCGGATATCCTCGACCGACCAGGCCATCAGCAGGCTGATCCCGACAAAGGTGACGCCCAGGCCCGCATGGGCCACGACCCGGCCCCAGTCGGCGCGCGGCAGCCGCAGCAGGCGCCCTGCCTGTCCGCCCGCGCGCTGCCAGATGTCCAGGCCCGCGCCCGCGATGATCCAGGTGCCCAGCGCCGTGCCGATCACGGCAAGCCCGCTGTTGCCGGTGGATACCGCATAGACCAGCGCGGCGACCGCCAGCGTCAGGATCGCGGCGGGCATCAGCGTGCGGTTGGCGCGGGTGATCCGCCCCCGCTTCCATGGCAGGATGGACCCGATGGGCAGCGCCACGGCCAGCGCGATCATGAAGGGCGTGAAGGCCTTTTCGAAGAACGGCGCGCCCACCGACAGGCGGCGGTCCCACAGCATCTCGGCCACCAGCGGCCAGATCGTGCCGATGAAGACCACGAAGCAGGCGACCGCCAGCAGCAGGTTGTTGAGCAGCAAGGCCCCTTCCCGCGACACGGGGGCAAAGACCCCGCGCGCCGTCATGGCCCCTGCCCTTGCTGCGTAAAGCGTCAGCGCCCCGCCCACGAAGAAGGCGGTGATCCCGAGGATGAAGACCCCCCGGGCCGGGTCACTGGCGAAGCTGTGGACCGAGGTGATGACGCCCGAGCGCACGATGAAGGTCCCGACCAGCGAGAAGCCGAAGGCGAGGATCGCCAAGAGGATCGTCCAGCTTTTCAGCGCCTCGCGCTTTTCGACGACGATGGCGGAATGCAGCAGCGCGGCGGCGATCAGCCAGGGCATGAAGCTGGCGTTTTCCACCGGGTCCCAGAACCAGAAGCCGCCCCAGCCGAGTTCGTAGTAAGCCCACCAGGACCCCAGCGCGATGCCGACGGTCAGGAACATCCAGGCGGCTAGCGTCCAGGGCCGCACCCAGCGCGCCCAGGCGGCGTCCACCCGCCCCTCGATCAGGGCGGCGACGGCGAAGCTGAAGGACATCGAAAGCCCGACATAGCCGAGGTAGAGGAACGGCGGATGGAAGGCAAGGCCCGGATCCTGCAGCAGCGGGTTGAGGTCGCGGCCGTCGAAGGCGGGCGGGCTCATCCGCGCAAAGGGGTTCGAGGTGAAGATGATGAAGGCCAGGAACGAGGCCCCGATCGCGCCTTGCACCGACAGCACGCGGGCGCGCAATCCGGGCGGCAGATGCTCGCCGAAGCTGGCGGCGGCGGCGCCGAACAGGGCGAGGATCAGCACCCACATCAGCATGGACCCTTCGTGGTTCCCCCAGACGCCGGTGATCTTGTAGATCATCGGCTTGGCCGAGTGGCTGTTCTCGTAGACCAGCGCCACGCTGAAATCCGAGGTGATGAAGGACACCGTCAGCGCCGCGAAGGCGATGCCCAGAAGCCCGAACTGCGCCACCGCGGCGGGACGGGCGCTGTCCATCCAGGCGGGCCAGCCGCGCGCGGCGCCGGCCATCGGCACGACCGCCTGGAACAGCGCGACGCCGAAGGCGAGGATCAGCGCGAAATGCCCAAGCTCGGCAATCATGGAAAAACCCCCGGATGAAGCCCGGGGGTTACAGTAAGGTCTGACGCGCCCCGCCACCAGCCCCAAGGCCGCGCCGGGTTGTCACAGGGCTGTCAGCCCCGCAGCGACCGCGCCCAGTCCCGCAGCGCCGCGTTGTCGGCGAAGTCATCCTCGGGCAGCCTGAAGGACGCGGCCGGGGATGCCTCCGCCGCCGCGTCCGGGGCGGTCGGGACGACGGGCGCGCGCCAGCCCTCGTCCACGGGAACCTGCGGCGCGACCCAACCCGCATCGCCCGCGACCGTGGCGCGGATCTTGGCCGAGGGCCAGACTCGGCGGCGGAAATAATGCGCCTCGCGCGCACCGAAATAGAAGCTGACGATGGCGCCCATCAGCCACCACAGGGGTTCCGGCACCAGCGCCAGTCCCTCCATCCGCATCGAGAAGCCGGGCGGATCGACCATCGCATAGGCAAACAGCCCGATGGTCCCCAGCGTCAGCAAGGGCCGCGGCAGGCGGTTCAGCCCGTTCATCAGGCTGTCCCACCATGTATGCGGAGCTTGGGCGAACTCGGCCTGCGCCTGGCCGATGGCGCGGGCATAGGCCTCCTCGTCCAGCTCCATCCGCCGGGTGACGTTGGGGGTGAAGATCTCGGCCACGCTGCCGGCGGCCTCGGCGGCGGCGGCGAACCCGCCGGAACGGGTCAGAAGGCGGTCGATCATGCCCATCGGGCGGTCCTTTCCCGGTGCTGCGCGTCGGTCAGGTGATGGCGGGGGGCGATGAATTCCTCGGCCCGGATGATCCAGCCGCCCTTGCCGCCGTCCTTGCGGCGCGCGAACTTGCGGCTGGCCGGGCGGCCATCGGCCAGCGCATAGTAGTAATTGCGCCGCGCGATGCCGTAGGCGTCGGTCAGATGCGCCGGAGCCGCAGCAGCAGCGGCCCGGACGGCGGCCTCGGTCCTTGGCCCGACAAGCCCGTCATCCGCGCAGGGAAATCCCATGCGCGACACCAGGCGCTGCAGGATCTTCACCGCATTGGCGCCCGCGTTCACCTGCATGTCGAAGACGCTGGCCTGCAGCGCTTGCGGCAGGCGGTCCAGGCGCGGGCGGCGGAAGTAATGCTCGACATAGATGCGGGCCGCCTGCGCGGGGTCCAGCCTGCGGACATCCGCCTTGTCCACCCGGCCATTGCCGTCGAGGTCCAGCCCCAGGGACCGCATGGTTGCGATGGTGACGCCGTGGTTCGTCGCCCCGCCGGGGTCGTCGGGGTCGTCCACGTAACCCCCTTCGCGCGCCACGATGGCCGCGGCGATCTGTTCCACTGTCTGCATCCCTGCCCCCTTTTTCCAAGGCAGGCAGGGTGGCGCGGCGGCGTTAACCTTGCGTTAACCCACCGCGCGCTGCGCTCAGGAAGTCGGTTCCTTGTAGACGCCCTGCTCCTTCAGTGAATCGGCGACCTCGCGGGGCATGTAGTTCTCGTCATGCTTGGCCAGGATCTCGTCGGCGACAAAGACGCCATCGACCATCTGCCCGGTCCCGATCATGCCGGCATTCTCGGCGAACAGGTCCGGCAGCACGCCGCGGAAGCTGACCGGCACGACCTCTCCCCCGTCGGTGACGGCAAAGGTGACGGTCTCGCCCTCGCCCCGCGTGATCGAGCCTTCCTCGACCAGCCCGCCCAGGCGGAAGACCTCGCCCGCGGGCGGCGGCGCCTCGGCCAGCTGGCTGGGCGAGCGGTAAAGGTTGATGCCGTCGCGGAAGCCGTAGCCGATCAGCACGGTCGCCATGACCAGCGCGACAGCCGCCGCGATCAGGACCTGGATGCGCCGCTTCTTCTTGAGAGATTTCATGATACTGCCCTTGCTTACTCAGGCCGCTTCAAAGCGGATCGGATGGCGCAGGAATTGCGTGGCCTTGTTGCCGACCCGGTCCGGGTCGCCGGTGGTCAGATAGCGGGAACGGGTGCCCGACCCCAGGAACTCGGGCCTGCGGCGCAGGTAGTCTTCCAGGCTTTCAGCGACCAGCCCGGCTTGCGAATAGACATCGACATCCGACCCCAGCGCCTCGCGGAAGGCCTTTTCCATCAGCGGATAATGGGTGCAGCCGAGGATCGCGGCCTCGGGATGCGGCATCCGGCGCTTGAGCGCCTCGACATGGCTGCGCACGAGGGCCTCGGCCAGCATCTCGTCGCCGTCCTCGATGGCGTCCACGACCCCGCCGCAGGGCTGCGCCTCGACATCGACGCCGATGGCGCGGAAGGCCAGTTCCCGCTGAAAGGCGCGGCTGACGACGGTGGCGGGGGTGGCGAACAGGGCGACGTGCTTGACCGCGACCTCGCGCGGGGGGCTGTTGTCGCCCCAATGACGTTCGGTCAGCGCCTCGATCAGCGGGACGAAGACGCCGAGGACGCGCTTGTCCTGGGGCAGCCAGCTTTCCTGCATCCGCTTCAGCGCGGCGGCGCTGGCGGTGTTGCAGGCGAGGATCACGAGGTCGCAGCCCTCGGCCCACAGCCGTTCCACCCCTTTGCAGGTCAGGTCGAAGATGTCGTCATGGGTGCGGACCCCGTAAGGCGTATGGGCGTTGTCGCCCAAGTAGACCAGCGGCAGGTCCGGCATCCGGTTGGCGATCGCCTGATGGACGGTCAGGCCGCCCAGACCCGAATCGAAGACGCCGACTGCCATCCGAACCTCCGTGAAGCGTGGGTCACATCTAGGCCCCGCAAGGGGCAAGTTCCATGACCTTGGTCATCTTGTCGCGTCCGACTTACCGCGCACGCCCCGAGGACACGTCCGCCACCGCCTGCGCCACCCGCGCCTGCCGCTGGGCGCGGGACGGATGCGTGCCCAGGATCTTGTCGCCCGGATCGGGGATGCGGGTGAAGAACTCGGCCCCGCGCACCGGGTCGTAGCCCGCGTTCAGGGCGATGATGGCGCCGAGGTAATCGGCCTGCAGTTCCCAATCGCGGGAATAATAGCGCGCGCCCACATTGGCCCCCATCTGCTGCGCCGCCCGGATCGTCGCAGGGTCCGCGCCCGAGGCCGCGACGATCCCCGACAGGATCACCGCCCCCGCCGTCGCCGCCCCCGTGCGCTGGTCGATGTGGTTGAGGATGTGATGCGAGGCCTCGTGCCCGACCACGAAGGCCAGCTCATCGGCGTTCCGCGCCTCGGCGATCAGCGACAATGTGAAGCCGATGATCGGGCGCCCGGTGTTGTCCAGCGTCTGGAAGGCGTTGGGTTCCAGCCCCGGCCGGTCGTCCACGACGAACTGGAAGTCGCAGTTGATCTGGGCCTGGCGGCGCTGGATGCATTCACGCTCGACCACGGGTTCCATCGAGCGGATCACCGCCGTGAAGCTCATCGCCGTGCCCTGCGGAGTGCGCGGGATGTCGGGGCTGACATTCCGGACGACGGGGGCGGAGATAACGGGATCGGAGGGCAGCGGCATCCCCTCCTGCACCGCGCAGCCGGCCAGCGCGGCGGCGATGACTGCCAGCGCCATCCACTTCACGGTCCGCGCACCGCCACAAGGGTGAAGGCGGCAGGCCCGGGGCGTCGGCAGTGTCGTCATGTCGTTCCTGCTGTATCGAGGCATCGCTGTCGCGCGCCAACCTACAGGCTAATCCCGGCTGCTGCAAAGCGGCGGGGTTGCCCCTGCCGCGCTCTCACGCGAATGTTGCCCTTCTGCTTCATCCGCGCGGGGCCGGCCATGTTCACTATCGAGCACGATTTCGATTCGACCGTCATCACCCTGGTCGACGAGGCCGATCCCGGCGCCCGGCCGCTGAACGAGGACGTGGTAATCCGGTCCTTTGACGACCAGGTGGTGATCGAGCAGATGGAGCGTGAAGGCTCGGGCGTGTCCCGCATCGTCCTGTCGATGGAGCAGTTGAACGAATTGCGCGCCGCCCTGAACCTGCCCGAGGGCAACTATCGCCTGGCGCGCGGCTGAGGTCAGTCGATCCGGAAGACCTTGTCGCGCGAGGTGGCCCCGCCGGTCAGCGTCAGCCGCGAGGGCGCGATCCCCAGCGCGCGGGCCAGCAGCTTGCGGGTGGCGGCATTGGCCTTGCCGTTTTCAGGCGGTGCGGTCACGCGGACATGGATGCCGCCTGCCTCATCCAGCGTCACCGCGTCGCGCCCGCCGCGCGGGGTCACGCGCACCGCGATCCGGGCGCCCGGAACGGCAAGCGGGGAAAGGTCGGGCAGCCGGGCCATGCCCGTCCTTGCAGCGCCGGCGGGCCGCGCGTCAACCCGGCCGCATGGCTTTCAAAACCGGGCCTGCGCCGCTATGGCTCGGGCCAGGGCAGCACAGGAGGCATCGCGATGCAGCATCAGAACCCCCAGGCTCTTGAATTCCTTGGCCGCCGCCGTTCGCACCCGCCGAAGACGCTGGCTGCGCCGGGACCGGACCGCGCGCAACTGATGGATCTGCTGACCATCGCCGCGCGGGTGCCCGACCACGGCAAGCTGGAACCCTGGCGCTTCGTCGTGCTGGAACGCGGGACGCTGGACCGGCTCGCGCCCACGCTCGCCGCCTATGTCCGCGACAAGGGCGGCGACGCGGCGGCGGCGGACAAGGCCGCCAGCGCCTTTGCCTCTCCGGTCATCGTGGCGGTGGTATCCTGCCCGGCCGAGAGCCCGAAGATCCCGCAATGGGAACAGGAGATGTCGGCCGGCGCGGTCTGCCTGTCGCTGCTGAACGCGGCGCTCGCCGCCGGCTGGGGCGCCGCCTGGCTGTCCGGCCCCGCGACCGACGCGGATTTCGCGGCCGCGCATCTGGGCGTCCGGGCGCCCGAACGCATCGTCGGGCTGGTCCATATCGGCAGCCGCACGGGCGAGGTGCCGGACCGGCCCCGTCCCGACGTGGCCGCGCGGACGAGCTTTCTGTGATCCCGGCCCTGCGCGCGCTGGCGCTTGGCGTGGCGGACCTGTTCCGCCCGCGCGTCTTTGCCGTGCTGGCCATGGGCGTGGCGCTGACGCTGGGGCTGTTCATCCTGCTTCAGGCGCTGGCCTTCTGGGCGCTGCGCGCCTGGGGTCCTGAATCCATCGCCCTGCCCTGGATCGGCAGCCTTCCCATCGGCGAGGCGCTGTCCTGGGGCTCGCTGGCGCTGTTCCCGCTCATGAGCCTGTTTCTCGCCGCGCCGGTCGCGGCAGGCTTTGCGGGGCTCTTTTCGGAACAGGTGTCGGAAACCGTCGAAGCCGCCCATGGCTATCCCCGCGGGACCAGCCTCGGGCTGCTGGACGGGCTGGCGGAATCGCTGCTGGTGATCGGCGCCGTGGTGGTCGTCAGCATCGCCGTGCTGATCCTGACACCCTTTGTCGGTCCCCTGGCGCCGATCCTGTTCTACGCCGCGAACGGCTGGCTGCTGGGGCGCGAGTTCTTCCAGATGGTCGCCCGCCGCCACCTGCCGGCCGAGCAGGCGGACCGGCTGCGCAAGCGCCGCCCGGGCGCGGTGGTCACGCTTGGGATCGGCGTCGCCCTGCTGCTGACGGTGCCGCTGCTGAACATCCTGGTGCCGGTGCTGGCCGCCGCGGCCTATACGCACCTGTTCCACATCGTCAGCGCGAGACGCGGTTGAAATCCATCATGTCCTGCCGGGTGATGATGCCCGCGTCGAGGAAAAGCCAGATCCCGCCCACCAGCAGCGCCGAGATCGCCAGCGCCCAAAGCGCCTTTTTCCCCAGCATCGGCCGCATCGGCGCCCCTTCCGGCGTGCCGGGGACTATGTGGCCTGCCTCGGCCTGGCTCTGGTGCCCGATCGGCAGCAGCAGGAACATGACCACGAAAAACAGCGAGGCGAACAGGACAAGGCCCCCGGTGATCGTCATCAGACCTGCTCCAGCTCGATCAGGCAGCCGTTGAAGTCCTTGGGATGCAGGAACAGCACCGGCTTGCCATGGGCGCCGATCTTCGGTTCCCCGTCGCCCAGAACGCGGGCGCCCTGCGCCTTCAGCGTGTCGCGGGCGGACAGGATGTCCTCGACCTCGAAGCACATGTGATGGATGCCGCCCGAGGGGTTCTTGTCGAGGAAGCCCTTGATCGGGCTGTTCTCGCCCAGCGGATAGAGCAGCTCGATCTTGGTGTTCGGCAGCTCGATGAAGACGACGGTCACGCCATGATCGGGTTCGTCCTGCGGCGGGCCGACGGTCGCGCCCAGCGTGTCACGATACTGCGCCGATGCCGCCTCAAGGTCGGGGACGGCGATGGCGACATGGTTCAGACGTCCGATCATGGGGGCCTCCGGCTGTTTCGCCTTCATTAGTCGCTGGTCCCCGCAAGGGAAAGACCCTTGGGGTTAACCATGCGTTAGGGACAGGGGGCTAGCCTTCGATCATGCGCGATTCGAAAGGACGACGCCATGGAACGACAGGTTGCCGCTGTTCACGACGAGTCCACTCCGCTGTGGCGGGGTGCGCCGCCGGGCCGCCCGCTGACCGGCTTGACCGTGCTGGTGGTCGAGGATTCGCGCTTCGCGTCCGAGGCAGTGCGGCTGCTCTGCCTGCGTTCGGGCGCGCGCATCCGCCGGGCCGACTGCCTGCGGACGGCCGCACGGCATCTGCAGATGTATCGTCCGGCGGTGGTGATCGTGGATCTCGGGCTGCCGGACGGAAACGGGGCGCAACTAATTGCGCAGATGGCCGCGATGGCGCCGCGGGTGCCGGTCGTGCTGGGGATGTCGGGCGATCCCGACAACGGACCCGTGGCGCTTGCCGCCGGCGCGGACGGATTCATGTCGAAGCCGATCGAAAGTCTTGCGCTGTTCCAGCACGCGATCCTGTCGGTGCTGCCGCCTGGGGCGCGGCCGACCGGGCTGAGGGTTGTCAGCGACGAGATGGTGTCCCCCGACCAGGGCGCGCTGCGCGACGACCTGGCCCATGTGGCCGAGGTGCTGGCCTCGTCAGCCGACACCGGCGCCATCGATTATATTGCGCGCTTCCTTGCGGGCGTGGCGCGATCCGCCCGCGACGAGCCGCTGGAACAGGCGGCGGCGGCGCTGGCCCGCGACCATTCGGCGGGACGAGCGGTCGCGGCGGATCTGGCCCGGATCAGCGGGCTGGTGCAGGACCGGCTTTCGGCCGCGAAGGGCGCCTGAGCCCCGCCGTTACTTGAGCAGGCTGTCCTTGGACGCGCGGCGGTTCATCCCGCCGGACGGACGCCGGGCGCGGTCGGCCTCGGACTGGCAGGCGACGCAAAGGGTCACGCCGGGCTGGGCGCGGCGGCGCGCCTCGGGGATCGGCTCGCCGCAGTCGGCGCATTCCGCCAGGCTCTCGCCGCCCTTGCGGTTGCGCAGCCGCATCCGCGCCAGCGCCTCGGCGGTGCTGACCTCGATCTGCTGATTGACTGCGTCATCCGTTGCCCAGCCGCCTGCCATCGCGCACGGTCCATCCCCTGTTTTCATGGATGATAGGCAGGCGGGGCATGTGGGGCAAGGCAGCAGCGCATTGGCCCGCGCCGGCCGGAACGAAGCGCCCTTGTGGTCGTTGACTTCGATTACATGCGACAACAGTGTGTTAGAAACGAAAGGTCCCGGCATGAGCGACAAGACGCTGACCCGAATGGATCTGGCCGAAGCGGTTTTCCGCGAGGTCGGCCTGTCCCGCCATGAAAGCGCGCAGCTTGTCGAAAGCGTGCTGGGCCATGTCTCGGACGCGCTGGTGCGCGGCGAGCAGGTCAAGATCTCGTCTTTCGGCACCTTTTCGGTGCGCGACAAGAACGAACGCGTCGGCCGCAACCCCAAGACCGGGGAAGAGGTGCCGATCACGCCCCGCCGCGTCCTGTCGTTCCGCCCGTCGCACCTGATGAAGGAACGCGTCGCGGCGGGCAACAGATAGGCCGCCCATGAAATCGCCGCAGGCCTTCCGCAGCATCGGCGAGGTGGCGGGGCTGGTTGGCGTGGCGACCCATGTCCTGCGCTACTGGGAAACGCAGTTCCCCGCGCTTGCCCCGGTCCGCCGCCCCGACGGGCGGCGCTATTACCGGCCGGACGACCTGTTCTTGGCCGCAGGTCTTTGCGAGGTCATGCGCGAGGATGGCCTGACCATCCGGGGCGCGCGGCGACTGATCGAGAGGGACAAGGGCGCCGCCATCCGCCAGCGCGGACGCCAGCGCCTGCAGGGCGTGCTGTCCCCGGATATGGAAGACCGCAGCCAGCACGGGACGAACGGCGGGAAACCGCACTCATCGCCGCAACAGGAGCCTTCCGATGCCACCCATCCCCAGGAAAAAGGCTTGCCGACAACGGCGGACGGGACTGGCGATGCGCAGGACCATGTCGCCATGCACGCCGGCTGGCTTGCGCGGCTGAACGCCACTGCCGCGGTGCTGCGCGGCGGGACCATCGCCCTGCCCGACGCGGCCCGCGATCTCGCGCAGGCGCTGCATGCGGGCCGGACGGAGAGGCAATCCTGACGGCAGCGCGGAAATCGCCCGGCGGCCCCTTGTGCAGCCCCGCGGCTTCGATCTATACGGCTCGCGTCGGGCCGTGGCGCAGTCTGGTTAGCGCGTCCGTCTGGGGGGCGGAAGGCCGCGAGTTCGAATCTCGCCGGCCCGACCATCACGAAACGCCCACCCTTCGGGGTGGGCGTTCGACAATCAGGAAACCGGCCTAAGGACTTGTTGAGATGAACGGCGTTCTTCCCGACAGCGCCCTGCGCCGCCTGATCGACGAAGGCGCGATCCGCGCCGCTACCGACATCACCCCGGACCAAATCCAGCCCGCCAGCCTCGACCTGCGGCTGGGTACCGCCGCCTGGCGGCTGCGGGCCTCGTTCCTTGCGGGCCGGGGGTGCAGCGTCGCGGACCGGCTGGCCGATTTCGAGATGCACCGCATGGACCTGACCCAAGGCGCGGTGCTGGAAAAGGGCTGCGTCTATCTGGTCCCGCTGCTCGAACGCATCACCCTGCCCGACGGGATCGAGGCCGTGGCGAACGCCAAGTCCTCGACCGGCCGCCTCGACCTGCTGACCCGGCTCGTCACCGATGACGGGACCGAGTTCGACCGGCTTCCACCCGGCTACGACGGCCCGCTTTACGCCGAGATCTGCCCGCGCAGCTTTTCGGTTCTGGTCCGGCCGGGGATGCGGCTGAACCAGTTGCGCCTGCGCCGGGGCCACACGGTTCTGGACGACGACGCCCTCGCCGCGCTGCATGCCGCCGAGCCGCTGGTCGGCGGCGAGCCGCTGATCGACGGGGGCCTGGGCTTCTCGGTCGACCTGCGCCCCGCCACAAGCGAACTTGTGGGCTATCGCGCCCGGCCCCATACCGGCGTCATCGACCTCGACCGCATCGGCGGCTACGAGGCGCGCAATTTCTGGGACGAGCTGCGCGCCGAGCAGGGGCGCCTGATCCTCGATCCCGGCGCCTTCTACATCCTCGTCAGCCGCGAGGCGGTGTCGATCCCGCCCGACCACGCGGCCGAGATGTCACCCTATCTGGCCATGGTCGGCGAGTTCCGGGTCCATTACGCGGGCTTCTTCGACCCCGGCTTCGGTCACGGGCCGGCTGGCAGCGGCGCCCGCGGCGTGCTGGAGGTGCGCTGCCACGAGGCGCCCTTTGCGCTGGAACACGGGCAGGTCGTCGGCCGGCTGGTCTATGAACGCATGGCCGAACCGCCCGAGCGGCTTTACGGCAGCGGCATCGCCTCGAACTACCAGGGGCAGGGGCTGAAGCTGGCCAAGCAGTTCCGCTGAGGCTCAGCGCAGCCGGCGGGTGATCCGGGCCGCCTGGCGGGCGCGCTTGACCGCCTCACGCGCGGTTTTAGCCTGCTTGGAGGCCGCGGCCGAGGGCTTGCCGTCCGCCGTGGTGCCGCCCGTCCGGCGGGTCGCGACGTCGATGCCCTTGTTCATCCCCCAGCTCATCAGGCGGCGGGTCAGCATCCGGCCCAGCGGGCCGTTCAGCAGCGAATTCCAGTTCATGCACGTCCCTCAGTCGCCGAAAAGATCATCCCCCGGCTCGTCGCTGCGAATATCGGCATCGCGGCCGGATCCCGCAAGCCCCGGATGCAGGGGGCGGCTGTCCAGCAGCCCGGCCGCCCGCAGTTCCGCCAGCCCCGGCAGGTCGCGGGTACCGGCAAGGCCGAAATGATCCAGAAACGCCTCGGTCACCACAAAGGTGACGGGGCGGCCGGGCGTCTCGCGGCGGCGGCCGAGCCGCACCCAGCCCATCCCGATCAACTGGTCCAGCGTGCCGCGGCTGACGGCGACGCCGCGGATCTCCTCGATCTCGGCGCGGGTGACGGGCTGGTGATAGGCGACGATCGCCAGCGTCTCGGTCGCGGCGCGCGACAGGCGGCGGGTTTCGACCACCTGCTCCTGCATCAGAAAGGACAGGTCGGCGGCGGTGCGGAAGGCCCAGGCATCGCCCAGGCGTTCAAGCTGGACGCCCCGGCCCTCATAGCGCGTCCGCAGGCGCCGGACCGCCTCGGCCGGGTCGCAGCCGGCAGGCAGCCGCGCCGAAAGGTCCCGCAGGCTCAGCGGCCCGGCCGAGGCGAACAGCAGCGCCTCGACCATCCGCTCCTGCTCGTCCAGCGAAGGCGGCGCAAAGACCGGCCTCATCGCAGGCGCACCGCGAGGGGGGCGAAGCTGCCGTCCTGCCGCAACTCGACACGCCCCTGCCGCGCCAGTTCCAGCGAGGCGGCGAAGGTGGCCGCCGTGGCCGAGCGGCGGCGAGCAGAGGTTGCCGACCAGCCCTCGGGCAGAAAGCGCATCAGGTCGGTCCAGCTTCCGGCATGGCCGATCAGCCCGCGCATCCGTTCCAGCGCCTCCTCCAGCGTGAAGACGTCGCGGCGGTCATAGGCGTAGGGCCGGAACTCGTCGCGGGTCCGCAGCCGGGCATAGGCCTGCAGCAGATCGATCAGTTCCGCCCGCCACTGGACCGAGCGCGACCGCGCCACCATCTCGGGTGCGCCGCGGGCAAAGCGGTCCTGACCCAGCCGCGCCCGCCCCATCAGCCGCGACGCGGCCTGGCGCATGGCGTTCAGCCGTTCAAGTTGGAAGGCCAAGTGCGCCGCAAGCTCGTCGGCGGGCGGACCTTCGGCCTGCGGGTCGGGGGGCAGCAGCAGCCGCGACTTGAGATAGGCAAGCCAGGCGGCCATCACGAGGTAATCGGCGGCAAGCTCGATCCGCAGGCCGGGGGCGCGGTCGATGAAGTCCAGGTATTGCTCGGCCAGCGCCAGCACGCTGATCTGCAGCAGATCGACCTTCTGCGTCCGCGCCAGCGTCAGCAGCAGGTCCAGCGGGCCATCATAGCCCGGCACGTCCACGATCAGCGCCTCGTCGGGATGAGAGGGAACGGAAATCTGTGCACTGTCCTTCATGGCGTCACAGTCGGCACCCATGGCCAGCGGTGTCAACTATCCTGTCTTTCGGCCTCAAATATCCCGGGGTCCGGGGCAGCGCCCCGGTTCGGCAGCCCAGAAAGAAAAAGGCCGCCCCGACAGGACGGCCTTCCAAGGTCGGGAAAACCCGGATCAGCGCGAATAGAATTCGACCACCAGGTTCGGTTCCATCTGCACCGGATAGGGCACATCGCCCAGCGCCGGGCTGCGGACGAAGGTGGCGGTCATCTTGTTGTGGTCCACGTCCAGGTAGTCGGGGACGTCACGCTCGGCCAGGCCCACGGCTTCCAGCACGATGGCCAGCTGGCGCGAACGCTCGCGGACGGCGATCACGTCGCCTTCCTTGACGCGGTAGGAGGCGATGTTCACGCGCTGGCCGTTCACGGTGACATGGCCGTGATTCACGAACTGGCGGGCGGCCCAGATGGTCGGCACGAACTTGGCGCGGTAGACGACCGCGTCCAGACGGCGCTCCAGCAGGCCGATCAGCATCTCGCCGGTGTCGCCGCGCAGGCGGACGGCCTCGGCATAGATGCGCTTGAACTGCTTTTCGGTCAGGTCGCCGTAGTAGCCCTTGAGCTTCTGCTTGGCGCGCAGCTGGGTGCCAAAGTCCGACAGCTTGTTCTTGCGGCGCTGGCCGTGCTGGCCGGGGCCGTATTCCCGCTTGTTCACCGGGGACTTGGCGCGGCCCCAGATGTTTTCGCCCATGCGGCGGTCGATCTTGTACTTGGCAGAGGTGCGTTTCGTCACCGCTGATCTCCTTCGTGCGTGTATGAAGGGCGTTGTCCTTTGCCCGGATGGGCCGACAGGCTTCCCCTTGCGGGGTCCACCAACACCAATGGAAGCGGCGCTTATAGCCGCCGCGGCGCCGAAGTCAACGCGGCGCTTGCTTCTGCCGGCCGGGATCGCGCATCCAGCCCATGATGACCCAGGCGAGGATCGAGCAGATCACCGCCGCGCTGGCCACCGGCACCGCCGTGCCGTCATAGGCCAGCCCCACCGGCGCCGCGATCACCACCGACCCCACGGTGGAAATCGCTGCCACGACCGAGGCCGTCAGCCCCGCGATATGCCCCATCCCCTGCAGCGCCAGCGCGTTGAGGTTCCCGAAGGTCAGCCCCGCCATCATGTAGATGCCGACGGCCCACAGGAAGAAGGCTGGGAAGCGCAGGCTTTCCGGCAGGGCGCCCGTCACGAGCGCCAGCAGGAAGGCACCCGAGACGAAGATCTGCGCCGCATAAGCCGCGCGCGCGATCCGCCGCATCCCGATCCGCATGACCAGCCAGGTGTTGATGAGGGTGCCCGCCCCCGCCAGCGTCGCCATTGCCGCGAACCACAGGGCAAACTGCTCGCCCTTGCCATAGGCATCGCCGAAAAGCTGCTGGGCCGAGGACATCAGCGCGAACATCTGCCCGAAGCCCAGCGTCATCGTGACCGTGCTCAGCATGACCTGGCGGTCGCCCAGCACCTCGCGCGTCCCTGACAGCAGCGTCGCAACCTGCAGCGGGCGGCGCGCCGCCGGGGCAAGGGTCTCGGGCTGGCGCAGGGACAGCCATAGCCAGCCCGCCGCGGCGAAGATGATGCAGCCGATGAAGACCCCGTGCCAGTCCATGGCGATGATGAAGCCTTGCCCGATCAGCGGCGCAAGCGCCGGGACGATCGTGAAGACCATCATGATGAAGCTGGTGATCCGCGCCATCTCGCGCCCGGAATAAAGGTCGCGCACCAGCGCGGTGCCGACGATCCGCGGCGCGGCCGCGCCAAGGCCCTGCGCAAACCGCGCCAGCAGCAGCAGTTCCAGCGAGTTCACGAACAGCGCCACCGCCGAGGCCGCAAGATAGACCGCAAAGCCGATCCCCATGGCGGGCTTGCGCCCGATCGCGTCCGAGATCGGCCCCGCGAACAGCGTCCCGATCCCCATGCCCGCCATGAAGCTCGTCAGGATCAGCTGCGCCCGGTTCACATCGTCCGGCGTCAGTTCCGCCGCGATCTGCGGCAGCGCCGGCAGCATCGAGCCGATCGAGAAGGCAACGGTGGCGAACAGGAAGGCCAGCATGGCGATCAGTTCGCCCTGCGGCATCCGGCGGGGTGCCGTGACGGTTTCTGTGGTCATGGAGGCTTCCTTTCCCCAGCCTGCTACGCCCTCGCCCCGGCCCCTGCAAGACGGCGCCGGCCCCCTGTTAACCTTTCGGCCGCTCGCCTATATGGCCGCCATGACGGCCCCATCCCTACACATGATGAAGCTTTGCGTCGGCGCGCCCGCGCCCGAAGCGCTGGAACGCTGGCAGGCCGAACGCTTCGGCGACGGCCCGGCCGAGCATGTCACCCGCATGTGGCCCAAGCGGGCCGGGGAACTGCTGGCGGGCGGCTCGATCTTCTGGGTCTTCAAGGGCACCATGCTGGCCCGCCAGCGCCTGCTGGACCTGCAGCAGCGGGTCGGGGCCGACGGCATAACCCGCTGCGCCCTGATCCTCGACCGCGAGGTCGTGCGCGTCTCGGCCGTCCCCCGCCGCGCCTTCCAGGGCTGGCGCTACCTTGCCCCCGCCGACGCGCCCCCCGACCTGCCCGCCGGCCGCGCGGCCGAGTCCCCCCTGCCTCCTAGGCTCGCCCGCGAACTGGCAGAGATGGGGCTGCTCTAGCCTTGACCGTCGGCGCGGCCCGCGCTATCGGAAACGCGTCGCGGGTGTAGCTCAATGGTAGAGCAGAAGCTTCCCAAGCTTACGACGAGGGTTCGATTCCCTTCACCCGCTCCAATCCCCTTCTTCCCGGTCGCTGCAGGCTGTTGAACCGACTTACCCCAGCGCGCCCTTCAGTTCCCGCGCCGCGAAGTCGATGAAGAGCCGCACCTTGGGATCCTGCAACTCGCGGTGGGGCGTCAGCACGCCGAACTCGGCGGCAACTGGCGGCGTTTCAGGCAGCACCTCGGCCAGCCGCCCGTCAGCCAGCGCCCCGGCCACCTCGTAGCGGGGCCGGTTGGCGATCCCTGTCCCGTCCAGCGCCCAGTTCAGCAGCACCTCGCCATCATCGGAATCGAAGGCTCCGGCGACGGCCAGCTTTCTCGGCCCCTCGGGAGTCGTGAGCATCCAGAAATACTCGGGCGAGCGCGGAAAGCGCAGCAGCAGGCAGTTATGACGCTTGAGGTCCTCGGGCGCCTCGGGCGTGCCGTGCTGCGCCAGATAGGCGGGCGCGGCCACCAGCACGCGCGGGCAATCCGCGATCTTGCGGCGGATCAGCGTCGAGTCCTCGGGCTGGCCCAGATAGAAGGCCAGGTCGATCCCGTCCTCGACGATGTTCACCGCGCGGTCGGACAGGCGCAGGCGCACCTGAACCTCGGGGTTCCCAGCCACGAAGCGAGGCACCAGCGGCGCGACCAGCCGCCGTCCCGCGCCCAGGGGGGCCGCCACGCGAAGCGCCCCCTGCGGCGTGCCCGACAGGCTCGCCACCGCGGCCTCGGCCTCGTCCAGCGTCGCCAGCACCCGACGGGCGTTCTCGTAAAGCACCTGCCCGATCTCGGTCGGCGTCAGCGTCCGGGTGGTGCGGTTCAGAAGCCGCGCGCCGAACTTCGCTTCCAGGTCGCGGATGCGGGTCGAGGCAGCGGCGGGCGACAGCCGCATGTCGCGCCCTCCGGCCGTGATCGAGCCCAGCTCGACCACGCGCACGAAGACCCTGAGGCTTTCCAGATAGGACATCACGGCGTATTCTTCACAAACGGCGTAAACTGTTCACGCGCCACGGCGTTTTGTGCAAGCGCGAAGTTGCGTCATGCTGCGGGCCACCCAGGCGAGGGCGTCACCCCCATGATCCGTTTCCTTCTCAACGACACCGAAATCCGGCTGACCGAGGCCGGACCCGGCGACACGCTGCTGGACTTTTTGCGCCTCGGCCGGGGCCTCACCGGCACGAAGGAAGGCTGCGCCGAGGGCGACTGCGGCGCCTGCACGGTGCTGGTCGGCCGGTTGCACGACGGCGCGCTGGTCTATGAGCCGGTGAACGCCTGCATCCGCTTCCTCGCCGCCTGCCACCGCTGCCATGTCGTCACCATCGAGCATCTGCGCGGCCCGGACGGCGGGCTGCACCCCCTCCAGGCGGCGATGGTGGACCACCACGGCAGCCAGTGCGGCTTCTGCACGCCGGGCTTCGTCATGGCGCTTTACGGGCTGTGGATGACGCACGAAAATCCCGATGTGGTGCAGATCGAGACCGCGCTGCAGGGGAACCTCTGCCGCTGCACGGGCTATGAGCCGATCGTCAAGGCGGCGTTGGCCGCGGGCCGCGCGGGCGGGCAGTTGCAGGACTTCCTGACCCTCGAACGCGCCGAGGTGGTGGCGAAGCTTGCCGCCATGCCCGCAGGCGCCGAGGTCAGCCGGGACGACGAACGCACCATCCTGCCCGCCGACACGGACGAACTGGCCCGCGTGCTGGTCCAGCATCCCCAAGCCACCATCGTCGCAGGGGCCACCGACGTGGGGCTGTGGGTGACGAAACAATTACGCCCGATCTCGCCCGGCGTGTTCATCGGCCACCTGATGAAAGGGATCGAGGTCGGCGCGGAGGAAATCCGCATCGGCGCGGGCGTGACATATTCCGAGTTCGCCCCCGTGATCGACGACCATTTCCCCGAGGTCGAGGACTATTTCCTCCGCATCGGCGGCTGGCAGATCAGGAACGCCGGCACCCTCGGCGGCAACATCGCCAACGGCTCGCCCATCGGGGAAACGCCGCCCCTGCTGATCGCGCTGGGCGCGCACATCGTCCTGCGCTTGGGCGACAAACGGCGCGAACTGCCGCTGGAGCAGTTCTTCCTCGACTACGGCCGCCAGGACCGCCGCCCGGGCGAGTTCGTGGAAACCGTGATCATCCCCCGGAAAGGGGACGCGATGATCGCCGCCTACAAGATGTCCAAGCGCCAGTCCGCCGACATCTCGGCCATCTCGGCAGGCTTCCGTATCGAGGTCGAGAACGGCACCGTCACAAGCGCCCGCGTCGCCTTCGGCGGCATGGCCGGCATACCCGCCCGTGCCCGCAAGGCCGAGGCCGCGCTGCAAGGCCAGCCCTTCACCGCCGCAAGCTTCGAGACTGCGGCCCGTGCCGTGAAGAACGACTTCACCCCGCTCACCGATTTCCGGGCGAGTGCCGACTATCGCCATGCGGTCGCCGCCAACTTCTTCCGCCGGTTCTGGCTGGAAAACTCGGGGACCGACGTTCCCGTCCGCCTGAACCGCGCCGTTGGGGAATAAGCCATGAAGCACGAAACGCTCGCCCCACCCGTCACGCCCGAGACGCCGCATGAATCGGCGGAAAAGCATGTCACCGGCCGGGCGGATTACACCGACGATCTGGTTCTGCCGCAGGGGGCTCTGCACGCCTATCTTGGCCTCTCCACCGTCGCGCACGGGCGTATCCGGTCGATGGACCTCGACGCAGTGCGCGCCGCGCCGGGCGTGATTGACGTGCTGACCGCCGCCGACATTCCCGGCAAGAACGACGTGAGTCCCATAAGCAGGAACGACGACCCGATCCTCGCGGACGGCAAGGTAATGTTTCATGGCCAGCCGGTCTTTGCGGTGATCGCCGAGACGCGCGAACACGCCCGCCGCGCCGCAAGGCTGGCGAGGATCGACTATGAGCCCCTGCCCCATGTGCTGGACCCAGTTGCCGCGCTGGACGCAGGCGGCGCGCTTGCCGTCCCCGGCATGACCCTGCGCCGGGGCGACCCTCAGGCGGCGCTGCCGAAGGCGCCGCGCCGGATCGACGGCCGCTTCACCATCGGCGGGCAGGACCATTTCTATCTTGAGGGCCAGATCGCGCTGGCGATCCCGGGCGAGGATGATGAGGTGGTGATCTTCACCTCGACCCAGCACCCGACCGAGGTGCAGCACATGGTCGCCCATGCGCTGGGTGTGCCCGCGAACGCGGTCGTCGTGAACGTGCGCCGCATAGGCGGCGGCTTCGGCGGCAAGGAAACGCAGATGAACCTCTTCTGCTGCGTGGCCGCCATCGCCGCCAAGAAATGGAACCGCGCCGTCAAGCTGCGCCCCGACCGCGACGACGACATGATCGCCACCGGCAAGCGCCATGACTTCGTCGTGGACTACAGCGTCGGCTTCGACGACGCGGGCCGCATCCTCGCCGTTCAGGGCGACTGGTATGCCCGCTGCGGCTTTTCGGCCGACCTCAGCATGGCCGTGACCGACCGGGCACTGTTCCATGCCGACAACGCCTATTTCTACCCCGATGTCGAGGTCCGCTCGCATCCCCTTCGGACGAACACGGTGTCGAACACCGCCTTCCGGGGCTTCGGCGGCCCGCAGGGCGTGATCGTGGCCGAGCGGATCATCGAGGAGATCGCCTATGCCACCGGCCAAGACACGCTCGCCGTCCGCAAGGCGAACCTTTACCGGAATGGGCAACTCACCCCCTATCACCAGCCGGTCGAGGACATGATCCTGCCGCGCATCTTCGCGGAGCTGGAGGAGTCCTGCGACTATGCCCGGCGCCGGCAGGCGGTGCTGGACTGGAACGCGCGGATGCAGGCGGCGGGCGGGCCGATCCGCAAGGGCGTCGCCCTGACCCCGGTCAAGTTCGGCATCAGCTTCACCGCCACGCATTTCAACCAGGCAGGCGCGCTGGTACATATCTACACCGACGGCTCGATCCAGCTGAACCACGGCGGCTGCGAGATGGGCCAGGGCCTGCACACCAAGATCGCCCAGATCGTGGCCGAGGCCTTCAACGTGGGGCTGGACCGGATCAAGGTCACCAAGACCACGACCGAGAAGGTGCCGAACACCTCGGCTACGGCGGCCTCGTCCGGGACCGACCTCAACGGCATGGCGGCCTTGGACGCCGCCAACCAGATCAAGGCGCGGCTGGTCGATTTCCTCTGCACGGCCAAGGACGCCGCGCCCGAGGAAATCCGCTTCGTCCCCGACCATGTGGTCGTGCGCGACGAGACG
>NZ_JAUNPC010000180.1 GCF_030536915.1 Paracoccus sp. (in: a-proteobacteria)
CGGCGCCAGCTTCTGCGATCCGGTCAGTTCGACGGCCCATAGACGATGCCGTTCGGGCGGTCGCCCACCGGCACCGATCCGACGACCTCCTGGCGCGCGACGTCGATGACCGAGACGCTGTCGTCCGCGATGTTGGTCACGAACACGAAGGCGCCGTCCGCCGAGGCCGACACACCGTGCGCGCCAGGAGCGGTCTTCAGCGTCCTGGCAACCTTGCTGGTCGCCGTGTCGATCACCGACACGGTATCGTTCGGCGCGGCCTCGGTCCCCTGGTTGGCGACATAGACCTGCCTGCCGTCGGGGGTGGCGATCATCTGGATCGGGCTGGGACCGACCTCGATCCTGTCCGTGACCTCGCGCGTGGCGGTGTCGATGACCGCCACACGGTTCTCATCCCGCAGCGAGACATAGACCCGGCTGCCGTCAGGGGTGAAGCCAACCTGGACCGGCGCCGTGCCCACCGGGATGCGTGCCGCCTCGGTGAGGCTGGCCGTATCGATGACCGAAACCGACCCGTCCTCGACATTCGCGACGTAAAGTTCGGTCCCGTCCGGGCTGAGCCGCAGCCCGTGCGGATAAGCTCCGGTCTCGATGCGCTTGACCACCGATGCGTTCGCGAGATCGACCACCGCGACCTCGTCCGCGCCCGAGAGGGACGCATAGGCGCGACCCTGCGTATCGGCGACGACGTGGGCCGGGTGGGCACCGACCTCGACCGTGGCAGCAGGCTTCGAGAGGTCCTGTGGATCGAGCATCACCAGAAGTCCCGCGGCGTCCCCGTCGTGGCCATGCCCCTCCGAGCCATGATCACCGGAAGCCGGAGTGCCGACCGCCAGCAGGAAGCGCCCGTCTGGCGTCAGATTGACGTTATGAGGCGCCACCGGGATCGGCGTCGTGATCACGGTCCTGGTGCCGAGATCGATGGCGCTGATCGAGCTGCCGCCTTCATCGGCGGACCAGACGGTGCCGCCGGTCTGGCCGAAGTCGATAGCCTCAGGGCTACCTTTCTCCTTCAGCCAGGCTTCCATCTCGGCGATCTCGCGCTCCTGCGCCGCGATGATCTGCTCGGCCCACGCCTTGGTCTGGGGGTCGTCGCCGTGCTGCTGCACGATCCGGGCCATGTCGATCGCGCCTTGGTGATGCGGGATCATGCCCCGGACGAAGGCGGTGTCGGGGTCCTCGGCCATGACGCCTTCCATCATCGGCCCGTGCATTGCGTCCATGGCCTCTACATAGGCGCGGGTGAACTTGGGAGCATTCCCGTCGGCTGGCGTCGTTCCGGCAGCCTTCGAGGCATCGGCCGCACCGTGCATCATCCCGCCCTGCATCATCTGCTGCATGGCGCTCATGCACTCGGCAGGCATGGCCTGCATCATGGTCCGCATCTGGTCCGGCATACCCGGCATCGGCATCGTCGGGGCGGCAGGCGGGGCGGCCTGTTCCTGCGCCTGTGCAGGATGGTGGGTGTCATGCCCGGCCTGGGCCAGAGCAACGGTCGGCAGCCCTGCCGCGAGGCCAAGGGAAAGGGCGATTGCAGTTCGTTTCATTGCTGTTCATCCATGTCCGGGAAAACGCGGCATCACACAGCGCACGCGCAGTTCCCGAGTGATCGTTGATGTCTGAGTGGCGTTATCGGCCTGTCGGCCGAAGTGGCCGGAAGGCGCGGACCTCTCGGATCCGCAACGCCTTCACGCAGCGATGGATGAACGTGGTGGCCGCAGGATCCCCTCGGGCGTCCGCCCCAAGCGACCCACCAGAATGCCGAGGCGGGTCTCCCCGCTGGAAGGCGGATCGGCCCGCGGGCTCTCCGGCAGAAGGGCGGTGATCGTGCAGAACTGGGCGCAGCAGTCGTCCTGGGAACCCGGCCTGCTCCCGTCGGAACCGTCCTGATCCCCGGAAGTCGTTCGGGCACAGCCGGACGCCGCATGAGAATGATCGCAGCCTTGGTCCAAGCTCGCGGCGACAGCCCGCTCGGCATGGACCGTGTGTGCTGCCGGGAGGGTGTGGGCTCCGGCCTGCAAAGCCAAGGCGGCGAAAGCCACGATCAGCCATGCGGTTGCCAGCCATTGCCTCCAGCAGCCGCAGAGCCTCATGCCCTTTGTCGCACCCCTGCTCATCAGACCGTTCGTTCTCTTCCTCTGGACCGGCTCAGGCTTCCTGCCCGCTCAAGAAGCAGGGAAGCGGCCATTTTCCGGCAGTGCGATCATCACACCACGTCGTGCGGGAAGACGACACCTGAAACCGGCGAGGGCAGGTTGCGACATGATGCCGCCCGTCGATGCCGAGAACCGCCTGTGGCCGCCTTCCGGTCATCACAGCTTCACGCCCCGCAGCCGCGACGCATTCGCGATCACGCTGACCGACGACAGCGCCATGGCCGCCGCGGCGATGATCGGCGACAGCAGGATGCCGAAGAACGGATACAGCACGCCGGCCGCGATCGGGATTCCCAAAGCGTTGTAGATGAAGGCGAAGAACAGGTTCTGGCGGATGTTGCGCATCACCGCCTGCGACAGCCGCCG
>NZ_JAUNPC010000102.1 GCF_030536915.1 Paracoccus sp. (in: a-proteobacteria)
ACACCTATTTAACACAGGGCCCCCTGTGGATAAGTCGCGTCAAGCACGAAGATGGCTGGGGAGAAGGGAGCGTGACCGGCGGTGCCGGGAGGGGATTGCGGGGCCTGTGGAGGCGCTTCGGCCATGGTCCCACCCCTTGCTGGCGGGCTGCATGACCGGGTGCATGGCCTGGTCCCCTGCGGGTCTTCCGGCGATGCCGGACCCGATGGCTTTCCGGCCGTGGGGAAAGGTTCAGCCCTCGATCAGCAGCCGCCCGATCCGGGGCGGGGGGGCGGGGCGCCGGGCCGCCAGCTTGTCCGCGAGGACGCCCCGGGCGATCGGGACCAGGGTGGCGGGGCGGCGCAGGGCGGAAAGGACCGCCCCCGCCCGGCCCGCCTCGGCGCGGCGGTCGAGGAAGTCGCGCAGGAGGAACCGCCGGCGCTGCTCGGCCAGGTGCGCCCGCAGCGCCTCGCGCGCCGCCCTGTCGAGGCCGGGTGCTGCCAGATGCGCGCGGGCAGCCGCCTGCAGGGCCGCCAGGTCGGCCGTGCGGTGGCGCGAGCTCAGCGACTGCGCCCGCCAGCGGGCGGCATAGCCGGCCTCGGTGCTGACGCGGAAGCGCGCGCCCTTCTGCAGCATCCGGACGTAAAGGTCGTAATCCTCGCCGAGCCGCAGCGCCTCGTCGTAGCGCAAGCCCTGCGCCTGCAGGAAATCCCGCCGCATGATCGGCTTGAGGAAGCCCCATTCGTGCCGGTTCGCGCCCCGGCCCGAGCGGTTGGCCCGCACGAAGCCCGGAAGGTCGATGTCGATCAGCGCCGGCGCAATGGCGGGCAGCGGCGGCAGGTCGGCGGGGGATGCGCTTTCGGCCACGAACAGGATGTTGTCGGCCACCATGTCCCAGCCCGGCACCGCCAGCAGCCGGGCGAAGCGTCCGGGCAGGATGAAATCGTCGGCGTCCAGCACCGCCACGAACCTGCCCGCCGCGACCGCCAGCGCCCGGTTGCGGGCGGCGGCGGGGCCGATGTTGACCTTGCAGCGGATCACCCGCAGCCGCCCGTCGCCCCGGGCCGCCGCGCGGGCGGCCTCGGCCGTCGCGTCGCGCGAGGCGTCGTCGACCACGATCACCTCGGCCGTTTCCGGCTCGTCCAGGGCCGTGCGCACCGCGTCGGCGATGGTGGCGGCGGCGTCGCGGGCGGTGATGACAACGGAAACGGAGGCAGGGGTGTCGGCGCTCATGGGCCTTTCCGTGGCAAGCGCCGGGGCGAAAGTCCAGCCCACCGGCGGCCGGGCCCGGGCGATCCGGGGGCGGCGCCCGGCGTTGGCCAGGCCAGAGCGCTGCCCCGAAGCCCGGCTGAACCGCCGCGGCCGCGTTGGACCGGCCGTTCACGGGAAGATTGCCACTGGAGGAAGCGGGCCGGCGGGCGACGCACTGGCATCCATGTGAGCCCCGTCTGCCGGCGGACCGGCTGCGCCGCGCATGTCGGCTGCCATGCGCCCGGCCCCCATGCCGAAGCGCCGGTTTCAGCGGCCGGACCAGCTTGCCCGCCTCTGCAGACACGGCCCGGCCTGGGTCTTCCCGGCGCCGCCGCCTGCGGAGGCGGCGGAATCGCGCCACGCCGGCCGGGACCTTGGGGGAAGCCGGGTTGCTACCTGGCCGGGTGCGCGTTAACCATGATTCATCCGTCAGGACCCGGTGAAATTCCGGGTGGCTCTTCCGGCCGCCGATCCGCCGGACAACTTGCAACGATCCGTTCCGCCGCAAGCTCGAACAATCGGTCAGCAGGCTGCCGGACCTCCCGTGACTTCACTGGATGGCGCCGGAACCGGAAGCCTCGGCGCCTGCAGCATGTCCCGGCGTGAACCTTGATCTTCAAGGTAACGACATTGACGATCAGATTCGACAGCAAAGGCGCGCAAGCCGGGGCGCAGAGCCTCGTGGTGCCGGGACCGCCCCGCGCCGCCCCGCCGCAGCCCACCCCGCGCTATTACGAGACGCTGGACGCGCTGCGCGGGGTGGCCGCGCTCGCCGTGCTTCTGCTGCACACCAGCAGTTTCCTTTTGTGGCCGGGGCTGGCGCGCAGCGCCTATCTGGCGGTGGATTTCTTCTTCGTCCTCAGCGGCTTCGTCGTGGCCCACGCGTATGACGGCAAGCTCGGGGACGGCCTGCCCGTGGGGCGGTTCCTTTGGCTCAGGATGGTCCGGCTGACCCCGCTGCACTGGGCCGGGCTGGGGATCGCGGCGCTGCTGGCGCTGCCGGGGGCGCTGGCCGGCGACTACCGCCTGCCGCCCGGCGGGGTCCTTCTGGCGCTGGTGCTTGGGGCGCTGTTCATCCCCTGGCCCTCCATGCAGGAGCCGCCGCACCTGTTCCCGCTGAACCCCCCGGCCTGGTCGCTGTTCCTGGAGGTGCTGGCCAGCCTGGCCTTCGGGCTGGCGCACCGCTGGCTGTCGACGCGCATCCTGATCGCCATGGTCGGCGGTGCCGGGGCCGTGCTGTGCTTCAATGCGGTGACCGCCGGCACCATCGACGGCGGCGTCCGCTGGACCAGCCTTGACGCCGGCCTGGCGCGGCTGTGCTTTTCCTTCCCGCTGGGGGTGCTGCTCTGTCGAGGGCGGGCGCATATCCCTCCCGCCCTCGGGGCTTTGGGCCCCTGGCCGCTGCTGGCGATCCTGTTCGCGCTGTGCCTGCCCACGGTGCCCGCCCCCTGGACCGGGCTTTACGACCTGGCCTTCGTGGCCGTGATCGCGCCCCTCCTGGTGGCCGCCGGCACCCGGGCCTCGCCCTCGCCGGCGGCGCGGCCCTTCTTCCTGACCCTGGGGGCGATCTCGTTCCCGCTTTACGTCCTGCACGAGCCGCTGAGGGGGGCGCTGCTGGCCCTGGCGGAACGGGCGGGTTTCGGGGAACGCGCCGGCGCCGTGGTCTATCTGGGGGCCATCATCGCCATTGCCTGGGCCGCCGCCCCGGTCGATGCGGCCGTCCGCCGCTGGATCGTCGGGCGCAGGAAGGGCGCGGCGGTCCGCCGGACCTCGTGATCGGGCCGGAGGTCGCAAGCGCAGGCCGGAAATTTTCCGCGAAGGGCTTGACGGGAAAGCCCGGAGGGTGAACGGACAACAAAGATGGGCTTGAGCGGCTTCGTCCCCGGTGGCATGGTGCCGGCGGCGGCCGTTCAGGCTGGGTGTTCTGGCCGGATGGTTGCGGGATTTGGCATGCTGAGCGTGACGGCGGTGGTTCTGACCTACAATCGGCGCGACCTCGTGCAGCGGTGCCTCCACGCGCTTCTGGCGCAGTCCCGGCCGGTGGACCGGATCATCGTGATCGACAATGCCAGCACCGACGACACCGCCGAGGTCCTGGCGGGCTTCGTGTCCGACAGGCTGGCGGTCCGCAGCCTGCCCGAGAATGTCGGCGCTGCCGGCGGCTTTCACGAGGCCATGCGGCTCGGCCATGTCTCGGGGGCGGATTTCGTCTGGGTCATGGACGACGACGTGATCCCCGCGCCCGACGCCCTGTCCGAGCTGCTGCGCGCCGTGGACCTGCTGGACGGGCAGGACATCGCCGCGCCCTTCGTGGTCTCCTGCGCCCATGACCCGAACGGGGTCCTGACCAACGTGCCCGAGGTGGACCGGCGGACGAATGCGCTGGCCTACGAGAACTGGCCGCATCTTCTGGAACACGGGCTGATGCCCGTGACCCGCTCGACCTTCGTCTCGGCCCTGTTCCGGCGCGAAACGCTGGAACGCCACGGCCTGCCGATCGCCGCCATGTTCATCTGGGGCGAGGATACTGAATACACCCGCCGCGTCACCCGCGACACCCCCGGCTATCTGGTCAGCCGCAGCCGGGTCGAGCATGTGCGCGCGGTGCCCGGCACGCCCGACATCCGCACCGAACGGAACGCCACCCGGATCGGCTGGCACCGCTTCCATGTCCGCAACTCGATCTATGTCGAGCGCCGCTACGGGGGGCGCAGGAAGGCGCTCAACTATGCCCGCCTGAAATGCCGGCTTGCTCTGGGCCTGCTGCTGCGGGGCGAGCCCCGCAAGGCCCGGATGGTGGCCGAGGGCATCGTCATGGGCCTGACTTTCAACCCCGACGTTCAGCCGCTTGCCCCGGTGCAGGCGCCGGACACGCGGGTTCTGGCGGAACCGGCGGCGGTTCCGCCGCACGGAGCCTGACCGGGGGATTCCGGCGCCGGAGCCTTCCGCCGGAGATGACAGCAGCCAAGGAGATGGAATGGGCTTGCGGATACTCGTGACGGGCAACCTGGGCTATGTCGGCCCGGCCGTCCTGCGCCAGCTTCGGGAGGAATATCCCGACGCCTGGATCCATGGCTATGACAGCGCCTTTTTCGCGCATTGCCTGACCGGCGCCGATGTCCTGCCCGAATGGCGGATCGACCGGCAGAGCTTCGGCGACGTGCGCAGCCTCGACCCGGCCCTGCTGCGGGACATCGACGTGGTGATCCATCTTGCGGCCGTCTCGAACGACCCCATGGGCGACCGCTTCGCCGCCGTCACCCGCGACATCAACCAGGAGGCCTCGGTGGCCCTGGCCCGCGCCGCGGCCGCGGCCGGCGTCGGCCATTTCGTCTTCGCGTCCAGCTGCAGCGTCTACGGCGTGGCTGATGCCCGCCCCCGGCGCGAGCAGGACGCCCTGAACCCGGTCACCGCCTATGCCCGGTCCAAGGTCGGCACCGAGGAGGCCTTGGCGGCCCTTGACGCGCCCATGGTCACGACCTGCCTGCGCTTTGCCACCGCCTGCGGGATGTCGCCCCGGCTGCGGCTCGACCTCGTGCTGAACGACTTCGTGGCCTGCGCGCTCTCCACCGGCGTCATCACGGTTCTCAGCGACGGCTCGCCCTGGCGGCCGCTGATCGACACCGCCGACATGGCCCGCGCCATCGCCTGGGCCGCGCAGCGCCCCGAGGATGCGGGCGGCCGGCATCTGGTGGTCAACGCAGGCGCCGACTCGGCCAACTACCAGGTCCGCGACCTGGCACAGGCCGTGGCCCGCGCCCTACCCGGCACCGAGGTCTCGATCAACACCGAGGCCCCGGCCGACAGCCGGTCCTATCAGGTGGATTTCGGCCTTTACGCTGCGCTCGCCCCCCGCCATCAGCCGCAGATTTCGCTGGACCAGTCGATCGCCGCTCTGGTCGAGGGGCTGCGCGGCATGGGCTTTGCCGATCCCGATTTCCGCAACTCGCCCATGATCCGGCTGCGGGTGCTGCAGGACCACATGGCGGCGGGCCGGCTGACCGACCGGCTGGTCTGGACCGACGGGTTGCGGAGGGCCGCGGCATGAAGGTCGCCCTGCTCGCCGGCGGCTTCGGCACCCGCCTCAGCGAGGAAACCTCGGTCCGGCCCAAGCCCATGGTCGAGATCGGCGGCCGCCCGATCATGTGGCACATCATGAAGTTCTACGCCCATCACGGGCTGCGCGACTTCGTGGTTCTGGGCGGCTACAAGGTCGAGTTCATCCGCGACTATTTCCTGAACTACCGCGCCAATGAATGCGACTTCACCATCGACCTGCGGACCGGCGGAATCGAATGGGCGCGCGAGGTGGCCGAGGACTGGCGCGTGACCGTGCTGGACACCGGGTCCGAGTCGATGACCGGCGGGCGGGTGCGCCGGGCGCGGCACCTGCTGGGCGATGGCACCTTCTGCCTGACCTATGGCGACGGGCTTTCCAACGTGGACCTGCCCGAGCTGATCGCCGCGCACCGCGCCTCGGGCGCCTGGTGCACCATGACGGCCGTGGTCCAGCCCGGCCGCTACGGCGCCCTGCGGCTGAGCGAGGACAACACCCAGGTCGAGGGCTTCCGCGAAAAGGGCAAGCATGACGGCGGGCTGATCAACGGCGGCTTCTTTGTCTGCGAGCCCGAGATGCTGGACCTGATCGACGACGACGCCACCGTGCTGGAGGAAGAGCCGATGCACCGGCTGATCGAGCGCGGCAAGCTCGCGAGCTTTGTCCACGAGGGCTACTGGCAGAGCATGGATTCCTTGCGCGACCGCCACATCCTGGAAGAACAGTGGCGCCGCGGCGCGCCCTGGAAGGTCTGGAGCTGACAGCATGATCCTTGTCGACAGCGCGCTGGCCCGCCGGGAAGCCGAGGGCAGACCGATCCGCGTGGCCGTGGTGGGCGCGGGCTTCCAGGGCGCGGCCATCGTCCGCCAGATCGTGACCGCCGTGCCGGGGATGCGGGTGGCGGGCGTCGCCAACCGCCACCTGGACCCCGCCCGCCGCGCGCTTGAGGATCTGGGGGTAGAGCCTGCCGTCTGCGAGGGCCGGGCCGCCATCGGGGCCGCCATCACCGCGGGCCGGCCGGTCGCCACCGCCGATGCGATCTCGCTTGTCCAAGCGGACGGCGTCGATGTGGTGGTCGAGGTCACCGGCTCGGTCGAATATGCCGCGGGCGTGGTGCTGGCCGCCATCGAGGCCGGCAAGCATGTCGTCCAGATGAATGCCGAGCTGGACGGCACCGTGGGCCCGATCCTCAAGGCGCGGGCCGAGGCCGCAGGGCTGATCTACAGCTTCTCGGACGGCGACCAGCCGGGCGTGCAGATGAACCTTTACCGCTTCGTCAAGGGCCTCGGCGTGACGCCGGTCCTTTGCGGCAACATCAAGGGGCTGCACGACCCCTACCGCAACCCCGAGACGCAGCGGGGCTTTGCCGAGAAATGGGGCCAGAAGCCCGCCATGGTGGCCTCTTTCGCCGATGGCACCAAGATTTCCTACGAGCAGGCGGTGGTCGCCAACGGCACCGGCTTCCGGGTGGCGCGGCGCGGGATGCTGGGCCCCGACTTCTCGGGCGGCGATCCGACCGCGCCCTTGGTGCCGCTCGAGGACACGGTGTCCGCCTTTGCCGAGACGCTGGACGGGCTGGCGGGCAGCGGCACGGCGGGCCTTGTCGATTACGTCGTGGGCGCGCGTCCCGGCCCCGGCGTCTTCGTGCTGGGCACCCATGACGATCCGCGCCAGCGGCATTTCCTGAACCTCTACAAGCTCGGGACCGGACCTTACTATTGCTTCTCGACCCCCTATCACCTTTGCCATTTCGAGGTGCCGAACTCGGTCGCCCGGGCCGCGCTGTTCGGGGATGCGGTGCTGGCGCCGCAGGCCGGGCCGGTGGTGGGTGTGATCGCGGTTGCCAAGACCGACCTTTCCCCCGGCGCCCTGATCGCCGAGTTCGGCGGCTTCGAGGCTTACGGCGTGGCCGAGAACCAGGAGGTCATCGACCGCGAGAACCTGCTGCCCCTGGGCCTTGCCCTTGGCGCCACGCTGCGGCGGCCGGTGCCGAAGGATCAGGCGCTGACCTTCGACGACGTGACCCTGCCGCCGGGGCGGCTTGTGGACCGCCTTTACGCCGAGCAGCGCCAGCGCTTTGCCGGCCTGTCTTCCGCCGCCTGAGGGTTTCGCATGATCTTCCACGACACCGAGCTGAAGGACGCCCGCCTGATCGAGCTGCGGCTTCTGGGCGACGACCGCGGCGCCTTTGCCCGCACCTTCTCGCAGGATGAATTCGCCGAGGCCGGGATGGCCTCGGTCTATGTCCAGCAGAACATGTCGGTATCCGCCCGCAAGGGCACGGTCCGGGGGATGCATTTCCAGCGCGCGCCCCATACCGAGGCCAAGCTGATCCGCTGCCTGCGGGGCGCGATCCTCGACGTGATCGTGGACTTGCGGGCGAATTCCCCCAGCTACCTGCGCCACCAAGGCTTCGAGCTTTCGGACCAGAACCGCCACCAGCTTTACGTGCCGCCGGGCTTCGCCCATGGCTTCCAGACGCTGACGGACGATGTCGAGGTGTCCTACCTCGTCTCGGCCGCCTATGCCCCGGCGGCCGAGGGGGGCCTGCGCCATGACGACCCCCTGCTGGGGATCGCCTGGCCCATGGCCGCCACGGTGATCTCGCCCAAGGACGCGGCCTGGCCGCTTCTGGACCCCGCGGCGCCCCTGTCGATCTGAGCCGCAAGGCGCCCTGGCAGGGCTGCCCGATTGCCCGCCCGCTGATGCGCGGCGCAAGGGACCGGCGGCGCGGCCGGGCGCCCTGCGGAAGCTTGCAGGGGACCGCAGCCCTGTCCGGTCCGCTGTCCAGCCAGAACGCGGACCGGGGTGCCGCTTGGTGCCCTTGGCTTCCGGTGGCCTGTCCCCCTTTGCCGGTTGTCCTGAACCGCGCCTGAATCGGACCGGCCGCCAGCCCCCTGCGGGGACGGCGGCCGGTCCGGTCCGGGTTGCCCTGCTGCGGGCATGAGGCGCCCCGCCCCTTTCAGGGCCGGGAGGGTGGTCGCAGGCAAGCTGCGCCGGCATCCCCGGCCCGCCCGACAGGCGGACGGGCCGGGCCTTTGTCAGAAGTCCCAGTGGGCGGTGTCGTTCCAGTAGAAATTGTGGTCCTTGCCGTTCGATTCGCCGTTCAGCACCACCTCGTCCACGTAAAGGTTGCGGTCGCGGTCTGCCGAGCCCTCGTAGCGGTCGTTGAGGAAGGTGATCGCCACCCGGTCCGAGCCGTCGAGGCCGAAGTCGCCGCGGAAGACGAAGCTGTCCCATTCGCCCTCTGCCCGGTCGGCCGTCACCGCCGTCGAGGCGGAAACCGTCCTGCCGTTCACGCTGAGCGCGAAGGTCGGATCGCCCTTGAAGGCGTCGCCATTGACCTTGACCGTGACGCTGTCCTCGCCCCGCTGGTTGTCCTGCTCCTGCGGCGGGCGGTTCGCCGCGCCGTTGGCCACCAGCCGGAAGTTGTCCAGCAGCGCGCCATGTCCGTCGCCGGCCTGCGAGGAAACCTCGCGGATGGTCAGCCGGTCGGTCCCGGACTGGCCGGTCACGGTGGCGGTGAAGCTGCCCCAGTCGGTTCCCGGCGTGGCGACCGCCACCACCTTGTCGTTCCAGACCACCTCGACATCCTGGGTCCAGGCGGCTTTCCCGGGCC
>NZ_JAUNPC010000181.1 GCF_030536915.1 Paracoccus sp. (in: a-proteobacteria)
AGCATCGCGGCCCTTGATGCGGTCGCGGCAGGCAAGCTGGTTGTTCACGCCCATGATCGCAGTGGTGTCCGGTGACCGGCGCAGTTCTCGCCATGCGAACAGCCGAAGCGGCGAGAGTGGTGCTGCAGCGCGCGCAGAGACAGAAGAGTGGCGGTGTCCAACTCGCCACCCCGACCAGCCCGCCCGGAAGCTGCTCGATGTGCCGGGCGCACGCGGCGTTGATCTGGCGGCTGCAGCGCGAATCGTGTTCCGGCGTCCAGGCATGGACAGCCCAGTCAGGCAGGGTCCAGCCGGCGCGGCGCCACGGCTGCATGATGGACCTCAATCACGGGCGCGGTCGCGCGGGTCAGTTCGCCGTGCTGCTTGATGAACAGCCGGTCAGCCTCGGCTTGGCGGCCAGCCGGAAGATCGGAAGCCATGTGGTCGCTCGGGCGGCGGCGGTGTTCCGATCACACATGACCGAGCAATATTGCGCCATTCCTGCGGCGCAAATGGCGCTGATCATCTGCAGGTGCGTAGAAGCGGGCGCCACCATCATATTGGTGGCGCCCTGCCATCAGTCTGTGATCAGTTCCCCGGAGTGAGCGAGATCATGTGCGCCGCTGCGTTCTCGACCGCCTCGCGGGAATAGATCAGCGGTGCATAGTCTCCGGCTGCCCAGAGCGGCGCGAGGTCGCGGTAATGCGGGCTCATCGGATCGCCGGATTGGCCGGGGGTGTTGATGAAGCGGCTCGCGTCCCAGTTGCCCACGTCCAGCACCATGCGGAACGACGCGCCCGAGGTGACCTCGAAGCTGTCGTTGTAGCTTGCTGCCCGCGGGCTGTAGGCCGAGCCGCCCATCGACAGCGGGCCCACGTTCATCTGGTCCGCGAAACCTGGCTGAGCCAGACCGGCGACGCCATGGGTGAACTTGCCCTTGTGCAGATCGCCCCAGCGCCATTTCGACATGTCGCCGCCCAGCCGCTCGGTCGTTTCGGCAACGGCACCCGACAAGGCCGTGGCCAGGATGTCGTCACGCGCCTGTTCAGGATTGTCGCCCAGCCTTTCGTCGGGCTGCGCCAGAAGATCCACCACCGACGAGATCGCGCCGCGCCCGAGCAGCTCGGCGAGATCATCGCCCAGGACGCGGGGCGCGGTCGTATCGACCAGATGCTTGCTCAGCATCGTCTCGGCCACCGCAGCCGCAGCACTGTCGGCCGAGGTCACCGCGTCCCAGCCCTGGATCAGGGCCAGCGCGTCGCGATCGGCCTGCGATGCGGTTTCGGGCAAGCTCAGGCCCTTCATCAGATCCACCACGCGGCGCTGCATGACGCTGTGATCGTCGTTCTGCAACGCCATCGAGTCCGTCAGCGACACCTTGTCGTCGGCGCTCAGGACCTCGGAAATGCGCCGGATGCGGGACGGATCGGACCATTCGAAGCCGACCTTGTATTCCTTGTAGAGATAATCCTCGGGCAGGTTCATTTCGTTGGCAGTGGCGAACCAGCCCTTTTCGGGGTTGTAGACCGAAGGCAGCTTGTCCCGTTCGAGGAAGCCCCATTCATAGCGGCCGTCGCCCGGCACCGGCAGCAGCCCGTCCCAGTTCTCGCGCAGGGGCGACATGGCCCCCACGATCCAGCCGATGTTGCCATCCGTGTCGGCGTAGACCTGGTTTTCCGAGGGCGCCGAGAAACGTTCCATCGCCGTCGTGAACTCCTCCCAGTTCTGCGCGCCCATGTAATCGACCGAGCCGAAATAGGCCGAGGTCCCCGGCTCGAACCAGACGCTGCGGAAGGCGAAGGCGCGGTCGTTCTCCTCGTCCACCTTCAGCACCGGGCCGTGGCGCGTGAACTTCATCGTCACCTGCTGCGGCGCGCCGTCGCGGACGGCGATGGTGTCTTCCACGACCTCCATGTCTACCCAGTCGCCATTGTAGCGGTACTGGTCAGGGTTCTCGGGGTTCAGTTCATAGACATACAGGTCTTCCTGATCGACGGCGAAGATGGTCAGGCCATAGGCGATCTTGCCGTTATGCCCGATCGAGATGCCGGGCAGCGCCGGCTCGCCCGCCCCGATCACCGACATGCCGGGCGAGTTCAGGTGCACGACATAGCGCAGCGAGGGCACCCCATGCGCGCGATGCGGATCGTTGGCGAGGATCGGCCGTCCGGTTTCGGTGCGCGAGGGCGCGATGGTCCAGTTGTTGGACCCGATCTCCTGCACGTTGGACGAGGTGATCCTGAGAAAGTCTGCAGGCTCAAGCGCGCTGCTGCTGCGGTTGCCCGAGCTTTGTCCGTCCTCATGCACGGGCGGTACGGCAGGGTCTGCCGATGAGGGCGGGGCGCCGTTGGCCGGGGCAGCGCCTTCAGACGAAGACGCTGCTGGCGCGCCGGCCCCGGGTGCCGTTTCCGTGGTATCGGCAGGCGGTTCTGCCGCAGGCGGGGTTTTGGCCTGCCCCAATGAGGTGGTCCGTTTCCAATCTTAGTGCATGACGGGTCCTGG
>NZ_JAUNPC010000103.1 GCF_030536915.1 Paracoccus sp. (in: a-proteobacteria)
GTGCACAATCGACGAACGCTGCACTTCCGGCTGGACGACGATGACGCGCTTGCCAGCGATTTCATTGCCACCCTTCGCCGGCAGATGGCGAATGTGCCGGATCACGCCCTGATTACCCGTCCGTCGGGCGTGCTGCTGGTCGACACGGCCGAAGGCCCGGAGCTTCTGGCGAAATTTGAACCGAACATCGCGATCGGCTTTGCCATCGTCAATCCTCCGGGACATATCCGGAACCCTTACAACCTCAAGCACGGCGCACATTACCGGACCGTGCCAGCCCTGAGCCTGCCGGGACCATTGGCCTATATTCACACAGCACATGCACAGTCGGATACGATCGCAGCGCAATGGCGCAAGATCAACCATGCACGCGGGGAACATGCCCTTTATTTCGGAGATCGGCCAAGGCGCTTCAAGCAGGAGATCGAACGCCATTTCGGAGGCTGCAAACCGTCGCATTTCCTCGACATCATGCGGCGGGCACCCAGCCGGCGGAGCAGAGCAAAGACCGATGCGGCAATCACGCAGAACCCGCCGACATGACAGATGCAATACATGGCTGTCCCGGAGGATCTCGTGCCTCCACAAAGGCCTCTCCAGCGGGGTAGAACGGCTGCTCGCGCATCGGTTCCCTTTTTCCGCGGCATGTGAAGCTGAGCCCATATCCCTTAAAGGACACAGGGACTCGATGCCGCGATGAAGACGGATATCTTCGGCTATATGCGCTTCTCCTACCTCGGCCGCAGCGATGTGCTTCTTTCGCGCCGGAACGACGACGCGGAGTTTCGCCGGAACGTCCTCTATACGCCCGAGCGGCTGGAGGAGCGCTTCCATTTCTTCGAAAAGCTCTGCCTGCCGTCTTTGCGCTGGCAGACCGACAAGGATTTCCGCCTTGTCGTCTTCACCTCGCCGGAACTGCCTGATCGCTACAGGAACCGTCTTGAGACAGCCGTAGCAGATATTCCGCAGATCGAGATTGTCTACGATGCCGCGGACCACATAAATCAGGCGATCAATCCATGGATCGAGCGGCAGGAAAGCGTCCATATGGGCCGGACGCTGCATTTCCGGCTGGATGACGACGACGCCCTTGCAACCGACTTCATCGCCACCCTGCGTCAGAACATCCCGAATGCCCCCGATCACTGCATCATCAGTCGTCCTTCAGGGCTGTTTCTGGCGAACTCGGCGGCGGGACCGGAGTTGCTGGCCAAGTTCGATCCCTATATCGCGATCGGCTATGCACTGGTGAACCCGGCCGGTCACATCAGGAACCCGTATTCCCTGGCGCATACAAGATATCAACGTTTCGCGCCGTCGCTGATCCTGCCGGGACCGTTCGCCTATATCCATACCACGCATCTGCAATCCGACACCCGCGAGATGGAAGCCGAAAAGCTCATGCTGGCACAGGCAGATCACGCCACCAGCTATTACGCCAGCCGTCCTCACCGCTTCCGAGAAATGGTCCAGCGGCAGTTCAACGGGCTGCGACCGGTGGATCTCCTGAAGATCATCGCCAGTTCACCGGGACGCCGCGCAATCCAGAAATGAAAAGTCCCGGCATTCCTGCCGGGACTTCCCTGCTCGACGAAGGCTGCTCTCAGCCCTGCGTGGCCGAGGTCAGGTCCAGCGACACGCCCGGACCCATGGTCGAACTGATCGAGACCTTCTTCAGATAAGTGCCCTTGGCGCCCGAGGGCTTGGCCCGGTTCACCGCGTCCACGAAGGCGCGGATGTTCTGGGCCAGCTTCTCGGGCTCGAACGAGGCCTTGCCGACGCCGGCATGGACGACGCCCGCCTTCTCGGCCTTGAACTGGACCTCGCCGCCCTTGGCGTTGCCGACGGCGCCGGCCACGTCCATCGTCACCGTCCCGACCTTGGGGTTCGGCATCAGGTTGCGCGGGCCGAGGATCTTGCCCAGACGGCCGACCAGCGGCATCATGTCCGGGGTCGCGATGCAGCGGTCGAAATCGATCTTGCCGCCCTGGATCGATTCCATCAGGTCCTCGGCGCCGACGATGTCGGCACCCGCGGCCTTGGCTTCCTCGGCCTTGGGACCACGCGCGAAGACCGCCACGCGGACGTCCTTGCCGGTGCCGTTCGGCAGTTGCACCACGCCGCGGACCATCTGGTCGGCGTGACGCGGATCGACGCCCAGGTTCATCGCGATCTCGACCGTCTCGTCGAACTTCGCGGTGGCGTTGGACTTGACCAGCGCGACGGCTTCCTCAAGAGCGAGGTTCGCCTTGCCTTCGAACGCGGCGCGAGCGGCGGCTTTCCGTTTTGCCATCTTTGCCATGTCGGTCAGCCCTTCACTTCGATGCCGATGGACCGGGCCGAGCCGAGGACGATCTGCATCGCCGATTCGACGTCATTGGCCGACAGGTCCTTCATCTTCAGCTCGGCGATCTCGCGGACCTGCTTGGCGGTCACGGTGCCGGCACTCGTGCGGCCGGGCTTGTCCGAACCCTTGGCGCGGTTGCGCTTGCCGACCGGCTTCAGGCCTGCGGCCTTCTTCAGCAGGAAAGCGGCGGGCGGGGTCTTCGTCTCGAAGGTGAAGGACTTGTCCGCGTAATAGGTGATCACGGTCGGAGTCGGGGCGCCCGGTTCCAGTTCCTGCGTGCGGGCGTTGAACGCCTTGCAGAATTCCATGATGTTGATCCCGCGCTGACCCAGCGCAGGGCCGATGGGCGGGGACGGGTTCGCCTGCCCCGCCTTGACTTGCAGCTTGAGGCTGCCGACGACTTTCTTGGCCATGGGGCCTTCTCCTTGTCATCACGCCCCGAAGGGCAGACCTAGCGGTGCGGCGCGATCATCGAAGATCGGGCGCCTCCCGCGCTTGCATCACGAGGCCTTGGAAACCTGCGTGAATTCCAGTTCGACCGGCGTCGGCCGGCCGAAGATCGAGACGGTCACCTTGATGCGGCTGGACGCGTCATCGACCTCTTCTACCATGCCCGAGAAGCCCTCAAATGGGCCGTCGGTCACGTTCACCTTCTCGCCCACCTCGAAGCGGATCAGGTTGCGCGGCGCCACCTCGGCACCCCCCTGCCCCGAGCGGCTGAGCATCGCGTTCACCTCGTCGTCGCGCATCGGCATGGGCTTGCCCTGCGCGCCGAGGAAGCCGGTGACGCGGTTGATCGAGTTGACCAGGTGATAGGTCTTGTCCGACAGGTCCATGTGGACCAGCACGTAGCCGGGCATGAAGCGGCGTTCCGAGGTGACCTTCTTGCCGCGCCGGATCTCGATCACTTCCTCGGTGGGGACGACGACCTCGTCGATCTCGTCTTCCAGACCTTTTTCGGCCACGGCCTGACGGATCGCCTCGGCCACCTTCTTCTCGAAGTTGGACAGGACGCTGACCGAATACCACCGCTTTGCCATCGACTGATCGTCCCCTGCTTGAACTTTGCGGCCGCACGGGCCCGCGCTGGCCCGAAAACTGAAACGGCGCGCATACCGAATCGATGCACGCCGGTCGCCGGGCAGGTCGGCCGGACATATCCGCCCGGACCGTCGATTGCAAGCGTCGTCAGCCGACCGTCGTCAGGACCGTGGTCACGCCCCAGCGGATCACGAGATCCACAAGAAAGAAGAACAGGCTGAACAGGCCCGCCATGACAAAGACCATGATCGTCGTGGTGACGACCTCGCGCCGGCCCGGCCAGACGATCTTGGCGGCTTCGGCGCGGACCTGGCTGATGAACTGGGCGGGGTTGGTCATGGGCGTCCCTTGCGTTGCAGCGGCCCAAATAAGGCCGCAAGGGGGCAAAGGCAAGGGCGCAGGGCGGCGCGGACAGGCGAGGCGCCGGCGGCGCGGGTGCATGGGTATTTGGGCCAGAAAGATGTCACCGGCCGGAAGGACGCAGCAGCGTGGTCCGCGGCAGGCGGGCGAGTTGGGCCATGTCGGCGTCGTAGGCGGCACGGCAGCGGGCGGCTGTCGCCTCGTCGATCAGGTTCAGCGGCTCGGCGCCGGCATCACGCGGAAAGCGCGATTTGGCCTCGCGGGCGATGCGCGCCAGATCGGCGTCCGGGCGATCGAGCGTCAGGGCCAGCACTTCGCGGTAGGCCGGTTGCGAAAGGCCGACGATGGCGGGCGCGGGATCGCATGCACGGTCGGCCAGCGCCTGCGGCAAGATGGCGGACAGGATCTGCGGGCGGACGGCGGCATAATCCTCGTAGGCCCAGACAACCAGCCGGGCCACGCCGCGCAGGGACAACAGGCGCTGCGCGAGGTCGGTCCAGGACAGGCGCGCGGGGTCGAAACCGCCGAGATAGTCGGGCAGGATCAGTTCGTGCCCGCCCATCACCTGCATCGAAAAGGCCGAGGTCAGGAAGTCGCAGGGCTCGCGCACCGCAAGGCAGATCGTCGCCGGACGGTGGCGCAGCAGCCCGCACAGCCGTCCCATCCGGCGGCGCGCCTCGGGGTAGATGAGGTTGTCCCTGCCCATCAGCGACTCGCGCCTGAGGCTGCCGAGGATGTTTTCCTCGGAAATCACCATTTCGGGCCAGGTCGCCGCCGTCACGTCCAGCCGCCGCCGCAGCCGCTTGCGCAGGCGGGCCGCGTCCTCCCCCTCGCCCAGCGCCACCGCCAGCCGGGCCGGGCCGCCGCGCCAGTGGTGGACGTCGCTGTAATGGATGCCCGTCGCCAGCATCCGCGGGATCAGACCGCGCAGGGTCTGCTGCAGATGGGTCGAGGCGGTCTTGTGCGCGCCGACATGGATCGTCAGCGACATGACCGGACTTTCGATGTGCGGGAACTGGCAGGGGCAGGGGGACTCGAACCCACGACCCTCGGTTTTGGAGACCGATGCTCTACCAACTGAGCTATACCCCTAGGCCGAGTTGCGGATTACGGCAGGATCGGCGCTGGCGCAAGGTCAATCTGCGCTCAGGCCGGAAGCGGATCGGGTGCGGGTTCAGCGGCAGCGTCCAGGAACCCGCCCGACTGCCGTGCCCAGAGGCGGGCATAAAGACCCTTCGCCGCCAGCAGTTCGGCATGCGTCCCCTGTTCCACGATCCGGCCCTGATCCATGACCACCAGCCGGTCCATCGCGGCGATGGTGGACAGGCGGTGGGCGATGGCGATCACGGTCTTGCCGGCCATCAGCCGTTCCAGTTGCGCCTGGATCGCGGCCTCGACCTCGCTGTCGAGGGCGCTGGTCGCCTCGTCCAGCACCAGGATCGGCGCGTCCTTCAGCGCGACGCGGGCGATGGCGATGCGCTGACGCTGGCCGCCCGACAGCTTGACGCCGCGTTCCCCAACATGGGCGTCGAACCCGCGCCGCCCGTTGTTGTCGGCAAGGCGGGGAATGAACTCGGCGGCCTCGGCCAGCCGGGCTGCGGCCTCGATCTGCGCGGGCGTGGCATCGGGGCGGCCATAGGCGATGTTGTCGCGGACGGATCGGTGCAGCAGGCTCGAATCCTGCGTCACCACGCCGATGGCCGCGCGCAGAGAGTTCTGCGTGACCTGCGAGATGTCCTGCCCATCGATCAGGACGCGCCCCGATTCGACATCGTGGAAACGCAGCAGCAGGTTGATGAGCGTCGATTTCCCCGCCCCCGAGCGGCCGACCAGCCCGATCCGCTCGCCCGGGGCGATATCCAGCGTAAGCCCGTCCAGAACCGCCAGCGGACGCTCGCCGGGGCCGGCGTCATAACGGAAGGTCACGTCCTGGAACCGGACCGCGCCTGCCGTCACCTGCAGCGGCTTCGCCCCTGGCGCATCCGTCACCATGCGGGGCAGCGACAGGCTGCCGATGCCGTCGCGCACGGTGCCGATGTTCTCGAACAGCGCGGCGAATTCCCACATGATCCAGTGGCTCATGGTGTTCAGCCGCATCGCCAGCGGCACCGCCACCGCGACCGCGCCGACCGGCACCGTGCCGTTCGTCCACAGCCACAGGCCCAGCGCCGCCGACGACCCCACCAGTGCGGCATTCAGCAGGTTCAGGGTGATGTCCTGCACCGCCGAAAGCCGCATCTGCCAGTGAACGGTGCCCAGGAACTCGTCCATCGATTCGCGCGCAAAGGACTCCTCGCGGGCCGAGTGGCTGAACAGCTTGACCGTAGCGATGTTGGTGTAGGCATCGACGATGCGCCCCGTCATGCCCGCACGCGCGCCAGCCTGTGCCTCGGCCGCGCGGCCAAGACGCGGGATCAGCAGCCACAGAAGGACCGCGTAGCCCAGACCCCAGGCTGCGAAGGGCAGCGCCAGCCGCCAGTCCTGGGATGCGGCCAGCGCCAACGCGCCCACGAAATAGACGGCGACATAGACAGCCACGTCCATGACCTTCATCGCCACTTCGCGCACGGCCAGCGCCGTCTGCATCAGCTTGGTGGCGATGCGGCCCGCGAACTCGTCCTGGAAATAGCCCAGGGACTGGCGCAGCAGGTAGCGGTGCGCCTGCCAGCGGATGCGCTGGGGAAAGTTGCCCAGAAGCGTCTGGTGCATCACCAGCGCGCTGAGGATGTTCAGCGCCGGCAGCACCAGCAGCAGCAGGACCGCCATCCACGCGGCCCGCCGCCCTTCCAGCGCCCAGAACTCGGATGCGGGCGTCTCGGCCAGCCGGTTCACCAGCTCGCCAAGATAGCCGAACAGCACGACCTCGCCCAGCGCGATCAGGGCCGAGGTGAGAGCCAGCAGCACCAGCCATGGCAGCGCGCCCTGCGAATAATGCAGCACGAAGGACACCAGCCCCCTGGGCGGCATCCTCGGCGGATCGGAAGGGTAAGGGTCGAGGCGCCGCTCGAACCAACTGAACATCCTGGCCTCTTGCGGCGAATGAGGGATCAGCGCCCCGACCCCCGGGCGCTACGGGAATGAACCCCGATGCCGCGTCCCGGTTCCCCGGCGGGTCCGGGTCACAGGTGCCGGGTTTCCGCCGGGATGCTGAACCAGTCGTCGTTCAGCCCGTCCATCCATTGCACCGGCGCGGCGATGATCTCGCCGGTGCCGGCGTCGTCCAGCGCCGGGATCTGCACGCCGACATAAGGTCCGCCGATCTCGGGGATGTCGCCCGCGCCATGGGTCCGCACCCCGCAGATGCGGCAGAAGAAGCTCGCGTTCGGACGCGAGGGGTCGTCGGGATAACGGGTCAGGTTCTCGGCCCCGCTCAGCCGGAAGGCGTCTGGCTTCACCATCGCCGCCCATTCCCGCACCTTCCGGCAATAGCTGCAGTTGCAGCGCCCGGTTCCGTGCGACAGGTCCAGGTCGACCTCGAAGGTGACCGCCCTGCAGTGGCAGCTTCCGTGATAGGTCCTGCGTGTCATCCCCCTGACTCCCTGTTGCGGTCATGACATCATGAACCCGCCGGCGCCTTCTGCAAGGCGCCGGGGCCATGGCTTCTGACGGGCGCCGTCAGTCCCGCGCCAGTTCAAGGGCGACCTTCGCCATTTCCTCCTCGGGAAGCCGGGGCGGGGCCGCGAAGCCAGACAGCCCCTTGGCCAGATAGGCCTGCGAGGTCACGTCATGGACCTCGTGCATCGGCACCACATGGGCATGGGCATGGGGCACATGGATGCCGGTGAAGAACATGGCCACCCGCTCGACCCCGTAAAGCCGCTTCATCCGGCGGGCGAGCGTCTGGCTGCACTCCATCACACGGGCGGCAAGCGGCGGGGGAAGATCCTCGAACCAGACATGATGGGTCTTGGGGATCACCAGCGCATGACCCCGCCGGATCGGATGCAGGTCAAGAAAGGCCATGATCTCATCATCCTCATGGACGACATGTGCGGGCAACTCGCCCCGTGCGATCCGACAGAACAGGCAGGGGTTGGTCATAGCACCTCACGCAGGAACTCGGCGGCGAAATCGGGACCGGGCAGCGGCTCAAGCGGAAGCCCGTCGCCCTCCAGCCAGTCCGCCGTAGCCTCGGGATGGGGGCCGGACACCGCGACGAGGCCTTCGCCGTGGGGGACCAGCAGCGCGGCCGGGGTGCCGTCGGCATAGCGCGCGACGACCTCGCCCGCGAAGTCGTCGTCGAGCTCGAACCCGGGTGCCTCCTGCGTGTACATCCGCAGCTTGCGCCCGCGCCATGTCACCGTCTCGACCCGCGCGGCAAGCGGAGTGGCGGTCACCGCATCGCCCTGGATAAGGTCGGGGCCCGGCACCTCGCCCGCGTCGTCAAGCGTCCGCCCCGCGAGATAGCCCCCGGCGCAGACCCCCATGTAGCGTCCGCCCCGCGCCACCCAGTCCGCAAGCCCCTGAAGCCGGCGATCGCCGATCCCCTCGCGCAGGACATCCATATCGTCGCCGCCGCCGACGATCACCACCTCGGCCGTTTCCAGCACGCGCGGGTCCAGCCCTTCGGGACCGACAAGCCGGGGCGTCAGTCCCGCGCGCCGGGCGGCCTCGGCCATCGCCTCGGCGCAACCGTCGCAGGTGCCCGGACCGTCATAGACCAAGGCCGTCTCTGCCCAAACCTGAGCAGCCGTCATCAGCCAGAGAACCGGCAGAAGAAGGCGAGGCATCCTCATGGTTGCCGGATCATCTGCAAGGCCCCTTGGCGGCTGTCACCGGGTCATTCTGGCCCGTTTGCAGGCCGAGGCAAGCAAAAAGCCCGCCCCTTCATGGGACGGGCCTTTGTCTCGGCTGCAGGTGGGGCAACCCCTGTCCTGCAGCGCCCGCAGGGTGGGGTTTCACCCCACCGCCGCCGTCGCTCACTCGAGGATCTTCGAGACCACGCCCGCGCCGACGGTGCGACCACCTTCGCGGATGGCGAAGCGCAGCTTCTCTTCCATCGCGATGGGCGCGATCAGCTCGACCTCGAACTTCAGGTTGTCGCCCGGCA
>NZ_JAUNPC010000104.1 GCF_030536915.1 Paracoccus sp. (in: a-proteobacteria)
TGCGCCGCGCTGTTCGGGGGCGAGGTCGCGGATTGGGTGGGCCGGGGCACCGGCTCGGACGATGCGGGCCTGCGGCGCAAGGTCGATGCGATCACGCGCGGGCTTGCGCTTCACCGGGGCTGTTCGCCGCTGGAAACCCTTGCGGCCCTGGGCGGGCGCGAACAGGCCGCGATCTGCGGCGCGGTCCTTGCGGCGCGCGCCGCCCGCATCCCGGTGATCCTCGACGGCTTCATCTGCACCGCCGCCGTGGCGCCCCTGTTCGCGGCGGACCCGCGGCTTCTCGACCACTGCCTCGTCGGACACCTTTCGCTTGAGCCGGGTCACAGGAAGCTGCTTTCAGCCATGGGCAGGACCGCCATCCTCGACTTCGACATGCGGCTGGGGGAGGGCTCGGGGGCGGCCCTTGCGCTGGGGATCCTGCGCGGGGCGCTCGCCTGCCACAACGGCATGGCGACCTTTGCCGATGCCGGGATCGACGGGGCATGAGGCAGCGGCTGGCCGAGGCACAGCTGGCGGTCATCCTTCTGACGCGGGTGCCCTTCGGGCGCCTGCGCGATCCCGTGCCGCCCCTTGGCGCGGCGGCCTGGGCCTTTCCGCTGACCGGGCTGCTGGTCGGCCTGATCGCGGGCGCGGTGATGGCGGCGGCGCTGGCGCTTGGCCTGTCGCCACCGGTCGCGGGCGGGTTGGCCCTTGGCGCGCAGGTCATGGCGACCGGCGCCCTGCACGAGGACGGGATTGCCGACATCTGCGACGGCTTCTGGGGCGGTGCCACGCGCGAGCGGCGGCTTGAGATCATGCGCGACAGCCGGATCGGCAGCTACGGCACGGTCGGGCTGGTCCTGACGCTCGGCCTGCGCTGGCTGGGGCTGGCCGCCCTGGCCGAGGCGCAGGCCTTGGCCGCCGTGATCACCGTCGCCATGGCCAGCCGGGTGGCCCCTGTCGCGCTGATGGCAGGCCTGCCTCCCGCGCGCCCCGACGGGCTGGGGGTGCAGGGACGGACCGTGGGCACGGCCAGCGTCCTCGCGGCGGCGCTGATCGGGGGGCTGCCCATGTTGCTTCTGCCGCAGGGCTGGGCCGCGCTGGTCGCGGCGGCCCTGAGCGTTGCGCTCCTGGCGCTTGTCGCCCGCCGGAAGATCGGCGGGCAGACCGGCGACGTGCTGGGCGCAGGCCAGCAGGCCGCCGAGATCGCGCTGCTGCTGGCGCTCGGCGCGGGCCGGTAACCGGGACGGACCCGCTGCCGTTGGCGGCCTCGACGCCGTAGATCAGGACCAGCCGGTGGTTGATCTCGCCCCCGCGGATGCGCAGCTGCGTGGCGCTGCAGCCCGCGCCGTTTACCGAAACCCTTGGAACGGCCCGCGGGGCATCCTGGACGGTGGCAAGGCTGCGCTGGCGGATCTCCTCGGCCGTAGCCACCGAATGGGCGGGGCCATAGCGCGCCTGCCCGATCAGGGCTGATGAGAGTTGCAGACTTGTTCGCTGATTGGCAGGGTTCTGTTGGCGCTATTTGTCCGCTTCATGGATGCCGGTATCAGCCTTTAGCGCAGCGAAAAGGGCGGACGTGCCGACTTTCACGTGTGCGGCCGCCTCGCGCATGGTGAGGCCGGACGCAATGAGCTGGCGCGCGCGGAGCAGGAAGCGATCCTGAAGCCGGCGAGGGAGTAGCCGAAGCAGTCAGGTCAGGGTTGCTTTGGTCGGGCAATTCGCCGCTCAGTAAAAATGCAGGCGGCCATCGCGCGTATGGTCGCAGCGAACCGGAATACCGTAGAGGCGCGTGAGGTTGGCGGCGGTCAGCGCCTGCTCGACACGGCCGGATACGATCACCCCGCCTCGGTTCAGCAGAAGCGCCCGTTCGCCAAGTGCGGCTGCCTGGTCCGGGTCGTGGGTCGAGAGGATGATCGCCGTCCCTTCCTCCGCAAGCCCCCGCACCGCCGCGTTCACCTGCAGGCGGTTGGCGAAGTCGAGGCTGGCGGTCGGCTCGTCCATGATGATGGCATCCGCGTCCTGGGCCAAGGCCCGCGCAATCAGGACAAGCTGGCGCTGACCGCCGGAAAGCCGGGTGATCTCGGCCTCCGCCAGTCCGGCGATGCCGAGCCTGTCCAGTGCGGCCATGGCGCGAGCGGTCTCGGCCCGGCCGGGACGCGTGAAGGGGCCCAGCCCCGCTGCCGCGCCCATCAGCACGATGTCGAGCGCGGTGAAGGCGAAGGGCGTCGTCAGCGTCTGGGGCACATGGGCAAGATGCTGGGCGATCTGAACTCGGGACAGGGTGCCGAGCGGCTGCCCTTTCAACTGGATCCGCCCGGCAACAGGCGGGATCAGCCCCAGCAGAGTGCGGAACAACGTGGTCTTGCCCGCGCCGTTGGGGCCGAGCAGGCAGAGGACCTCGCCCGCCTCAAGGCGCAGGTCGATGCCGTCCACCAGCGCCCGGCCGCCATGGCCTACGGCAAGGTTGCAGGCGTCGATGATCGGCGTCACGCGCTCCATGGCCTGGTCCCCCGCGCCAGCAGCCAGACGAAGACCGGCGCGCCGAGGACGGCGGTGAGGATGCCCAAGGGGATCTCCAGCGTGGCGATGTTGCGCGCGGCGGTGTCCACCAGCACCATGAAGCCTGCGCCGATCAGGATCGCAGCGGGCAGCAGGCGGTCAAAGCGGGGGCCGGTCAGAAGCCGCGCCATATGCGGCACCATCAGCCCGATCCAGCCGATCACCCCCGCCAGCGCCACCGCCGCCGCCGTCATCAGCGTGGCGCAGGCGATGACCAGCAGCCGCAGGCGCGCGGCGTCGATGCCCATCGCGCGGGCCTCGTCATCCCCCATCGCCAAGAGCCCGATACGCCAGCGCAACGCCAGTAGCGGCAGCACGCCCACGAGCAGCGCGGGCAGCCCCGCCCAGAGGTCGGCGCGTTTGACCCCGGCCAGGCTGCCCATCAGCCAGAAGGTGATCGCGGGCAGTTGCTGCTCGGGATCGGCCAGCAGCTTGACCAGCGAGATGCCCGCCCCCGCCAAGGCCCCGATGGCGATCCCGCAGAGCACCATGATCAGCACCTCGGCCCCGCCGCGCAGGGCGAGCGTCAGCGCGATCACCAGCCCCACCGTCACCAGTCCCATGCCGAAGCCGAGCAACTGGATCAGCATGACCGGCAGGCCCAGCAGGATGCCCAGCACCGCCCCGAAGCCCGCCCCGGCCGAGACGCCGAGGATGTCGGGCGACACCAGCGGATTTCGGAAGGTGGTCTGATAGGCCGCGCCCGCCGCCGCCAGCGCCGCCCCGACCAGGGCGGCCGCCAGCACCCTTGGCAGGCGGATGTTCAGCAGCACCGTCGCCGCCTGCGGGTCGGACCTGTCGCCCGCCAGAACGGCGAGGATGCGGCCAGGGGACAGTGCGAAAGGCCCGATCGCCGCACCGGCCAGCAAGGTCGCAAGCAGGACCAAGACCAGAACGGCGGTCAGGCCGCGCTCACTCACCCAGCAGGACCGTCAGCTCGGCCTCGGTCGGGCGCACCCCATAGAACAGGTCGTAGAACTCGGCGACCTCGGCCCGCAGGTCGCCCGGCGCATGGTCGGGGTAAAGCTTGTGCATCAGCCACGTCAGCCCGATCAGCCGATTGACCGAGGGCGGCGCGTCGATGAAGCCGAAGGGGGCCGAGGGCGCCAGATAGATCCGGCCATTCGCCACCGCCGGAACACCCTGCCATTCGGGCATGGTCCCGACATTGGCGGCGAAGTCCCTGTCGATGGTGATGATGACCTCGGGTGCCCAGGCCTGCACCTGCTCGGGCGAGACGGTGGCGAGGCCGCGCGTTTCCGCCTGGGCCACGTTGATGGCGCCGACGCGCTCGATGATCTCGGCGTTGATCGAGCCGCGGGCCGGGGTTTCCAGCCCCTCGGGGCCACGGGCGAGATAGACGGTCGGGCGCTGGTCCTCGGGGAGCGTGGCCAGCAGCGCGTCGAGGTCGGCGAGCGTCCGCTCGGCATAGGCCGCCAGTTCCTCGCCGCGCGCTGGCACCGCCAGCAGGTCCGCCATGGCACGAATCCCTTGCGCCATCCGGGCGAAGCTGCCGTCGATCAGGACATAAGGCACCCCCGCCTGATCCTGTATCCGCCCGGCAAGGTCGATGTAGGTGTCGCTGACGGTGCCATAATCCACAATCAGGTCGGGCCTGGCCGAGAGCAGCACCTCGAGGTTCAGGGTGTCCCCGCGCCCGGTCAGGCGACCAAGCGCGGGCAGTCGGGCGGCTTCCGCGCGCAGAAAGGGCAGGTCGGCGGGCTTGGGCGCGCTGACCCAGCCGACCATCGCCTCGGGCTTGAGGGTGTAGAGCAGCATCGCGGCGGGCGGCCCGGCGGCGAAGACCCGCGCGGGGTTCTCGGGCACCTGAACCACGCGCCCGGTGACGTCGGTCACGATCCGGGTCTGGGCCAGCGCGGGCAGCGCGGCCAGCGTCAGCAGGGCGCCGGCAAGGGCGCGGCGGGTCAGGCACATCATGGCATGGCTCCGAATTCGGCCTTGATGTCGATCAGGGGCGTGCCGTCGAGGCAATCGAGCCCGCGCACGCTCAGCACCGGGCCATCGACCGCCAGCAGCCGCACCACCGAAGAGGCCACGGGATTGGGCCGCACCGGCGAGCGCAGCGCGAAGGTGCCGGTGGCGCGGTCGCCGAAGGCGGGGTTCTGCAGCACCAGGTCGCGCCGCGCCTCGTGCATCCAGTAGAGCAGTTGCAGCCGCTCGCGCCCCGCGATGTCGGTCAGGCCCGCGACCCAGGGCTCGGCCACCACCACCCGGCAGACCGGCCCGTTCTCGGGGTCGCCCCGGTGCGGGCAGTCGCCGCGTGCAGTCCAGGGCGTGTGGATGCGGCCGATGAACCAGAGTTGCGCATCGAAGCGCTGCGGGACGGTGACGGCGGTCTCATGCGGGCGCAGGGCGCCCGCGCAAAGGTCATTCATCCACGCCGACCATCACGTCCGAGGCCTTGATGACTGCCGAGGCCTTGTCCCCGACCTTGAGTCCCAGTTCCTTCACCGCCTCGTTGGTGATCGAGGCGGTGATGGTGCTGCCGCCGAGGTCGATGCGGACATGGCTGGTGACGGCGCCGGTCACGATCTCGGTGACGGTGCCGGACAGGACGTTGCGGGCGCTGAGCTTCATGGGGTTTCTCCGATGTCGTTGGGCCGGATCAAAGGGCGGCCTGTCGGCAGGCCGTGCGCATCCAGTCGAGGATGCGCCCTTCATCGGCAGGCAATTCCTGCGCACCGCCCGCCGCAAAGGCAAGGAACGCCTCGCGGTAGGCGGGAGAGACCCCGACCAGCACCGGCAGCCCGCGCTCGCAGGCCTGCCCGATGGCGCCGACCAGGCCCCGGCCCGCCGCCTCCTGCTTGCCGAACTTGTTGACGACCAGCGCCTGCGCGGCGGGAAGCCGGTCCTCGACCACCATCACCGCCGCTTCCAGCGCCTCGGGGTTCAGGCGGCAGCCCGTCACCTCGGGGCCGAGGTCCACGCTGATGTCGCGCCGCTCGCCATCCGGCAGCAGCGCCAGCACGATATGGCATTTCTCTGACGCGAGGACGGGATCGACCGGCTGCACCGTTCCGGCCAGCGCGATACCCACGTCCCGCGCCCTTTCGGCAACGGCGGCCAGGACGGCGTCGGTCGCCTTTTCCTGATCCGAGCAGACATACCGGATTTCCATGCCCCTACCTCTCGCGGCTCTTCGATATGAATGATGAAATATATCGCGCCGGTTTGGCAAGCCGTCGATCCCGGTGCGACCCACTTGGCGCTCATGCTTGTCTTTCAACCAAATACGTTATGTTTGAGAGAATATAACGAATCGCCTCCGCAAAGCGAGGCGCCAGGAGGAGCAGCCGATGAGTCACCGCACCCGCCTTCTGGGCGCCGCCGCCCTGTGGCTTCTGCCGCTGGCCGCAGGCGCGCAGGACAGCTTCGTCCTCGGCACCATCGTGCTGACCGCCGAGGACGAGCGGACCAGCGGCGGCACCAGTTCGACCGTCACGTCCGAGCAGGTGCTGCGCGAGAACCGCGAGACGCTCGACGACGCGCTGAAGACCGTGCCGGGCGTCAATATCGGCAACACCGGCGGCAGCCGGAACGAGCGGCTTGTCCATGTGCGCGGCTTCGACCGCTTCCAGGTGCCGCTGTCGATCGACGGCATCCGCGTCTACCTGCCCGCCGACAACCGGCTGGACTTCGGCCGCTTCCTGACCCCCGACCTGGCCGAGATCCAGATCCAGAAGGGCTATGTCTCGGTCCTGAACGGCCCCGGCGGCATGGGCGGCGCGATCAACCTCGTCACCCGCCAGCCGACCGAACCCTCCGAGGGCGAGGCGCGGCTGGGGTTCGAAGCCGGCAACCGCGGCGACATCGCCGCGCGCACGGGCTTCCTGTCGCTCGGCACCAAGCAGGAAAACTTCTGGCTGCAGGGCAGCTACCTCAAACGCGACAACGACGGCTTTTATCTGTCGCGCGATTTCACCCCGCGCCTGCAGGAGGACGGCCGCCTGCGCGACAACTCGGACACCGAGGACGACCGGCTGAACCTCAAGGCAGGCTGGACGCCGAACGCGACGGATGAATATGTCCTCAGCTACACCCGCCAGACCGGGGCCAAGAACGCGCCCTACAACGTGGACCAGCCGATCCGCGGGCTGACGCCCCCGCCAGGCGAGGGGCAAAGCTGGCAGCGTGACTGGACCTGGCCGGAATGGGACATCGACGGCCTTGCCTTCTATTCGCACACCGAACTCGGCGACGGCTATGTGAAGACCCGCGCCTATGTCAACCGCTTCGACAACATCCTGTCGGCCTGGGACGATTACACCCACACGACCCAGACCCAGCGCCGCGCCTTCGACAGCCGTTACAACGACAAGGCCTGGGGCCTGAGCCTTGAGGCGGGGGCCGATCTTGCGGGCGGCAACACGCTCCGCAGCGCCCTGCATTACCGCCGCGACAAGCATGAAACGACCCAGTTCCCCAGCCCCGACCTCGGGCCTGGCCCCGACCCCACCGAGGTCAGCGAGGAAGAAACCATCTCGGTCGCGCTGGAAAACACCTGGGGCCTGCGGGACGACCTGACCGTCATCGGAGGCATCAGCTACGACAAGGCCACCGTGTTGAAGGCCGACCGCACCGACGATGACCGCGGCCTGCCCACGGGAACGTCAGACGCGGTGAACTGGCAGCTTGCGGCACTGTGGCGTCCCGACGACCGGGGCGAGTTCCACGCGAGCCTGTCCTCGCGCACCCGCTTCCCGACGTTGTTCAACCGCTACAGCACGCGCTTCGGCACCGCGGAGCCGAACCCGGACCTGGAATCCGAGCGCGCCACCAATTTCGAGATCGGCTATGCCGGCGACCTCGGCCCGGCCCGGATCGAGACCGCGCTCTTCTACAGCAAGATCGAGGACCTGATCCTGTCGGTCCCGATCGGCGCCGTGGACGACGAGGGCGGCCCCATCACCCAGAGCCGCAACGTCGGCGACGGCACAGCCAAGGGCTTCGAGATCGCCGCCGACTGGCGCATCGACGACCGCCTGTCGCTGGCCGCGAACTACACCTGGCTGCAACGCAGCATCTCGGACCCGGTCCGCGACGACTACCGCCCGACCGATACGCCCCGGCACAGCGCCTATCTGCGGCTGGACTGGCAGGCGACGGACCGGCTGACCGTCGCCCCTTCAGTCGAGATCTACAGCTCACGCTTGTCGGAAAGCGCCATCCAGCCCGACGACCCGGAAGAGATCGGCTATACCCGCATCGGCGGCTTCGCGCTGGTCAACCTGAACTTCGACTGGCTGGCGACGCAACGGGCCGGCGTTGTCTTCGGTGTGCGAAACCTGTTCGACCGCGATTACCAGCTGGTCGAGGGATTTCCCGAACCGGGCCGCAGCTTCTTCCTGACGACCAAGGTGACGTTCTGAACCTGCGGGCAGTCCCTCCGTGGATGGAACTCCACCGGTTCATGCGGCAGGTTGGTCAGGGTTCTCCAAGCTTTGTTCAGGAGTCGATGAACTGTGGCCAGCCTGCACCCGGCACTCTTCCTCAGACTCCATTTCACCGAGACTGAGATGATGGGTCCTTGGCAAGGCGGCGCTTCTGGAAGGGATCGCCCGGCACGGATCGATCTCTGCCGCCGGCCGCGAGCTGCACATGAGCTACAGGCGTGCCTGGGGACTGGTCGAGGCGATGGACACGATGTTTGCCGAGCCACTGGTGGTGAGCGCGCGCGGCGGTTCCGGCGGTGGGGCGCGGAGCTGTCGGAGACGGGGGCGCAGGTTCTTGCACTGTTTCGCGAGATCGAAGTCTCCGCTGCGGCCGCAAACGCGGAGCGGATCAGAAAACTCAGAGCGCTTCTGGCCGATGTGTCTGAACGGAAATGACGATTGCCGCAGGGCTGTGGTGCGTCATGCCTTGGCAAACATGACCGATGCAGACTTCCATGTCGCGCCGGTCGTCAACGATCCTTGCCCTTCCGATAGCCCTCGCTGCAGTCTTGCCGGTTGCCGCTGAAGAGGTGGTCGTCTTTGTCGCTGCCTCGATGAAGACCACGCTCGATCCCATCGCTGCCAGGTTGCAGGCCGAAACCGGAAATGCTGTCACCATCCAGCTATGCCGGCTCGAACGTGCTGGCCAAGCAGATCATCGAAGGCGCACCCGCCGACATCTTCATATCAGCATCCAAGCAGTGGATGGACGAGGTCGAGAAGGGCGGTGCCGTAGTGGAGGGCACACGGGTGGATCTGCCTGGCAATACCCTCGTGCTGGTTGCCCATGAGCCCA
>NZ_JAUNPC010000105.1 GCF_030536915.1 Paracoccus sp. (in: a-proteobacteria)
CGATCGTCCCGATGTTGACGTGCGGCTTCGTCCGTTCGAATTTTGCCTTTGCCATTGCAAAGCTCCTGTTCTGGGACGGTGCGTGCAGGCACGCACCCTACGGTTTGGGCAGGGTGCGTGGTTTCCCACGCACCGCCGGCATTACGCGTATTTCTTCTGGATCTCGTCCGAGATGTTCTGCGGCACGGCCTCGTAATGGTCGAACTGCATCGTGAACACTGCGCGTCCCGAGGACATGGAACGCAGGTTGTTGATGTAGCCGAACATGTTGGCCAGCGGCACCATCGCGTCGATGACATTGGCATTGCCGCGGGTGTCCTGGCCGCGCACCATTCCGCGACGGCTGGTCAGGTCGCCGATGATCGAGCCGGTGTATTCGTCGGGCGTCACCACCTCGACCTTCATGATCGGCTCCAGCAGCTTGGCGCCGGCCTTCTTCAGGCCCTCGCGCATCGCCGCACGGGATGCGATCTCGAAGGCCAGCACCGACGAGTCGACGTCGTGGAACGCACCGTCGATCAGCGCGACCTTGAAGTCGATCACCGGGAAGCCTGCCAGCGGACCGGAGTCCATGACCGACTTGATGCCCTTCTCGACGCCCGGGACGTATTCCTTCGGCACCGCACCGCCCACGATCTTCGATTCGAACGAGTAGCCCTCGCCCGGCTCGGTCGGGGTGATGACCAGCTTGACGCGGGCGAACTGGCCCGTGCCGCCGGTCTGCTTCTTGTGGGTGTAGTCGATCTCGGCCTCGGTCGAGATGGTCTCGCGGTAGGCCACCTGCGGGGCGCCGATATTCGCCTCGACCTTGAACTCGCGCTTCATGCGGTCGACCAGGATGTCGAGGTGAAGTTCGCCCATGCCCTTCATGATCGTCTGGCCCGACTCGAGGTCGGTTTCGACGCGGAAGGACGGGTCCTCGGCCGACAGGCGCTGAAGGGCCAGGCCCATCTTTTCCTGGTCAGCCTTGGACTTGGGCTCGACGGCGATCTCGATCACCGGCTCGGGGAAGGTCATGGTTTCCAGGACCACCGGCTTGGCGGGATCGCAGAGCGTGTCGCCCGTGGTGGTGTCCTTCAGGCCCGCAAGCGCGATGATGTCGCCGGTGAAGGCTTCCTCGATCTCTTCGCGGTTGATCGCGTGCATCAGCATCATGCGGCCGACACGCTCGCGCTTGCCCTTGGTCGCGTTCAGCATCTGGTCGCCCTTCTTCAGCGCGCCCGAATAAACGCGCGTGAAGGTCAGCGAGCCGACGAAGGGGTCGTTCATGATCTTGAACGCAAGCGCCGAGAAGGGTTCCGAGTCATCGGCCTTGCGTTCGATGTTGCGGGTTTCCGTCTCGTCATCGGGCGCAAAGCCCATCAGCGGCGGCACGTCGACCGGCGCCGGCAGGAAGTCGATGACCGCGTTCAGCAGCGGCTGGACGCCCTTGTTCTTGAAGGCCGAGCCGGCAGTGACCGGGAAGAAGGCCAGCGCCAGCGTGCCCTTGCGGATCAGGCGGCGCAGCGTCTCCTCGTCAGGCTCGCTGCCTTCGAGGTAGGCTTCCATCGCCTCGTCGTCCTGTTCGACGGCAAGCTCGATCATCTTGCCGCGCCATTCCTCGGCAACGTCCTTCAGCTCGTCGCGGATCGGCTGGCGGACCCAGCTTGCACCGAGGTCCTCGCCCTTCCAGACCCATTCTTCCATCTTGATCAGGTCGACGATGCCTTCCAGCTTGTCCTCGGCGCCGATCGGCAGGGCGATCGGGCAGGGGGTGCCGCCGGTGCGGTCCTTGATCATCTGGACGCATTTGAAGAAGTCGGCGCCGATCTTGTCCATCTTGTTGACGAACACGATCCGCGGCACCTCGTAGCGGTCTGCCTGGCGCCAGACGGTCTCGGTCTGCGGCTCGACGCCGGCGTTGGCGTCCAGCAGGCAGATCGCGCCGTCAAGCACCGCCAGCGAACGCTCGACCTCGATGGTGAAGTCCACGTGGCCGGGGGTGTCGATGATGTTGAAGCGGTACTTGGTTTCCGACGTGCCTTCGCTGGTCGGGTCTTCCTGACGCTGCCAGAAGGTGGTGGTGGCGGCCGACGAGATGGTGATCCCGCGCTCGGCTTCCTGTTCCATGAAGTCCATGGTGGACGCGCCTTCGTGCGTCTCGCCCATCTTGTGGTTCTTGCCCGTGTAGAACAGGATCCGTTCGGTCGTGGTTGTCTTGCCGGCATCGATGTGGGCCATGATGCCGAAGTTGCGGTAATGGTCGAGTGCGTAAACGCGTGCCATGATGCGCGGTCCTTACCAGCGGTAGTGGCTGAACGCCTTGTTGGCGTCGGCCATCTTGTGGGTGTCTTCGCGCTTCTTCACCGCGGTGCCGCGGCCGTTCACCGCGTCGGCCAGCTCGCCCGCGAGCCGCTCTTCCATGGTGTGTTCGTTGCGCTTCTTGGCGGCGTCGATCAGCCAGCGGATGCCCAGCGCCTCGCGGCGGATCGGGCGGACTTCGACCGGCACCTGGTAGGTGGCACCGCCGACGCGGCGCGAACGCACCTCGACCGAGGGCTTCACGTTGTCGAGCGCCTCGTGGAAGACCTCGATCGGCTCGCGCTTGAGGCGGCCCTGAACGCGGTCGAGCGCGTTGTAGACGATCGTCTCGGCAATCGACTTCTTGCCGTCAACCATCAGGTTGTTCATGAATTTGGTCAGCACGCGATCGCCATACTTGGCGTCGGGCAGGACTTCGCGCTTCTCAGCGGCGTGACGACGGGACATCTATCTAACCCTCACTTCGGACGCTTGGCGCCGTATTTCGAACGACGCTGACGACGATCTTTGACACCCTGGGTATCCAGGACGCCGCGCAGGATGTGGTAGCGCACACCCGGAAGGTCCTTCACCCGACCGCCGCGGATCAGCACGACGCTGTGTTCCTGCAGGTTGTGCTTTTCGCCGGGGATGTAGCTGATAACCTCGAAACCATTGGTCAGGCGCACCTTGGCGACCTTCCGCATGGCCGAGTTCGGCTTCTTCGGCGTGGTGGTGTAGACGCGGGTGCAGACGCCGCGCTTCTGAGGGTTTCCCTGCAGGTGCTGCGACTTGGATCGCTGCACCTTGGGCTGCCGCGGATTGCGGATCAGCTGTTGGATCGTCGGCATTCGGTTCCCCGTCTTGCTTTGCGATACTCGCGCCCGGGCTTGGCGCGCCACTTCTCGACAGCCTTTCGCGCCCATCGCGAAACGCCAAACCCATCCGAACCCTGTCAGGGGCTGGACGGGAAGATTTCCAGAGGATCAGGGGCTGTGCCCGGATCGTGACCGTGATGGTTCTGGGGTTCCCGTCCGCTTTCGCGCCGGGTGCCGGGCGTATATGCGGATTCGCGCGCCGATGTCAATGAGGCGAGGCTCAGCGTCTCCATCTTGGCCGGTCCGCCCCCGGCAGGGCAGCGGCCTTGGCAGTCCTGTCCAGCGCGGGCAGGTCCACGCCGAAGCGGCGCCTGAGCAGGGGTGCAGGGTCGGCGGGCGGGTCGGTCCAGGGATAGTTCGGCCCCAGCGCGCCCGAGTCGCTGTCGTGGTGGACCGTCCGCAGGAACATGGGCCGGTCATTCAGGGCCATGCCGTTCATGTAGCTGCCGATCTTCCAGTGCTCATGGTCGATGCAGGTTTCCCGCGCATCCGGGCGCTGCCAGATGACCAGCGCCACGCCGGTGGCATGGACATGGCGCGGCAGGGCCTCGACCCCGATTTCGGTCGCCTTCAGGATCACGCCCTTCATGTAGTCGCCGAAAGCCCGCCCGTCACGCCGCAGCATCGGCATCAGCAGCCGCAGGTCGCGGTGGGCGCGGGCGACGAAGTCAAAGGCCAGCCCGTCGTCGTCGTCGTGCTTGAACTGCCCGACCCAGTCGGCGGCAGGGTCCACATGGGGATGGATCGCACGGGCGCAGGCGACGCGGTGATGCTCCATCGGCGGCACCAGCTCCAGCCGGATCTGCGGGTGGGCGGCGGCGATTTCCCGCAGCCGGTCCAGCCATGGCTGCGGCAGGTCGGGGCCGGTCATGATGACGATGGTATAGTGGGGATCGGTCTGGCGGGTCAGGCCAGGCAGCGCCACCGCCTCGAACCATGCCCAGCGGCGGGCAAGCCGCGCGGGATCGTAAAGGAAAGCCCGCCGTTCCTCGATCGAATCGTGCCGGACCTGGAAGCCCCGGCCGCCGAGATAGGAGAAGCGGCAGAGGCCCAGAAGCTGCGCCCGCATCAGCGGGACCCGTCCTGCAGCCGCGCCTCGCGCCAGATCGAGTAAAGGCCGGCCGCCACCACCAGCCCGGCCCCGAACCAGGTCCAGCCGGCGGGCCAGACGCCGAAGACGGCGAGGTCCACGAGGAAGGCGAAGATGAGGGCGGTGTAGCGGAAGGGCGAGACGAAGCCGACCTCGCCCACCCGCATGACCGCAACGGCGGTGAGATAGCCGATGGTCAGGAACACGGTCGAGATCGCGAGGCCCATGACTTCCCCGCCCATCGGCCAGCGCCAGTCGCCAAGCTCTCCGGTCAGCGGGGCGCCCAGGGTGACGGCGAGCGCGGCGTAGAAGGCGACGGTGCTGGACCTGACCGCAGGGGTGAAGCCGCGGCTGGCAAGGTCGCGCACCACGATCAGGACCACGGCCACCACTGCCAGAATTGCCGAGGCGTCGAAGGCGCCGGTTCCGGGGCGCAGGATCAGCAGCACGCCGACCAGTCCGACCCCCACGGCCGACAGCCGCCGCCAGCCCAGCCGCTCGCGGAAGACGACGGCCGCCGCCAGCATGATCAGCAGCGGCGTCGCCTGCATGACCGCCGACAACTGCCCGAGGGACATGAGTTGCAGCGCCAGCAGATAGACGAGGGTCGAGGACACCTCGGCCACCGTCCTCAGCGACAGCATGATCCGGTCCCGCTGCCCCTTCGGCCACCAGACAACCCCGCCGTCGCGTTGCGCGATTGCCCAGAGGATCGCCGTGACGACGATGCCCCGCAGCGCGATCGCCTCGGACAATGGCAACGTCTGGGTCACAACCTTGACGGCGGTGTCGTTGAAAACGAAGGCCGCCATCGAGGCGACCATCAGCGCCGCCGCCAGCAGGTTGTCCCCCGCCCCGCCACGCTGGCCAGAGGGAAGCCGAAACCGGCGGTTCATCGAGATCAAAGGGGTTCGCATGGAAAGCCGGCGCTGTTGTCATTCCGCCCTATGATGCGGCAGCGGCAGAGGGAAGGCCCATCCTCACCACAGCGACAGCAGCGCCCAGCCAAGGCCGACCTTGAGCTGGTCCACCAGTTCGACGATCGGAATGAAGCACAGGAAGACAACGGCATCAAACATGATGCGCCGCAGCGTGGCGATATCGACCTGCACGGTCCTGCCGGTGCGGAACAGCCGCGGATCGGGCAGGAAGAAGGGCATGCGCGCCGCACAGGCGTCATAATCCGAGCCGAAGCCGTGTGACAGGAAGGCGGCTTCCTTCCGCGCAGTGTTCCACAGGATCACGCCGTCGGTCGCCCCAATCAGCAGCCCCAGACTGACCGCCCCGAACATCAGGCCGATGCCCGTCGCGGCGACGGTCGAAAAGAAATACAGCGGATTCCGGGTCACCGAATAGGGGCCGTCCTGCACCACCATCCGGTTCTTGGCGCCGCCGACATAGAGGATCGACCAGAAACGGCCCAGAACCCCTACCAGCAGAAGCAGAAGACCGAAGGCTTTGATGACTTCGTGTCCGAGGCCGCCTGGCCCAAGCGCCGGATTGACCAGAAGGATCGCCGGCATCATGGCCAGAAGCGACAGCCGCAGCAGGTTGATCCGTCGCTTCTGATCGACCGCCGCCTGCATCCCACCCTCTCAAGGCGTTTTGTTTATGGGCCGGATGGCTACGCCTGCCGCCGATGACACGCACGCGGGCGGCTCGCGCCCCGTCCGCAAAAGAAAAGGCCCGGCGCTTGGCCGGGCCTTTCGGTTCCTTGGGGCCGTCAGATCACTCCTCGGGCGAGGTGATGACCGTGTCGATGTCCGCGTTCCGCACCTCGGGCGAGGATTGGGGCGCGGCCAGCGCCGCGGCGGCTTCCGCCTCGGCGCGGCGCATCTCGATCACCTCGGCGTCGCGGCCTTCGGCGATGCGCTTGACGCGGGCCGTGGCCCCGCCGGTGCCGGCCGGGATCAGGCGGCCTACGATGACGTTCTCCTTCAGGCCCACGAGCTTGTCGCGCTTGCCCTGGACGGCAGCCTCGGTCAGCACCCGGGTCGTTTCCTGGAAGGACGCGGCCGAGATGAAGCTGCGAGTCTGCAGCGAGGCCTTGGTGATGCCCAGAAGCACGGGTTCGCCTTGCGCCGGACGGCCGCCACGGGCCTCGATCTTGGCGTTCTCCTCGTCGAACTCGTCGCGGTCCACGTGCTCGCCCTTCAGCAGCGTGGTGTCGCCCGAATCGAGGATCTCGATCTTCTGCAGCATCTGGCGGACGATCACCTCGATGTGCTTGTCGTTGATCTTCACGCCCTGCAGCCGGTAGACGTCCTGCACCTCGTCGATCAGGTAGTCGGCCAGCGCCTCGATCCCCATGATCCGCAGGATGTCATGCGGCGCCGGGTTCCCGTCCATGATGTAGTCGCCCTTCTGCACGAAGTCGCCTTCCTGCACCGGGATGTGCTTGCCTTTCGGCACCATGTATTCGACGGGCTCAAAGCCTTCCTTGTTGGGCTGCACGATGATCCGGCGCTTGTTCTTGTAGTCCTTGCCGAATTTCACCGTGCCGTCCATCTCGGCGATGATCGCGTGGTCCTTGGGACGGCGCGCCTCGAACAGTTCGGCCACGCGGGGAAGACCCCCGGTGATGTCCTTGGTGCGCGCGCCTTCTCGCGGGATCCGCGCGATGACGTCGCCCGCCTTGACCTCCTGCCCGTCCTCGATCGACAGGATCGCATCGACCGACATCGGATAGCTGACCGGGTTGCCCTGCTCGTTGCGGACCGGCTCGCCGTCCTCGCCCATGATGATGATCTCGGGCTTGAGGTCGCTGCCTTTCGGCGCCGACCGCCAGTCCGTCACGATCTTCTGGGTCATGCCGGTCGCCTCGTCGGTGTCCTCGCGGACCGACAGGCCCGAAAGAAGATCGACGAAGCGCGCGGTTCCCGCCTGCTCGGCGATGATCGGCAGGGTATAGGGGTCCCATTCGAACAGCTTCTGGCCCCGCGTCACCGCGTCGCCGTCCCGCACCATCAGCTTCGAGCCATAGAACAGCTTGTGGCTGGCCAGCGCCGTGCCCTGCTCGTTCATGACGTGCAACTGCATCGAACGGCTCATGACGATCAGTTCGCCATTCGCGTTCTCCAGCACGGCCTCGTTCTCGAACCGGACGGTGCCTTCCTGGTTCGCCGCGATGAAGGACTGCTGGCCGCCCTGGGCGATGCCGCCGATGTGGAAGGTCCGCATCGTCAGCTGCGTGCCGGGTTCGCCGATCGACTGGGCGGCGATGATGCCCACCGCCTCGCCGATATTGACCAGCGTGCCGCGGGCCAGATCGCGACCGTAGCAGAGGGCGCAGACCCCGTCCTCGGCCTCGCAGGTCAGGGCCGAGCGGATGCGGACGTTCTGCACGCCCGCGCCTTCGATGGCGTCGGCCTTGCGCTCGTCGATCAGCTCGTTGCGGCGCAGCAGCACCTCGTCCCCGCCCGGCACCAGCACGTCCTCGGCCGCGACACGGCCCAGGATGCGTTCCGACAGCGGCGAGATCACCTCGCCGTCGTTGATGGCAGCCGAAGCCGTGATCGCCCGGTCGGTGCCGCAGTCATGCTCGCGCACGATGCAGTCCTGCGCCACGTCCACCAGGCGGCGGGTCAGATAGCCCGAGTTCGCCGTCTTCAACGCCGTGTCCGACAGGCCCTTGCGGGCGCCGTGGGTCGAGTTGAAGTATTCAAGAACGGTCAGGCCTTCCTTGAAGTTCGAGATGATCGGCGTCTCGATGATCTCGCCGTTCGGCTTGGCCATCAGGCCCCGCATCCCGCCAAGCTGCTTCATCTGGCTGACCGAACCCCGGGCGCCCGAGTGCGCCATCATGTAGACCGAGTTCGGCTCCATCTCGGCGCCGTTCTCGTCCTGGTGCTTGGCCGAGATCGTGGTCATCATGGCCTCGGTCACGCGGTCGTTGCACTTCGACCAGGCGTCCACGACCTTGTTGTACTTCTCGCCCTGGGTGATCAGGCCGTCGAGATACTGCTGCTCGAACTCCTTCACCTGCTCCTGGACCTCGCCGACGATGTCCCACTTGGACTCGGGCACGACCATGTCGTCCTTGCCGAAGCTGATGCCGGCGCGGAAGGCCTCGCGGAAGCCCATGCCCATGATCTGGTCGCAGAAGATCACCGATTCCTTCTGGCCGCAGTAGCGGTAGACGGTGTCGATGACGTTCTGGACGTCCTTCTTGCGCAGCAGGCGGTTGACGAGTTCAAACGGAGCCTTGGCGTTTTTCGGCAGCAGCGCGCCCAGACGGACCCGGCCGGGCGTCGTCTCATAACGCTTGATGACCTCGTTGCCGTCCTCGTCGATCTGCGGCAGGCGGCAGGTAATCTGCGAGTGCAGATGCACGGCGCCGGCGGCCAGCGCGTGCTCCACTTCCTCGACCGAGCCGAAAGCCATGCCCTCGCCCACCATGCCGTCACGCTGCATGGTGGTGTAGTAGAGGCCAAGCACCATGTCCTGCGACGGCACGATGATCGGCGCGCCGTTGGCGGGCGACAGCACGTTGTTCGTGGACATCATCAGCACGCGCGCCTCAAGCTGGGCTTCCAGCGAAAG